>CAXUHK010000029.1:22102-29469 GCA_964250775.1 uncultured Acetobacteraceae bacterium | reverse complement strand
GTCGTAGCCCTGGCGCGCGACCTGGCAGCCGATCTCGCGGTAGAGCAGCCGCGCGGCGCCGATGCCGGGCCGGCAACCCAGGGGCAGGCGTGCCACGCCCCATGCGGCGCGGCGGTAGAACGTCGCCGCATCGTCCAGCACGCGCTGGACCACGCCCGCCAGCGCCGGCGTGAAGCGCGGCGCCGCCAGGAAGCCGTCGGGGTCGATGCCGGCCTCACGCAGCCAGTCTCGTGGCAAGTACAGCCGGCCGGCGCGCGCGTCCTCGCCCACGTCGCGGGCGACGTTGGAGAGCTGCATCGCGATTCCAAGGTCGCAGGCGCGCGCCAGCGCCTCGGCGTCGCGCACCCCCATCAGCAGCGCCATCATCACCCCCACCGAGGCCGCGACGCGCACCGCGTAGGCGTGCAGGTCGGCGATGTCCTCGCAGCGCCCGCCGGCGACGTCCCAGGCGAAGCCGTCGAGCAGCGCCTCCGGCAGCGCGCGCGGGACGGCGAACCGCGCCACCACCTCGGCCAGCGCGCGGTCGGCGGCGATCGGCAACGGGGTTCCGGCATAGGCCAGCGCGAGCCGGTGCCGCAGCGAGGCGACGGCGCCGGCCTCGCCCTGCACGTCCACCGCGTCGTCGGCCAGGCGGCAGAACGCGTACAGCGCCGAGGCCGGATCGCGCACCGCGCGCGGCAGCAGCAGCGAGGCCATGAAGAAGCTGCGCGAGCCGCCCCGCAACATCGTCCGGCAGGCGGCCAGGTCGCGGGCGTGGTCGGTTGTCGTTCGCAACATGCCAGGGCGAGTGTAAACTTGGGATGACACTCGGCGCTACCGGGAAATGCGCCGCCATCGCCGGCGCAGGTCGAGCAAATGGGCCAGTCCCGAGCCCAGCAGCGCCAGCGCGATCCAGGGCCACGCGGCGCCGGCCATCGCCGCGCGCAGCGCCAGCAGCAGGCAGAACCCGGCGGCGAGGTTGGGCAGCAGATCGGCCGCCGCCACCCCAGCGCCGGTACGTCGGCGCCAGGCCGGCAGCGCCGCCGCTTCCAGCACGACGAACGCCATCACTAGGTCGACGATCAAGCCGGCAGCACGCCTTGCGCCCGGGCCAGCACGACCAATGCTTCGGCAACCATTTGCGGCCGTTCCTCGTGCGCCAGATGGCCCAACCCGGGCTGTGTCAGCACCTGCGCGCCGGGCACCAGGCCCGCGACGCGCGTCGCCTCAGATGGCGGGATGGTGCCGTCCTGGCTGCCCACCACTTGAAGCAACGGCAGGCTTAGCCGGGGCAGGTCGCGGGCGAGCGGGCGCAAATCCCAGTTCGCCATCATGCCGAGCGCCCCGGCGACGTGGCCGGGGCAGCGCGCCAACTTCGCGTACCATTCGACGCCGTCCCGGTCGAGCGTCGAGCCGGTGGCGCGCAGCAGCTTGGTGACGACGGCGCGGTCGGCGGCGCGCCAGGCGAACGCCTGCGGCACCAATGGGATCGCCGCGAACAGCCGCGCCAGCGGCGCGAACAGGTGCATGGCGGCCCCCTGCGGCGGCAGCAGCGCGCCGTTCAGGCTGGCCACCGCGCGCGGCGCCATCAGCCGGTCGAGGCACATGCGCAGCAGCACCGCTGCCCCGGCCGAGTGCCCGGCGGCCAGCGCCGGCGCGACCCCCAGCGCCTGCAGCAGCGCCGCCACCGCGCGCGCCATGCCCGGCAGGGACAGTCCTTCGGCGTCCGGCGTCTCGGTGAAGCCGTGGCCGGGCAGGTCCGGGGCGACGACGGTGAAATGCGGCGCCAGCAGCGGCATCAAGCCGCGCCAGGAGTGGGTCGAGGCGCCGGTGCCGTGCGCCAGCAGCAGCACCGGGCCGCTGCCCATCACCTGCACGTGCCAGCCCAGCCCTCCGGCGCGCAGGAAGCGGCTGGCGTCGCGGTTGGGCCAGTCACGGCCCTCGCGCTCCCACGCCGGCTTGCCGGAGGCCGGTGTCCAGTTCGGCCGCGTGCGCATCGCCACGAGAGCGGTCAAGTCAGTGCAGCTTCACGCCGGGCTCGGGCCGCTCGCGCGCGAACATCGTGCTCAGGAACACCGAACGCCCACCGTGCAGCGCCGCCTGGTGCATCTTGTAGAGCGAGCGGTACATGATGCGGGCGAAATAGCCTTCGATGAACATGCTTTTCCCGACCAGGAAGCCCATCAGGTTGCCAACCGTGCTGTACTTGCCGAGCGAGACCAGCGAGCCGAAATCGCGATAGGTGAATGGCTCGGCACCAGCGGCGCCAAGGTGGCGTTGAAGCTGGCGCAGCAGGTGCGCCGCCTGCTGGTGCGCCGCCTGGGCGCGCGGCGGCACCGGGAACTCGTGGCCCGGGCGCGGGCAGGCGGCGCAGTCGCCGATCGCGAAGATGTCCGGGTCGAGCGTGGTCTGCAACGTCGGCCGCACGACCAACTGGTTGTTGCGCGTCACTTCCAGCCCGTCCAGCGAGCGCAGGAAGTCCGGCCCCTTCACGCCGGCCGCCCACACCACCAGTTCGGCCGGGACGAAGCCGCCATCGGCGAGCATGACGCCGTCGCGCCGCACCTCGGCGACGCGGGCGCCGGTGCGGATGGCGACGCCGAGGTCGGTCAGCAGCTTCGCGGTCGCCTCCGAGATGCGTTCCGGCAACGCGGGCAGGATGCGCGCCGTGGCCTCGATCAGCACGATGTGGACGTCGCGCTCCGGGTCGATGCGGTCGAGGCCGTAGGCGACCACGGCGCGCACGGTGCGGTGCAGCTCGGCCGCCAGCTCGGTGCCGGTGGCGCCGGCGCCGATCACCGCGACATGGAGCTGACCCGGCCGCACCGGCTCCGATTGCGCGTTGGCGCGCAGGCAGGCGTTGACCAGCCGGCGGTTGAACCGGCTGGCCTGGTCCGGGGTCTCCAGCGGGATGGCGAACTCGGCCGCGCCCGGCGTGCCGAAATCGTTGGTGACGCTGCCCACCGCGATCACCAACGTGTCGTACGGCACAGTCGAGGGCGGGGTGATCTGTCGGCCGTCCTCGTCGGTGGTGGCGGCGAGGCGGATTTCCTTGGCGGCGCGGTCGAGGCCGGCCAGCTCGCCATAGCGGTAGGTGAAGTGGTGCCAGTGCGCTTGCGCCAGGTAGTTCAGCTCATGCTGCGTGCGGTCGACGCTGCCGGCGGCGACGGCGTGCAGCAGCGGCTTCCACAGATGCGTCCGCCCGCGTTCGACCAGCGTGATCCGGGCACGACCGTCCTTGCCCACGCTGTCGCCCAGCTTGGTGACCAGTTCGAGGCCGGGGGCGCCGCCGCCGACCACGACGATGTGCGGCGGCTCGCCTGGCATTGTCTTGGACCCGATGATTGCGGCGGCGATGCTGCCGTGCGCGTCGGCGGCGTGCAAGGACAAGCTGATGGCTTGCCACGCGCCGGGCACCCGGTTCAGGCTGCCGCAAACGAGGGAGGGCCGCGCCATGGCGACGATCACCGACGCCCTGCTGACCGCCATGGCGCACAGCACGGAGCCGATGTCGCTGTCCGACCCGCGCCTGCCGGACCACCCGATCATCGCGGTGAACGCGGCGTTCGAGGCGATGACCGGCTATCCGCGCGCCGAGGCGGTGGGCCGCAACTGCCGCTTCCTCCAGGGTCCGGCCACAGACCACGACGCCGCGCGCCGGTTGGGCCGCACCATCGCCGCGGGGCACGGCTGCGTCGAGTGGATCGCTAACCACCGCCGCGACGGCAGCGTGTTCTGGAACCTGCTGTTCCTGTCGCCGGTCTATGACGAGGACGGCACGCTGCTGCACTTCTTCGGCAACCAGCACGACATCAGCGAGGGCCTGCCACCGCGCCTGACCGAGATCGGCTTTGGCCGGGCGCACATGCCGCCGGAGAGCGCCGCCGAGTTCCGGCGCCTGCTGGGCGAGATCGCGGCGGCCGAGCAGGCTGGGCCGGAGCACGCCAGGGCGCTGGAGCGGATGCTGGCGGCGTCGCGCCGGCTGGCGGAGGTCAGCACGCAACTGGTTCCCGATGCCGGCTAGGCAGGCGGTCATCATCGGCGGCGGCTTCGCGGGGCTGTCGACGGCGCTGCGGCTGCGGGCGCTGGGCCTGGCGGTCACGCTGCTGGAACGCCAGCCCGATCTCGGCGGCCGGGCGCGGCGGTTCCAGGCCGGACCATACAGCTTCGACGCCGGCCCGACCGTCATCACCGCGCCGTTCGTCCTGGAGGCGCTGTTCACCCTGTTTGGGGAGACCATGGCCGAGCACGTGACGCTGCTGCCGGTCGAGCCTTACTACCGGATGCGCTTCGCCGACGGCCGCCACCTCGACTACGGCGGCGGCATCGATGACACGCTGGCCGAGATCGCGCGCTTCGAGCCGGCCGACGTCGCGGGCTACCAAGCGTTGTTGCGGCACGCACGCACGCTGTACGACGTGGGCTTCACCCAACTGGCGCACGTGCCGTTCGACCGGCTGCGCGACATGCTGCGTACGGTTCCCGCCTTGTTGCGGCTGCGCGCCGACCGCAGCGTCTACCAACTGGTGTGCCGGCACCTGCGCCACCCGCTGCTGCGCCGCGCGTTTAGCATCCATCCGCTGCTGGTCGGCGGCAACCCGCTCGACACTTCTAGTCTGTACGGGCTGATCCACTGGCTCGAACGTGCCTGGGGCGTCTGGTACGTGCGCGGCGGCACCGGGGCGCTGGTGCAGGCGATGGCCGAGCTGCTGCTGCGCCACGGCGGGCGCATCCGGCTCGCCGCCACCGCCGAACGGATCGAAACGCAGGGTCGCCGCGCCAGCGGCGTGCGCCTCGCCAGTGGCGAGGTGGTCCCAGCGGACCTCGTGGTCTCGGCTGGCGACCCGGTGCAGCTCTACCGCGACCTGCTGCCCGGCGCGCGGCTGCCGCCCTGGCAGAAGCCGCCGCGGCTACGGTTCTCGATGGGCCTCTACGTGCTGTATTTCGCCACCGACCGCACCTATCCCGACACGCGGCACCACACCATCCTGTTCGGCGAGCGCTACGAGGAGCTGTTGCGCGACGTGTTCGACCGCGGCGTGCTGTCCGACGACACCAGCCTCTATTTGCACCGCCCGACCGCGACCGATCCCGGCATGGCGCCGCCGGGCCATGACAGCTTCTACGTGCTGGCGCCGGTGCCCAACCTCCAGGCGCCGATCGACTGGCGCACCGCCGGGCCGAAGCTGCGCGAGCGGGTGCTCGACATCCTGGAGGCGCGCGAGCTGCCCGGCTTGCGCCAGCATTTGACCCAGTGCTTCGCCGTCGACCCAAGCTATTTCCGCGACGAGCTGCTTAGCGTGCATGGTGCGGGCTTCTCGGCGGCACCGCTTTTGACCCAATCGGCCTGGTTCCGCTTCCACAACCGCGCCCCCGGCCTCGACAACTTGTACTTGGCCGGGGCCGGCACGCATCCGGGCGCGGGCGTGCCGGGCGTCGTCAGCTCGGCGCGCGTGGTCGAGGCGCTGGTGCGGGCGGATTTGGGCACACAGGGTTGTGAACCGCGGCACTGTGGCGATAGCCTCACCGTTGCCCTGCAGGAGGATTTGGAATGCAGCTCAGCCTCCTGATCGACGGCCGACTCGAAGCCGGCGAGGGCGAGGGTTTCGCCGTGCTCGATCCGCGCACCGGCGCGCCGCTGGCCTCGGTGCCGGAAGCGGCGGCGCACCAGGTGGACCGATCGGTCATGGCCGCCGCCGCCGCGTTCGAGGCATGGTCGCGCACCACCCCGGGCGAGCGCTCCGGGTTGTTGCTGCGGCTCGCCGACCGGATCGAGGCCGACGCGGAAGCGATCGCCGGCGTCGAGTGCGCCAACACCGGCAAGCCGCGGCACCTGTTCCTGGGCGACGAGGTCCCGGCCATCGCCGACTGCTTCCGCTTCTTCGCCGGCGCCTGCCGCGCCGGCACCGGGCCGCTCGCGGGCGACTACCTGCGCGGCCACACCTCGATGCTGCGGCGCGACCCCGTGGGCGTGGTGGCGCAGGTCGCGCCCTGGAACTACCCGCTGATGATGGCCGCGTGGAAGCTGGCGCCCGCGCTCGCCGCCGGCAACGTGATGGTCATCAAGCCGTCGGAGCTGACGCCGCTCAGCCTGCTGCACCTGGCGCCGACCTTGGCCGAGCTGTTCCCGCCGGGCGTGGTCAACATCGTGCATGGGCGCGGCGAGGGCGTCGGGCAGCGCCTGGTCGACCACCCGCGCGTCGACATGATCGGGCTGACCGGCGACATCGGCACCGGCCGCAAGATGATCGAGGCGGCGCGGAGCACGATCAAGCGCACCCACCTGGAACTGGGCGGCAAGGCGCCGGTGATCGTGTTCGACGACGCCGACCTCGACGCCGTGGTCGAGGGGCTGCGCGCGTTCGGCTTCTACAACGCGGGCCAGGACTGCACCGCCGCCTGCCGCGTCTACGCCGGATCGGGCATCTACGAGCGGCTGGTCGCCGACCTGTCCGGCGCCGCCGGCTCGCTGCGCCACGGCCTCGCCGACGACACGCAGAACGAGCTTGGCCCGTTGATCTCCGCCCGCCAGCAGGGCCGCGTCGCGGGCTTCGTCGAGCGCGCGGCCAGCTTGCCGCATGTCGAGGTGGTGGCGGGCGGCCGGCTCGGCACCGATGGGTTCTATTACCAGCCCACGGTGGTCGCCGGGGTGGCGCAGGACGACGAGATCGTGCGCCGCGAGGTGTTCGGGCCGGTGGTGACGGTGACGCGGTTCGGCGATGTCGAGCAGGCGGTGGCCTGGGCCAACGACTCCGATTACGGCCTGGCCTCGTCGGTATGGTCGTGCGACGTGTCGCGCGCGATGGCGACCGCGAGCCGGCTGCGCTACGGCTGCACCTGGGTCAACTGCCACTTCATGCTGGCCAACGAGATGCCGCATGGCGGGCTGAAGCAGTCCGGCTACGGCAAGGACCTCTCCGGCCTGTCGCTGGAGGACTACACCGTGGCGCGGCACGTGATGGTGCGCCACGGTTGACACCGCCGGTCATCCGGCTCGCCGGCGTCCGCAAGGCGTTCGGCGCGGCGGTCGCGATCGACCGGCTCGACCTCGAGATCGCGGCCGGCGAGTTCTTCACCTTCCTCGGTCCCTCCGGCTCGGGCAAGACCACCATGCTGCGGCTGATCGCGGGCTTCGAGCGGCCGGATGCCGGGCGGATCGAGCTCGACGGCGCCGACGTGGCACGGCTGCCGCCCTACGCGCGCGACGTGAACACGGTGTTCCAGGACTACGCGCTGTTCCCGCACATGACGCTGCGCGAGAACGTCGGCTACGGCCTGCGCGCGCGCCGGTTGCCGGACGCGGAGGTCGCGCGCCGGGTGAGCGAGGCGCTGGCGATGGTGCAGCTCGCGGAATACGGCGCGCGGCGGCCGGGGCAGCTCTCGGGCGG
>CAXUHK010000029.1:15557-22092 GCA_964250775.1 uncultured Acetobacteraceae bacterium | reverse complement strand
GGGGGCGGGCGGGGGGGGGGGGGCGGGGGGGTCGGGGGGCGGGGGCTTGGGGGCCGCGGGCGTATGCGGGCGCGCGGCGGCCGGGGCAGCTCTCGGGCGGGCAGCGGCAGCGCGTGGCGCTGGCCCGCGCCCTGGTCAACCGGCCGCGCGTGCTGCTGCTCGACGAGCCGCTGGGCGCGCTCGACCTGCAACTGCGCCACCGAATGCAGGTCGAGCTGAAGGCGCTGCAGCAGGCGAGCGGGATCACCTTCCTCTACGTGACGCACGACCAGGAGGAGGCGCTGACCATGAGCGACCGGGTGGCGGTGTTCAACCACGGCCGCATCGAGCAGGTCGGCACGCCATACGAACTTTACGAGCGGCCGTCGAGCGCGTTCGTGGCCGGGTTCGTCGGCACCAGCAACCTGCTGCGCCGTGACGGCCGCACCGTCGTGCTGCGGCCGGAGAAGGTGACGCTGAGCGAGCACGACCCGAACGGCGTAGTGCGCAGCGTCAGCTATCTCGGGATGTTCACGCGCTATGGCGTCGAGTTGCAGGACGGCACCACGCTCGCCGTCGTGGAGCAGAACGCGGCGGCGTGCGCGGATGGGTCGCGCTGGAAGCCGGGCATGGCGGTGCGCGCCCTGTGGCGGCCCGAGTCGGTCAGCGTGTTGGCAACGGGGGAGGGGACGGCATGAAAATTCGGTGGCTCGTGGCAGGGGCGATGGCACTGTCGCTGCCGGCGCAGGCGGCCGAGCCGGGGATCGGCAAAGGCGAGGGCGCGCTCAACGTCGTCGCCTGGGAAGGCTACGCGGCCGACGATTGGGTCAAGCCGTTCCAGGCCGAGACCGGCTGCGTCGTGCAACGCAAATACGCCGGCAGCAGCGACGAGATGGTGGCGCTGATGCGCCAGGGCGGCGGCGCGCAGTACGACGTGGTGTCCGCCTCGGGCGACGCGACGCTGCGGCTGATCTACGGGCACAACGTGCAGCCGATCGACATGGCGCTCATCACGCACGCCAAGGACTTCATCCCCGACCTGCAGGCGCCGGCCTTCAACACCGTGGGCGGCACGCATTACGGTGTGTCGTACGAGTGGGGGCCGAACGTGCTGCTGTACCAGACGGCGAAGGTGACGCCGGCCCCGACCTCCTGGGCCGCGATCTACGACAAGGCGTATGCGGGGCTGGTCACGGTGCCGGACAACCCGATCCAGATCGCCGACGCGGCGCTGTACCTGTCCCGCGCGCAGCCGGCGCTCGGCATCACCGACCCGTACGAGTTGACGCAGCCGCAGATGGACGCCGCCGTGGCGCTGCTCAAGCAGCAGCGGCCGCTGATCAAGAAGTACTGGGCGCTGGCCTCGGACCAGGTCGACCTCTACAAGAACGGCGACGCGGTGATCGGCGCCGCGTGGCCGTATCAGACGATCACGCTCAAGCAGGCGAAAGTTCCCGTCGCCGACACGCTGCCCGCCGAGGGCGCGACGGGCTGGGCCGACAGTTGGATGATCTCGGCCAAGTCGCCGCATCGCAACTGCGCCTACCAGTGGATCAACTACGTGACCGCGCCCAAGGTGCAGGCGCAGCAGGCGCTGGCGTTCGGCGAGACGCCAGCCAACCTGCGCGCCTGCGCCGAGATGGACGCGCTGCAGGCCGGCTCTTGCGCCGAGTACCACGGCGACGCCGACGCCGCGTATTTCAAGAAGATCGCGTTCTGGAAGACGCCGCGCAAGCAGTGCGGCCCAGGCGTCAACGGCGGCGGCGACACCTGCCTCGACTACGGCGCCTGGCAGAAGGCGTGGCAAGAGATCAAGGGCTGACGGGCCTCTCGCGGCTGCTCTGGGCGCGGCCGCCCTTGGCGACCGCGGCCTTGCTGTCGGCGCCGGCAATCTGGTTCGCGGCGTTGTACCTGGCGGCACTGGCGGCGATGTTCGTCTCCGCGTTCTGGCGCGTCGACGCGCTGAGCGGCGAGATCGTTGCGGACTGGACGCTCGACAACTTCACCGAGATCGCCGGCAGCGCCATCTACCGCGTCATCGCCTGGCGCACGGTGGCGATCGCGGCGGCGGTGACGCTGACCGACGCCGCCCTGGCGTTCCCGTTCGCCTGGTTCCTGGCGCGCCACGCCGGCCCGCGATTGCGCGCCGCCCTGGTCGCCGCGGTGATGATCCCGCTGTGGTCGAGCTACTTGGCGCGCGTCTACGCCTGGCGGCTGATCCTGGCGCATGACGGCGTGCTGAACTGGGCGCTGGCGCGCTTGGGGCTCGGCGGCCAGTCCATCGCCTACTCGAACTGGGCGATGTGGCTGGTGTTCAGCTACCTGTGGCTGCCGTTCATGATCCTGCCGCTATACGCGGCGCTGGAGCGCATCCCGGCGTCGCTGCTGGAGGCGTCGGCCGATCTCGGCGCCGCGGGCTGGCGGACGCTGCGCCGCGTGGTGCTGCCGCTGGCGTTGCCGGGGTTGGCGGCGGGCTCGATCTTCACCTTCTCGCTGACGCTGGGCGACTACGTGTCGCCGATGCTGGTCGGCGGGCCCGGATCGGACTTCATCGGCAACGTGGTGTATTCCAACGTCGGCGTTTCCAACAACATCCCGTTCGCAGCCGCCTACGCCACGCTGCCGCTGGTCGTGATGGCGCTGTATCTCCTGGCGGCTCGGGCCGCCGGCGCGTTCCGCGCGCTGTGATCGGGCGGGTCGCCCTGGCCGCCTGGGTCGCCGCGATCCTGGCGTTCCTGTTCGCGCCGATCGCCATCGTCGCGCTGTATGCGTCCTCCGCCAGCAACATCCAGGGCTGGCCGATCGCGGCGTTCTCGACCCGCTGGTTCGCCGCTACCTGGGCGGACGAGGAGGTGCGGGCGGCCCTGCTGCTGTCGGTCGAGCTCGCAGCGTTGGCAACCATCTTCGCCGTGGCGCTAGGCTCGCTCACGGCCATGGCCGTGCATCGGATGCGTGGTGGCGGGCGCGAGGCGGTGCAGTTCGCGGTCGTGTTGCCGTTGGCGCTGCCGGGCGTGCTGACCGGCATGGCGCTGGCGTCGTACTTCGCGTTCTGGGGCGTGGCACTGTCGTTCTGGACCATCGTCGCCGGCCACACCACGTTCTGCGTCGTCATCGTCTACAACAACGTCGTCGCCCGGCTGCGCCGCCTGCCCGCCTCGTGGGTCGAGGCGTCGCTCGACCTGGGCGCGGGGCCGTGGCGGACGTTCCGGCTCGTCACCGCGCCGATGCTGGCCAGTGCCATCGGTGCCGGCGCGCTGCTGTCGTTCGCGCTGTCGTTCGACGAGGTGATCGTGACCACGTTCACGGCGGGCGCGCAGACCACGTTGCCGCTGTGGATCTTCGGCGCGATCCGGTTGGGCCAGCATCTGCCCGAGGTCAACGTGATCGTGCTCGTGGTCATCGTGCTGACCGCCCTGCCGGTGGTCCTGGCGCAGCGCGCGCTGGGCGAGGCCGGCACGCTGCATCGCTGACAGTGGCGCCTAGGTTCGAGGGCGGCTAGGATACGGCCATGGTGGCACTGGCCATGGTCTCCGCACCGATGTCGGTCGACGAGTTCCTGGCCTGGAACTCCGACGACGGACGCCTGTGACAGCTCGTGGACGGCGTGCCTCAGGCGATGGCCCCGGCCAGCCGCACGCGTGGCACGCTGCAGGGCGAGCTGGGTAGCCTAGTCCGTAACCATCTGCGCGAGCGCGGCAGCGCCTGCACCCTGGTGGTGACGCCGGGCGTGGTGCCCCGGGTGCAATCCAGTCACAACATGCGCGTGCCCGACTTGGCCGTGACCTGTTCGCAGTACGAGAGCGAGGAGACCGGGATCACCGACCCGGTGCTGATCGTGGAAATCCTCTCGCCCAGCAACCAGGCCGAGACCTGGGCCAATGTTTGGGCCTATGCCACGATCCCGAGCGTGCGGGAGATCGTGGTCCTGAGGTCGGTCTCGATCGGGGCTGAGCTGCTGCGTCGGGGTGCCGACGGCGCCTGGCCGCGCGAGCCGGAAAGCCTCGCCGATGGCGACTTGGTGCTGGAAAGCATCGGCCTGCGTGTGTCCCTGGTCGAACTTTACCGGAGCACCCGCCTGCGCCGCCTTGCCTAGCTACCAGACGGTGTAGCCGGCGTCGACGCTCACGACCGAGCCGGTCAGCCCGCTCGCCGCATCGGTCGCCAGGAACAGGATCGTCGAGGCGATCTCGTCCGACGTCAGCGCCCGCCCGGTCGGCGTGTTGTCCATCCAGACGTCGTTCAGCGCCGGGACGCGCAGCGCCGGCCCCGACATGGCGGTGTCGACGTAGCCGGGCGCCACCGCGTTGACCCGCACGCCGCGCCGCCCCCACTCGCCGGCCAGCGATTTCGTCAAGTGATGCACCGCCGCCTTGGAGGCGTTGTACTGCGCCTGGCGCTGCGGCCGGTTGGAGATCAGCCCCGACATCGAGCCCACCGTGACGATGGCGCCGGATCGCCGCTCCAGCATGGGCTTGCCGAACGCGCGGCAGCACCAGAACACGCCGTTCAGGTTGATGTCGATGACCTTCAGCCAGACCTCGTCGGACATCTCCTCGCCACCGGTGTCGGGCCAGGCGATGCCGGCGTTGGCGATCAGCACGTTGACCGCGCCGAGCCGTTGGTTCAACTCCTGTGCCACGCGCGTGACATCGGCAGATCGGGTGACGTCGAGCAGCACCGCCTCGGCCGCGCAGCCGTGGCGGCGCAACTCCTCCTGGCCGGCGTGGAGCACCACCTCGTCGCGGTCCGAGATGACGATGCGCGCCCCCGCCTCGGCGAGCGCCTGCGCGCTGGCGAGGCCGATGCCGCGCCCGCCGCCAGTGACGAACGCGGTCTTGCCGTCGAGCCGGTATTTCTCGAAGTACATCGTGTGTTCCCCTTACTTGACCGCGCCGAAGGTCAGCCCGCTGACCAGTTGCCGCTGCGTCGTCCAGCCCACGCACATGATCGGCACCACGGCCAGCACCGACGCCGCCGACAGCTTGGCCCAGAACAGCCCCTCGGGGCTGGAGAACGTCGCGATGAAGGCGGTCAGCGGCGCCGCGTCCGACGCGGTGAGGTTGATGCTCCAGAACGCCTCGTTCCAGGACAGCACCGTGTTGAGCAGCACGGTGGAGGCGATCCCCGGGGCGGCCAGCGGCAGCAGCAGGACCAGCATCTCCTTCCAGATACCGGCGCCGTCGATGCGCGCCGCCTCGAAGATCTCCGCCGGCACATCGCGGAAGAACGAGTACAGCATCCACGTCACGATCGGCAGGTTCATCAGCGTGTAGATGCCGAGCAAGCCCGCGCGGGTGTCGAGCAGGCCGGTGCTGCGGAACAGCAGGTAGATCGGCACCAGCACGCCCACCGCCGGCATCATCTTGGTCGACAGCATCCACAGCAGCAGGTCGCGGGTCCGGCGCGACGGGTGGAACACCATCGCGTAGGCGGCGGGCACCGCCAGCAGCACGGCGAGCAGCGTCGAGCCGAGGGCGACCACCACGCTGTTGCCGGCGAACCGCAGGTAACTGGTCTGCGTGAGCACGCGGACGAAGTTCTCCAGCGTCGGGTGGAACAGGAGCAATGGCGGCGAGGCGACCGCCTGCGCCTCGGTCTTGAACGCGGTCAGCGCCATCCAGAAGATCGGGAAGAACAGCGCCAGGCCGATCAGCCAGCCGACGGCGGTGAAGGTCAGCTTGCGCCGTTGCCGCGCCGTCATCGGTCGAGATTCCGGGCCGCGGTGCGGACCAGGAAGAATGCCACGATGTTGGCCAACACCACCGCGACCAGCCCGCCAGCCGAGGCTCCGCCGATGTCGTAGTCGAGCAGGGCGGTCTTGTAGATCAGGTACGGCAGGTTGGTCGACGCCTCGCCGGGGCCGCCCTGGGTCGTCACCAGGATCTCGGCGAACACCGACAGCAGGAAGATGGTCTCGATCATCACCACCACGGAGGCCGGCCGCGCCAAGTGCGGCGCCACGACGTGCGCGAACAGCGAGACCGGGCCGGCGCCGTCCATCTGCGCCGCCTCGACCTGCTCGCGGTCGAGCGATTGCAGCGAGGTGAGGAAGATCAAGGTCGCGAACGGCAGCCACTGCCAGGCCACGATGATGCCGATGGCCAGCAGCGGCACGTCGGCGAACCAATCCACCGGATGCAGGCCGGCCGACTGGCTGAGCCAGGCGAACAGGCCCGTCACCGGGTTCATCAGCAGGTTCTTCCAGACCAGCGCGCTCACCGTCGGCATGATGAAGAACGGGGCGGTGATGAGCAGCCGCAGCACGCCGCGACCGTATAGCGGCTGGTTCACGACCAGGGCGACCAGCATCCCGAGCGTGACCGTGGCCGCCAGCACGCCGCCGACCAGCAGCACGGTGTTGAGGATCGCGGTCGCTAGCGACGGGTCGTGCAGCAGGTAGCCGAAGTTCTCCAGCCCGACGAAGCTGGAGCCTTCTTCGAGGAGATTGTAATGCAGCAGCGAGAACCAGATGGTCATGCCCAGCGGCACGACCATCCACGCGAACAGCAGGACGACGGGCGGCGCCCCGCGCAGCCGCGCCGTGCGCCGCGCGGGG
>CAXUHK010000029.1:0-15547 GCA_964250775.1 uncultured Acetobacteraceae bacterium | reverse complement strand
CGCCCAGCCGGCCCGCCTCGGCCGATGGGTTCACTTCTTGTAGTAGCCGGCCCGCTGCATGGCGCGCTCGGCGGCGGTCTGCGAAATCTGCAGCGCTCGCGCCACGGTCTGCTTGCCGGCGATGGCCGAGGCGAGCTGCTGCCCGGCCTCGGTGCCGATCGACTGGAACTCGGGGATGCCGACATAGCCGATCCCGGTGTAAGTGTCTGGCTCAGATCATTTAGTGTGAAATCAGCAGCTTGCATCTACTCCAAGCAGCAAGAATCTAAGCTGGCAACGAATAAGGCTAAGCAAAATCAGTTTACTAGGTTTCCCTCAACATCTGTAAGCTACTGAATTGGTTAAATTTGATTTGGGCCGGACACTAAGGCACCGGCTGCGAGGTCGGGTGGTTCAGGTCGGCCGACTTGATCGCGTCCAGCACCACCGGGGCGAACGGGGCGGCCTTCTGGTAGTCCGGGTTCTGGTAGGTGGAGAGCCGCGTCCCCGGCGGCACGCTGGCCCAGCCGTCGCTGTCGGCCACCATGGCGATGTACTCGCGCGAGGTCGCCCAGGTCATGAACTTCGTCGCCGCCGCCAGCTTCTTCGAGGTCGACGGCACCGCCAACGTCCACGACCACAGATAGTGCGAGCCGGTCTTGGTGACGGCGTAGGGCGGCGCCGCGTAGCCGACCTTTCCGACCACCTGGCTCTCCTTCGGGTTGGCGAGGAAACCGGCGGAGACCGTGGCGTCGTTCCAGATCGCGCACTTGCCGGCGGCGAACAGCGCCAGGGTCTCGTTGTAGCCGTTCGAGACCGCGCCTGGCGGCCCGTCGCGGCGCAGCAGGTCGACGTAGAAGCTGGCCCCCTTCAGCCATTCCGGGCTGGTGAGCTGCGGATGCCACGCCATGTCGAACCAGCGGCCGCCGAAGCTGTTCACCAGCGGCGTGATCTGGCCCACGTTCTCGCCCCAGCCAGCCTTGCCGCGCAGGCAGATGCCGTAGATGCCATGCGCCGGGTCGTTCACCTTGTCGGCGATGTCGGCGACCTGTTGCCAGGTCGGCTCGGCCGGCATGGTGAGGCCGGCCTTCTGCAGCACGTCGGTGCGGTACAGCGTCATCTGGCTCTCGGCGTAGAACGGCAGCGCGTACAGCTTGTCCTTGACCGAGAGGGCGGCGCGCAGCGGCGGCAGCACGTCCTCGATGGCGTAGCTGGCGGGCAGCGCGGTCAGCGGCGCCAGCCAGCCGCGCTTGGCCCACATCGGGACCTCGTAGACGCCAACCGTCACGATGTCCATCTGCCCGGCCTTGGTCGCGACGTCGGTGGTGACGCGCTGGCGCAGCACGTTCTCCTCCAGCGTCACCCAACGCAGCTTGATGTCGGGGTTCTGGCTCTCGAACTTCGCCGACAGCCGCTGCATCGTAACCATGTCGGGATTGTTCACGGTGGCGACGGTCAGCACCGTCTGCGCCCGTGCCGAACCGTAGGCGGCAAGCAGCAGGCCGAGACCGCCCGCGAGCATCGCTTTGGTGCGCATAGGCTTCGTTCCCCTTTGATTTTTGTTTTTACGGCACGCCCAGCGTCTGTCCTTAGCGGCAGGCGGGTGGCGCTGTCATCAGGCGGCCTGGCGCAGCGCCGCCTGCTGCAACGGCGCCTCCGTCACCACGCGGTCGTCCTCCAGGGCGCGGATCGGCCTGATGCCGGCTCGCTGCAACTCGCCATGGTAGGCGCGCACCGCCTCCTCCGGCCCCACGGCGCCGTCGGCCACCTGCCGCATCAGCGCCACCAGCGCCAACGGTTGCTCCGCCAAGTTGATCTTGCGCCCGAACAGCGCCACCCGCGCGCCGTAGCGTTCCGCCTGGCTCACCAGTTCCAGCGCGTCGCGCGTGGTGCCGGCGCCGCCGCCCAGCACGCCCACCACGAGCTGCGGGTCGAAGCTGGCCAGTTCCTCGATCGCCTTCGGGCCGTTGAACGGGATCTTGAGGAATTGCGGCCGCTCCGCGCGCGTCAGGCCGGCCAGGCAGCGCAGGATGCAATCGTTGACGAACTCGGCCCGCTGTTCTGGATCGAGGCCGATGTCGACGTTGGGGTTGAACACTTCCAGGAAATACTTGAACCCCAGCGGGATCGCCTGCGCCCGGAACGCCGCGAAGGCGTCGAGCGAGCGCAGGTCGTCGTCGAGGTCGTTGACGAAGGTGAGCGAGTAGAGGCCGAGATCGGTGCCGCCCTGCATCGCGCGCGCCAGGTCGGCGGTGCGGAACGGCCGCGACGGCTGCCGTGTGTAGGTCTGGTGGCGGACGCCGCCCCAGCAATCGGTCGCCTCGTTGGCCCGGATCGCCGGCTGGATGGTGCCGCGGGCGAACGCGCCGCGCTCGTGCAGCAGCTCCGCGTTGGAGGCGGAGGTCAGCACGATGTCGACGACGTCCTGCTCGATCACCGCCTGGATGCCGGCGAGGTAGTCGGCGCGGGTGCGATAGCCGGCGACGCGGCCGTCGGCGTCGCGCTTGGGGCCGAGGCCGGCGGCGCCGCAGCCCATGTCGCCGTCCTTGGCGTCGGCGACGATGAAATCCGACCGCGTGTAGGTCCCGGCCCGGATGCTCGCCAGCTTGTCGGCCAATCTCGTCATCGCGCGTCCCCTCGCATGGACCGGCGTTGCCGGCACCATCCATTCATCGCAGCCGCCAGCGCCAAACTCAACCACAAAATTCCAGAACGTTTCATTCCGAGCCAACCTGGACCTGCAATTCAAAGACCCTGGCATTTGCTGTCGTTCCAGTTAACGTCATGAATGGTCATTTGCTTGGAAGGCCCGCGCCGGTGAGTCTTGCCCCCGATGCCGACAGAGCCGCCTACGTCGATCTGCTCGAACGGCTGCCCGGCCTCGCGGCGCGGGCGCCGCTGATCCTCTGCGGCATGGGCAGTTGCGTCGACGCGCGGATTGCCATGCACGACATGGCCGGCCTGCTCGCCGAGCGGCGCACGAAGCCGGCGATGGCGCTGGCCGCGTTGCTGGTCGAGCGCGCGGCGCGCGGCGTGGGCGGCGAGATCGCGGTCGACTGGCCGGACGGCCCGCGCTGGCTGGCCGAGCATGTCCCGACGCGTTACGCGCTGGGCGGCACCGGCCCGCAGGCGGCCTGGGCGTTGTCGGCGGTGGGCGCGCGGGCGTTGGTGGCGCTCGAGGACCGCAGCGCGCACATGCTGGCGCGGCTCGACCCACGGCTGCTGCTGGCCGAGGCGGGCGGGATGGTGGCCGCCTCGGACGTGGCGGCACGCGGGCAGGCGCGGCCCGACATCTTCATCTTCGAGTTCACGCAGGGGTTGCCGGTCGGCGCGGTGACGCCGCCGCGCTCGTCGCGCGTCATCGTCCGGTTCGACAACCTCGGCCTGGAGCACGACGCCGCGTTCGACCGGCTCAGCGTCGAGCTCGCGCCTTCGGCCGGGGCGGCGCTGCTGTCCGGGTTCAGCGCCGTGCCGGCCGGAGCGCTGGATGCGGAACTGGCACGGGTCGCGACCCTCGGCGCGGCCTGGCGTGCGGCGGGCGTGCGCACCGTGCACCTGGAAATGGCCGGCTACGACTCACCCGCGATGGGCGAGGCGGTGCTGCAGGGAATGCGGCGTGCCGTCAGCTCGGTCGGCATGAGCCATTCCGAGTTCCTGGCGATGGGTCCGACCAAGGACTTGGCGACCGGCCTGTGCGCCCTGGGCGACCGGCTCGGGATCGGCCGCGTCTGCGTCCATGCCGACGAGTGGGCCGCCAGCGCCACGCTGGGCGACCCCGATGTCGAGCGGGACGCGCTGATGCTGGGCTGCCTGCTCTCCAGCGCCCGCGCCGCCGCCGGCACGCCGGTGCGCCCGGCCGGCATCGACGCCCGGGCACGCTTCGCGACGCCGCCGTTCCCGCGCCCGCTGCGCTCCGGCGCCTGGACCCTGGTGTCCTGCCCGGCGCCCTACCTCGCGGCCCCGGCGACCACGCTGGGCCTCGGCGACACCTTCACCGCCGGCTGCCTGCTCGCGCTGGCGCAGCCGTGACCTTTGCATGGAAATGATCCCGGCGCAGCGTCGCGCCATGATCCTGGAGCGGGTCAAGCGCAACGGCTCGGCCTCCATCGTCGAACTGGCCGGCGGCATCGGCGCCTCGCCCTCGACTATCCGGCGCGACCTCGAACAACTGACCGAGCAAGGCTACCTCGAGCGCACCCATGGCGGCGCGCTGCTGGTGCCGCCGCTGCAGGCGACGTTCGAGCGCGAGCCGGCGCTCAACGCGCATCTGCAGCGCGCCGAGAAGCGCGCCATCGGCGCCGAGGCGGCGCTGCGGCTCAGCCCGCGCGAGAGCGTGGTGTTCGACAGCAGCTCGACGGTGCTGGAGGCGGTGAAGGGCGGCCTCGCGAGGGCGCTGCCGCTGACCGCCGTGACCAACAGCCTGGAGGCGGCGGCGCTGTGCGCGGCCTCGCCCAGTTGGCGGGTGATCGTGCCCGGCGGCAGCGTGCGTGCCGGGACCAGGATGCTGGTGGGCGAGCCGGGCGAGAGCTTCCTGCGCGGCATCCACACCGACCTCTGCCTGATCGGCTCGCTGGCGGTGACTGGGACGCTGCTGACCGACGCCTCGCTCGAAGTGGCGGCGCTGAAGCGCGCGATGATCCAGTCGGCGCGGCGCACCATCCTGCTGGTCGACAGCAGCAAGTTCCAGGCGCCCGGCTTCTGCACCTTCTGCACGCTGGCCGAGATCGACGAGGTGATCACCGACGAGGGCATCGCCCCGGAGCACCTGGCCGGGCTGCGCTCGTCCCACGCCCGCGTCACGGTGGTGCCGGTCCGCTCCGAGTGAGCCGCGGCCCCCTGGCGGGTCGCGGCGGCATCGGGTAACGTTCCGAATATGGAATTAATAGGGGTGTCGGTGCCGCTGCCCGAGCTGCTGGCGGTCGTGCATGAATACATCAAGTCCGGGCGGCTCGACGCGGCCGACCGCCTGCTGGCGCATGTGCGGACGGCCGCTCCCGACCATCCCCAGGCGCTGCACTTGAGCGGCACCGTGGCACTCAAGCAAAGGCGCGTGGCCGACGCGGTGGCGCTCATGGAGGCCGCCGTGGCGGCGGGAGCCGGTGCGCCGCAACAGCTCGGCAACCTCGCCGAGGCGTACCGCGTCCAGGGACGCCTCGATGACGGGCTGGCGATGGCGCGGCGGGCGCAGGCGGTGGCGCCGACCGACGCCTCGCACCATTTCAACGAGGCGATGCTGCGCTACGACCGGCAGGAACTGGACCTGTGCATCCGCGCGGCGCGGCGCGCGGTCGCGCTGAAGCCCGACATGGCCGAGGCGCACATGCGGCTGGGGCAGGCGTTGCTGGCGAGCGGCGCCTATCCCGAGGGGTGGGCGGAGTACGAGTGGCGCTACCGCATCGCCGGGGCGCAGCCGCTGTTGCCGCCGGGGCTGACGCTGGCGTCGCGCCACGCGCCATGGGACGGCCGGCCGCTCGGCCCCGACCGGCCGCTGCTGCTGGTCGCCGACCAGGGCTTCGGCGACGTGGTGATGTTCTCCCGCTTCCTGCCCTGGGCGATGGCGCGCGCCACCGACGTCGCGGTCGCGTGCAGCGCCGAGCTGCTGGGCCTGTTGCGGCGCGTGTTCCCGCAGCCGCGACACCTGACGCAATGGGAGGACGCGGCTTCCTGTGCCGTGCATTGCCCGTTCTCCGGGCTGCCACGCCTGGCCGGAGCCACGCCGGGCGCGATCCCTGGCGCGGCGCCGTACCTGACGGCGGACGTGGCCGGGCGTGCGGCCATGCTCGAATGGCTAGGCGCCGCAGCGCCCGGCGCGCGGTTGCGCGTCGGCCTGGCCTGGGCGGGGCGTCCCAGCCACCCCAACGACCGCAACCGGTCGATGCGGCTGGACGCGTTGCTGCCGTTGCTGGCGACCGCGGGCGCGGCGTTCGTGTCGTTGCAGAAGGGCGAGGCGGCGGCGCAGCTCGCGACGGTCCCGATGCTGGACGCCAGCGGGGCGCTGCGCAGCTTCGAGGACACCGCCGCGTTGGTCGACTGCCTCGACCTGGTCATCGCGGTGGACACCTCGGTGGCGCACCTGGCGGGTGCCTTGGGCAAGCCGGTCTGGGTGCTGCTGCCGTTCGCGCCCGACTGGCGCTGGATGGCGGGCCGCCACGACTCGCCATGGTACTCGACTTGCCGGCTGTATCGGCAGTCGGCCCCAGGCGAATGGGGCGACGCCGTGGCCGCGGCCGCCGGCGACTTGCGTGGGATCGTCTCGTCGGGCGGCCCAAAGCAAGTCTAGATCGAGTGTGTCAAGACAAGCAAAGTTCGGCAAAGTAATTCGTTGATTATGTAATATTGAGAAAGGTCAGACGGCACGCTTCGGCATGGCAAGCCGCATCCACGCCTGCGTATGGTCCCGGATCGTTACGAAATCGGGAGGACTTCATGGCCGCCAGCGCCAACAACACCCTCGTCGCGCTTGGTTCCAAGGCGGCCGTCACCGATGCGAAGGGCAACCGCTGGACGATCACCAGCGGCGGGCAGGTCGCCCTGAATGGCGCCGCCGATCCCACCACGCGCAACGTCATCCTGCTTGCCTACGAGGGCGGCGTGATCTGGCAGGAGAACACGAGCAAGCTGTGGTGGTCGAAGACCTCGCCGACCGATGCCTGGGGGCCGGACGGCGGCACGCCCACCAGCCCGGTCCCGGCGTCGACACCGGCGCAAGTCGCCGCGTCGCCGAACGACACGGTCGTCCTGGCGGGTTCGGCCGCCGCGGTCGTCGACGCCCACGGCAACAGGTGGACGATCACCGCGAGCGGTCAGGTGGCCGTCAACGGCGTGACCGACCAGACGACCCGCGCCGTGACCGAGCTGGCGTACGAGGGCGGCAAGGTCTGGCAGGAGAACGCGAGCAAGCTGTGGTGGTCCAAGACCCTGCCCAGCGACACGTGGGGTCCGGCGGGCGGGACACCCACCAGCCCCGTTCCCGCCGCCGCCAGCGGCGCCTCCGCCTCGCCCGACAACACGCTTGTCCCACTCGGCTCGCTGGCCGCCATCGTCGACGGCAGCGCCAACAAATGGACCATCACCAGCGGCGGCCAGGTCGCCGTCAACGGCGCCACCGACGGCACCACCGCGAACGTCATCGAGCTGGCCTACGAAAAAGGCGTCGTCTGGCAGGAGAACGCCAGCAAGCTGTGGTGGTCGAAGACCTCTCCCACCGCCGCCTGGGGTCCGTCCGCCGGCACGGCGACGAGCCCGGTGCCCGGCGCCACGACGACCGGCGCCACGACGACCGGCGGCGCGGTGACGGCGCCGGCGGCGCCGTCCGGGGCCGTGAACGACGTGGGCGGCACGTCGGGGCGGGGCGGCTACCTGCTGCCATCGGGCTATCTGAGCACCAGCGGCAGCCAGTTCGTCGACAGCCACGGCAACCCGGTGCGGATCGCCTCGATCGGCTGGAACGGCACCGACAGCCTGGCGTTCGCACCGGCGGGACTGCAATACGCGAGCTACCAGTCCATCATCGACTCGATCAAGGCGGACGGCTTCAACACCATCCGCATTCCCTGGACCGACGTGCTGATGCACGCCGCGCCGGCCGCCGGCTCGATCGACTACTCGCAAAACCCTGGGCTGCAGGGCCTGAACTCGCTGCAGGTGCTCGACGCGATCGTCAACTACGCCGGCCAGGACGGCCTCAAGATCATCCTCGACCACCACAACAACGAAGGCAACCCGGCGCTGGGCGGCGGCACGCAGGGCAACGGCCTCTGGTACGACCTCGGCGCCGGCAGCGACAACACTGACGGCTACGCCGGCGCGGGCACGCCCGGCACCGTGACGTCGGCGCAGTTCACCGCGAACTGGGTGGCGCTGGCGAACCGCTACGCCGGCAATTCGACGGTGATCGGGATGGACCTCACCAACGAGCCGGCCGCCTATGGCGGCGAGTCGACCTGGGGCGACGGCTCGCCCACCGACATCCGCGCCATGTTCCAGAACACCGGCAACGCGATCCTGGCGGTCAACCCCAATTTGCTGATCATCGCCGAGCCGCCCTCCAACTTCCAGCAGACCTTCACCGGAGTGAGCGGCCAGGGCGCCATCTATGGCGACTACAGCAAGGTGTTTTCCGACCCGGTGAAGCTCAACGTCGCCAACAAGCTGGTGTATTCGAGCCACCTGTACCCGCAGGAGATCGGCGGCGCGAGCGCCGACTCCGGCGCCGCCGCGATCTCGCTGTGGAACGCCGGCTGGGGCTCGGTGGTGACGTCCGGCCTGGCCCCGGTGTTCATCGGCGAGATGGGTGCCTCGATGACGCCGGGCGACGCCGATGCCGCCGCATGGGCATCGACCCTGATGTCGTACATGAGCGGCCAGGACGGCGCGCAGGGCGGGCCGTCGATCACCGGCAACCAGCAGGCGGTCAGCGGGTCATGGTGGCTGGCGGGCAACGAGAACGGCCAGTCGCCGAACGGCATCCAGACCGCCTGGGGTGCCGGGAACTACCGGCCCGAGCAGCAGGCCATCACCGACAAGCTGCTCTACGCGCCGTCGCACGTCAGCGTCGTGTGACGGCGCGCGCCGGCTAAACCGCCCCAAGCCGGGCCTGCGCCACCGCCCGGCGCCAGCCGGCGTATTTCGCCGCCCGCACGCCCTCGTCCAGCGCCGGCGTGAACCGCGCCGCGGCCGACCAGCCGCGCGCGAACGCGTCCGGCTCGGGGTAGACGCCCGCATCCAGCCCGGCCAGGTAGGCGGCCCCCAGCGCCGTGGTCTCCAGGCTGGCCGGGCGCTGCACCGCGAGCCCGGTCATGTCGGCCAGGAACTGCATCGCCCAGTCGCTCGCCGCCATGCCGCCGTCGACGCGCAACGCGACAGGCTCGGTGATCCCGGCATCCTCCAGCATCGCTCCCAGCAGGTCGCGGGTCTGGTAGCCGATTGCCTCCAGCACGCCGCGCGCCAGCTCCTTGCGGGTGGTGGCGCGGGTGATGCCGCTGATCGCCGCGCGGGCGTGGCTGTCCCAGTGCGGCGCGCCCAGGCCGGTGAACGCGGGCACCACGTAGACCGCCTGCGCCGGATCGGCCCGCGCCGCCAGCGCGCCGGTCTCGGCCGCTTCGCCGATCACCCCGAGCCCGTCGCGCAGCCACTGCACGGCGCTGCCGGCGGAGAAGATCGCCCCTTCCAGCGCGTAGCGACGTTGGCCGTGGCGCTGGCTGGCGATGGTGGTCAACAGGCCGTGGCGCGAGTGCCGCTTCGCCGCGCCGGTGTGCAGCAGCACGAACGCGCCGGTGCCGTAGGTCGCCTTGATCGCGCCGGGCGCGAAGCAGGCCTGCCCGACCAGCGCCGCCTGCTGGTCGCCGGCGATGCCGCGCACCGCGACCGCGGCGCCCAGCAATCCCGGCTCGGTGTCGCCGAACCAGCCGGCGCTGTCGCGGATCTCCGGCAGCAGGGCGCGCGGGATGCCGAACAGGCGCAGCATCCCCTCGTCCCATGCGCCGGCGCCGATGTCGCACAGCAGGGTGCGCGAGGCGTTGGTGGCGTCGGTCGCATGCACCCGCCCGCCGGTCAGCCGCCACAGCAGGAAGCTGTCGACGGTCCCGAACGCCAACTCGCCCGCCTCCGCCCGCGCCCGCGCGCCGGCCACGTGGTCGAGCAGCCAGGCGATCTTGGTCGCCGAGAAGTACGGGTCGAGCCGCAGCCCGGTGCAGGCCGCCACCGCCTCGCCGTGGCCGTCGCGCTCCAGCGCGGCGCAGGCATCGGCGGTGCGGCGGTCCTGCCAGACGATCGCGTTGTGGATCGGCCGGCCGCTCTGGCGATCCCAGACCAGCGTGGTCTCGCGCTGGTTGGCGATGCCCAGCGCCGTCACCGCCCGCGCCGCGACGCCGGCCCGCAACAGCGCCTCGCGCGCCGTGTCGAGCGCCGTCGACCACAGCGCCTCCGGGTCGTGCTCCACCCAGCCCGGCCGTGGGTAGAACTGCGGGAACTCGCGCTGCGCCTGCGCCAGTGGCGTCATCTCCGGCCCGAACACGATGGCGCGGGTCGAGGTGGTGCCCTGGTCGATGACCAGCACAGCGGCGCTCATCGCCGCGGCCGCCGCCCTACGCGCCGGACCATGACGACAGCAGCGCCTCGATGCCGGCGAACACCGCCTCGACGCGCGCCGGGCTGATCCGCGGCGAGCCCACGATCATGCGCATCCCGAGCGTGCCGTCCTCGAACGAGGTCGGCGAGAACACCAAGTCGCCGGTCGGGTAGGCGTTTGTGATGTAGCGCACCCGCTGGCTCACGCCTGGCAGCGGCAACGGGGTGTGGCGCATGTCGAGCATGTTGATGACGAACTGCGCCCGGCCGGGAATGCTCCCGGTCGACGCCGCCTGGCTCAGCCATTGCAACGGCACGTTCTGGAACCGCCGCGAGGCGCGCCAATGCTCGGCCACCTCGCGCACCGCCGCCTCGGCGCCCTGGCCGCACGGCGCCGCCGGCAGCCGGACCAGCACCGTGTTCACGCACATGCCCACGATGTCGTCGGGCTCCCCGGCGCGGCCGGAGACGACGACGCCGATGGTCAGGTCGCGGACGTCGAGCAGGTCCGCCAGCACCGCCCGGTAGGCGGCCAGGAACGCCACGAACAACGAGCAGCGGCAACGGTCGCACAGCGCCCGGACCGCCTGGATCGGGCCGGCGCCCAGCACCCTCGTCACGTCCACCACGTCCGGCGGCACATAGGCCACTTCGCGTCGCGGATCGTCCGGCAAGTCGTAGATCGCGTCGTGGTTGAACGCGGCGCCCCCGAGGACGCTGCTGAAATGCGCCAGCGCCGGCTCGAACTGCGGCATTGCGGTGGGGGCGGCGCGCCGGTCGAGCCAATCCTCGAACGCGCGGTCGGGCGCGGCGGGGATGTCGCCGCCTTCGTAGAACCGGGCCACGGTGCGCAACGCGCTGGCGACTCCGGCGGCGTCGATGACGGTGTGGTGCTCGCACAACAGCAAGACGTGCTCACGCGGCCCGAGCCGCAACAGCCGGAAGTAGTGCAGCGGCGCATCGTACAGCGCGAACCAATGCAGCCGCTCGGCCTCCAGGATGGCTTCGAGCCGCTCCCGCCGGGACGAGGCGGCCAAGCCCGCGAGGTCGTCGACTTGCACCGGCCGGCTGCCGTCGATCGGGAACGCCTGCATCGGCACCCGCCCGTGCAGCCTCAGGCGGGTCCGCAGCGCCGGGAAGTGCGCATCCGCCATGCCGGCCGCCGCGGCCAGCCGCTCGGTGTCGATTGGGCCATCGAGGAACACACCCGTCACCAGCGTCCACCGCGTGGTGCCGGGCGACAGCATCTCCGAATACCAGATCGGCGCCTGGGCGGGCGACAATGGCCGTGCCGGAGATGGCTCCGCGGTCGCGCGCGTCACTGCGCCGGCATCGGGTGGCCCAACCGCTCCGGCGTGGCAGGTGGCGGAGGCGCCGCGGCCGGTTGCGCCGGAAACGTTGCGCGCAGGAAGCCGGCAACGCTCGTGGCGACGGTCGCGCGCATTCCCGAGCGGGTCAGGCCGTGGTCGATCCCGGGGACGATCTGCACCGTGAAGCCGGGCAGGGCGGCGAGGCCGGCCGCGCGGGCGCCGAAATTCTCCTCGAGCAGTTCGAGGCCGGAATCCTGCAGGCCGCTGGCGACCAGCACCCGCACGCCGCGCCGGGACAGTTCGCGCATGACGCGGCGCGGGTAGCCGCCGGCGGTGCGGACGCCGGCCAGCTCCGCGAGGCGGGCGCCGCGCAGCGCCAGGCGGTGCAACGCCCGGCGGGCCAGCGTGCGCGCCACGCCGCTGACATTGACCTGGCCCTGGAGCAGGCGCCGCCAGGCGACGCCGGACCGCACCGTCTCCAGGTAGAACCTCGTGGGTGGCCTGCTCTCGGCCATCGCGTCGGCGATGGACTGGCCTGACCGCCACCGGAAGGCGGTCAGGTTGAGCAGGACCAGTCCCGCGACGCGGCTGTCCGCCAACGCCCCGTGCAGCGCATGGTAGGCGCCGGACGACAGGCCGGCGAGCGCCAGCCGCCGGTAGCCGCGCCGCTCCAGGCAGTCGAGCGCCGTCGTGAGATCGCCGCTGCGGTCGACGTCGTAGCCGTCGGTCTGCAGCTCCTCCTGACCGGCCACGCCGGTCTGGCTGTCGCCCAGCCCGGCGAAGTCCAGGCGCAGCGAGGCGACGCCGCTGCGTGCGAGCTGGCGGGCAAGCTCGACGTGGAAACGGCAATTGCCGTAATGCGGATCGGTCGAGGCGTTGCCGATCACCATGGCGACATCGCAAGCCTGCGCCGCAGGGCGGCACAGCAGGCCGAACAGATGCTCGGCCGCTCCCATCCGCACCGGCTCCTCGACCCATCCCGGGCCGCGCAGCAACTCGCTGTCAGATTTGCTCTCGGGCATCGCGGCGACCCGGTCGGACGCGGCAAGCGGGACGTTGGCGCGCAGCCAGGCCAACAGCGTCGCGTAGTCGGCCTCCGGCACCGCGCTGCGGAAGCTGTGGCACAGCAGCTTGTCGGCTTCGAAGCCGGTCAGCGTCACCTCGGCGCCGCCCTTGCGCAGGCGCGCGGCGTAGCCGCCCACCGCGTTGCCGCCGACCGGGTCCATCAGCAGCACGCGCGGCGCCGGTGGCCGGTCGCCACGGCCCAGGTTGATGTCGGCCAGCGCGTCCAGGGTCGCCGCCGGCAGTCGGACGCCGTCGGATTCCAGCCAGCCCGGCTCCTGCGGCGGCGTCCACCGGGCGAACTGCGCCCGCGCCTGCAGCACCCGCGAGTAGGTGATGCCGGACACCAAGGGGGCCAGCAGTATCAGCGCCGCCACGTCCTCGCGCGTCGCCGCTTCCAGCGCCGCCATGGTCGCCCCGAACCGCAACCCGCACAGCACGACCCGCTGGACTCCTCCCGAGCGGCGTAGCTGGTCCGCCGCCAGCGTGACGCTCTCGCGCCAGGCGGCGAGCGGGTCGTCGCCGGGCAGGTCGCCGGAATCGCCGGTGTTGGCGTAATCGAAGCGCAGCGTGGGGTAGCCGGCGCGCGCCAGGCGGTCGGCCAGCACCCGGAACGGGAAATGCGCGCCGAACGCCTCGCCGCCCAAGCCGGTGCAGAGCAGCACGCCGACATCGCCCGGCGCCGCGTGCAGCCAGCCGAAGCAGCCCGCGAAGGTGATCGGGGTCATGGCCGCCTGCCGTCCGGCCACAGCGCCGCCGCCACGCCGGCCGGCCAGGCCGCCAGGTCGAGGCCGTGATGGCGGAACAGCGCCAGCGTCAGCCGCTCCAGCCCGAAGCCCACGCAGGCGGTGTGGGCGACCGAGCCGTCGGCCAGGCGCAGGTCCCAGATCTGGCCGAAATGGTCCATATGGTAGTTGAAGCTGAGGCAGGCGGTGGGCGAAGCGCCGTCGTTGACCGGCACCAGCATCTCGAACTTGAGCTTCTGCTCGCGCTGGCTGCCGGCGAGCACCTTGCCGCCGCGGCCGAAGAACGGGTCGTTGGCGACGTCGATCTCGTGCGCCAGCTCCAACGCCTGCATCGCCGCGTCGCCGCGTCGCAGCCAGTCCTCGCGGAAGGCGCCGACCTGCTCCGGGGTGCCGATGCGGACATACTCGCGCATCCGGAACATCTGCATCCGGGTCGGCTCACGCGACGGCTCGTGGCGGAAACAGTACGAGGCCACGTCGACCGTGGCGCCGTTCGCCGGCACCGCGCCGCGCCGCGCCAGGATCGGGTAGACCGGGTAGCAGGCGGCCGGGGTGAGCGCCACCTCGCTGACCTGCTGCTGCTCCGTCCAGTCCTCGCCCGCGTCCAGGTGGCGCAGCAGGGCGCGATGGCCGCCCTCGTCGCCACAGAAGCAGTGCACCGTCCCGGCGAGCTGCGGGAACCCCTTGAGGTAGCCGCTGCGCTCGAACTGCTCGCGGTTCATGCCGGGCGGGAACCGCATCACCTCGGCGTGGAGGTCGGCTCCGGCGGCGCTCGCCAGGCTGTCGAGCGCCTGCACCACGGCCTCGAAGTCGCCGCCGCGGCCGTACAGGCCGTCGACGCCGGTGTCCAGCAGCAGGCCGCGCTCGATCAGCCGGCCGAGAAACCCGTCGCCCGACATCAGCGGGCGACGGGATGGTCGGCGGCCAGGTCCGGGAGCGCGCCGGCCCGATCCGGATCCCTGAGGCCAGCGATCACCCTTGCCAGCGTGTTGATCGTGGCGAAGGAACGCCGGTTGAGCGCCGCCGGTGTGAACACGACATCGAACTCCTCTTCCGCGACCATCATGACATCGACCATCCCGAAGCTGTCCAAGCCGGCGGCAAACAGATCGGAATCGTTATCGCGCAAATTTTCGTGCGGAACACGCCCGTATTTCGTCAACATTTCGCGCAGCGCATCATGCATCATTTGGTTCCTAGTAGCTCGCTTCATACCTGTTCGCCCGCCGGCGTCCGGCAAGTCAGAAGTTGTTGAACGGTTGTGCTGGCACCAGTCCGCACCGGATACGCGGGACGTCCCCGACCGGATGCCCCGGGCGGCCACGTGACACGGTTGCGGCGGCGGATCCCGGGTCTGAGAACCGAGTTGGCGTTCGGGCGTTATGGGTTGGTCGTATCACCACGACAGGAGGGACGGATGGACAAGGATCGGGTTTCCGGCGCGGTCGACCAGGCGAAAGGTGCCATCAAGGACACCGTCGGCAAGATGACCGGCGATACCAAGATGCAGGCCGAAGGCAAGGCGGACAAGGCCGCCGGCAAGGTCGAGAACACCGTGGGCGGGGCCAAGGATTCGGCCCGCGACGCGCTCGACAAGTCATAACCAGCCGCAGTGCGTCGGCAAGGGGCGTCGCGGGCGACCGCGGCGCCCTTTCGCTTGCCGGATCGCCCGTCCCCGGCCAGTCTGCTTCAGCCTCGCGAAGGAGCGAACGATTGGTCACACGTGATGAGTACCGCGATGCCATGGCCAGGTTGGGCGCCGCGGTGAACGTCATCACCACGGCGGGCGTCACCGGTCGGCGCGGCTTCACGGCCTCGGCGGTCTGCAGCGTGAGCGACACGCCGCCGACCCTGCTCGTATGCGTCAACCGCGGCAACGACTCGCACCCGGAGTTGTCGGCCAACCGCGTCATGTGCATCAACACGCTCAACGCTGGGCAGAGCGATATCTCCGACGTGTTCGCCGGGGCCGACCAGCAGGAAGGCGAAGCCCGTTTCCAGGCCGGCGAATGGGACGTGATGCTGACCGGGGCGCCGGCGCTGCGCGGCGCCGTGGTGTCGTTCGACTGCCGCATCGTGCAGACCACGGAGATCGGCACCCACAGCGTTTTCTTCGGCGAGGTCGACGCCATCCGCCAGGGCAGCATCCACGACGCGCTGATCTATTTCGGCCGGGCCTACCACCCGGTCGCGGCCCCCCCCCCGCCGGGGGCGGCCCCCCCCCCGGGGGGCGGGTGCCCGGGCTATTTCGCGATCGTGCCCGAATCGGTGCCGATGTTGTGCGCGTTGCCGGGCGCGCCCTCCTGCGGCCCCGCCAGGCCGCCATTCTGCGCCGGCGCGGCGGCAGCGCCGCTGCCGCTCGCCGGACGCGCGGCGCCGCAC
>CAXUHK010000028.1:0-29993 GCA_964250775.1 uncultured Acetobacteraceae bacterium | reverse complement strand
GCCTAGCCCATGCGGCGCTGCGCCGTTCCCTCCCGGCCATGCCGCTGGCCGTCCTGCTGGTCGCGCTTGCCGGGCTGCCGCCCTTCGCGCTGTTCGGCAGCGAGGCGCTGATCCTGACCGAGGCGGCGCGCAGCCTGCCCTGGCTGGCGCTGCTGTTCGGCCTGGGCCTCCTCGCCTTCGCCGGCGCGCGGGCCCCGCGCCAGCGGGGGGCGCAATACGGCCCCGTGGGCCGGCGGGCGGCCGCCGGGGGGTGGGGGGGTCAGCCCCCCCCCCGCCCCGCCTAGCACCTTCAGGTTCACACGCGCGACCCGCACGCGACGGCGGCGAAGCTCTCCAACTACGGCTCGCTGTTCATCGGCGAGCTGGCCAGCGTGGTCTATTCCGACAAGTGCTGCGGCACCAACCACACGCTGCCGACCATGGGCGCGGGGCGCTACACCGGCGGCCTATGGGTCGGCAGCTACGTCAAGGTCTGCACGCACCAGTGGCTCGACGAGCGCGGCGTCGCGGCGGTGGCGCCGGCTTCGGTGCGGCAGAGCGGCAGCGAGGGTCTGGAAGGCCACCGCCGCGCCGCCGCGCGCCGCCTGGAATGGCTGCAGATGCCGGTGCCGGCGCGGAACTAGCCGGTGAGGTCTGACGCTTGACGGCGCTCTTGCAGGTCGGCCTGTGGTGGAAAGCCGCCGTTCAGGTGCTAAAGGCATCCGACATGCCTGTATCTTCGCGGACCCATCCACGTCGCGCCTTCATCGCTGACACCACAGCCCTCATCTTGTTCTTCACAACGACAGGGATCATCAACGAGCGTTTCGTCGCGAGCATGACCTGGGAGCAGGTGATCCATGCTCGGTTGCTAGGTACGTTCCTTATGGTTCCCGTTGGGCGTCCGTATGGCATGTGGCGTGACTGGCTCCTGCAGCGTGCTCAACCAGACCGCCTGTCGCGATTGTTTTGGGATAGCCTTGCGTTGGTCAGCTTTCAGGTGCCGATCTACGCGGCGATCATTGCGATGAGTGGTGCGTCGGGGCGAGGTCTGTTTCTAGGGGTGCTTGGGGCCACCGCCATGATGTTCGCGCTGGGCCGTCCCTATGGCGCCTTTCTGAATTGGGTCAGGGCGTTGTTTGCGCTCCCCCCAGGCGGCACGCAGCCGATGAGCGTCGTCAGTTGATGCCCAGTTCCGCTAAGGGTCGTAAGCGGCTAAGCTCGGCGGGTACGAAGCGTCAGGCTTCAACAACTAGCGGTCTAATCCGCGTCGGGCAGCGCTTCCTTGCGGAGGAGCTGCTGGAGCACGCTGAACTCGTTGAACATGGTCCATTCCTCCACGATGCGGCCGTGGCGGACGTCGAAATGGCTGATGCCCCACATCCGCACCCGCCGCCCGGTGGGTGGGCCGTAGATGCCGTGGCCGCGATGGGTGCCGACGACGGTCCAGCGCGCCGCCACCATGTAGCCCTCGGAGTCGTTGCCCATGAAGTAAAGGTCGTCGACGCTGAGCGCCAGGTCGGGGAACATCGCGAGCCGGGCCATGACCTGCGCCTGGTAGTCGCCAAGGCCGGTGGCGACCCGCTCGGCCGGACCGAAGGCGCGCACGGTGTCGGCGAAGAAGTCGCGGGTCATGCCGACCATGCGCCAGTTCCAGACATAGTGCAGCATCCGGCGGACGAAACCTTCCGGGTCGAACGCGCCCTCGGAGGCCAGTGGCAGGTGTTCCGGCTTGCCCTGGCCCTGCAGCCGGGCTGGCTCGCCGAACCCGGATTGCGCGTAGCCGTCGACCCGCGGAGCGGTGCGCCGGGCCGTCTTGAACACGTCGAGGCCAAGCTGCTGAACCAGGCTGGCGGAGTTCTCGATCACGTACTCGTCGTAGATTTCGTTGCCGACGGCTATGCAGTTCGCCATGCCCCAGAATTTGCAGCGTCGCCCGGTGGGCGGCCCGAACGCGCTCCACCCGGTGTTGGTGCCGACGAACAGCACGCGATGCGAGGTGTGGAAGCCCACCTCGTCGTCACCCGCCCAGATCACCTCGCCGGCCAGCCAGCGCATGTCGGGGAAGGCGTTCAGCAGGCCGATGGTGTTCTCGATCACGCGGTCGCGACCGAAGATCACTCCGGATTCGTCACGCACCACGCAATTGTGCTTGTAGAAATCATAGATGTAGCCCACGTCCTTCTCCTCCCAGCAGCGATGGGTGGCACGGACGATGTAGTCGACGATGTCGGTGTAGTGGTCCTCGAAGCCGCGCATCGGCTGTCGGCGCGCTCCGGGACGGTGCAGTTGCCCGTCGCTGCCGAAGCGGTTGCGCAAGGAGATCGCGAAGTCGGCCGGGTTGCGGCGCGGACCCGTGGGACGCAGCGCATGGGTGCCGAGGCGCTCCGCGTTGGCGGGCGGCAGCACGGTGTCGGGCGGCTGGTTGGTCCAGCTCGAAAGTCGCGTGGAGTTGGCCGCAACCGGCCCGGGAGCCTCGTCCGTCTGCGCCATCGACAATCTCCCACAGACGGCCTCACGCCGTTCCGATGCGGCTTTCGTTTCGAGCATACACGAAGCCTGTCCGAAGCCAACAAGTGTGACCCAAGACACACCCCGTGCCCGCAGAACCCTGCCAAAGGGTCGGCCGCCTCGTCGGCAAGGGAATCGGCCCGTCGCCGTCGAGCAGCAGGAGAGAGGGTCCCATGCCCGTGTATCAGCTTGGAAACGGCGACAACTTCTTCGACGTCGCTTTTGTGACCGACTGGTCGAATGGTTCGTCGGTGTTCGGCGGCAACGGCAACGACATCATCAACACCAACCCTGCGGGGTTCCACTTCTACAGCGACATCTCCGTCGACGGCGGCAACGGCGACGACAACATCCTGCTCGACGCCTCCAACAGCGTCGCCTTCGGCAACAACGGCGACGACACGATCGAGTCGATCGGTGGCCTCGGCAACACCCTGCTGGGCGGCAATGGCGACGACCTGCTGATCAGCGTCGGCGGCGGCAGCGGCATGGGTCCGGGCAACACGCTGACCGGCGGCCTGGGCCACGACACCTTCACCCTGGTCAACGATGGCAACCTGGTGGTGGCGAACGACGCCGCGGGCAATGGCCTGGTCTCGAACGGCGACGTTTTCCTGGGTCCGATGGACGTGGTCACGGACTACACGCAAGGCGAGCACATCGGACTGCGCCAGTTCGACGTCGCCTCCGACGGCCCCGCCGCCACCGACACGCCGGTCGCCAGGGTCGACAGCGTGGCGCTTGCGTCGGACCCGCTGCCACACGCCGGCGACAGCTTCCGGCCTGTCGTCGGCAGCGGCGACTACGCGTTGTTCCATGGCACGTTCGGGGGCATCAACTCGTTCACCGTCAACGCCAGCGGCCCCGACCTGTTCGTGGTCTACGACACGCGCAGCGGTCCCAACGAACTTGTCGGCAAGGGCTCGCTGGTCCTGCTCGGGGTTTCGGACACGCAAGCCGTGGCGGAGGCGCTCTCCTCGGCCACCGCGCCCGGAACCGCGAGCGGCCTTGATTTCTCCGATCAGGTCAGGGGCGCTCCGGCATCCGCCGCGAGCGGCGGCCACAACTCCCCCGCGGCTGCCGGTTTCCTGGACAACGGCGCGAGCGGCCTGTCCGCCATGGACCTGTTCCCGAACACCGGGTCGCTCGCGGGATGAAACGGCGGCGCTATGAGCAGTGCGTCTTGTAGACGAAGTGCTGCACCTCGGGCGTGTCGATGTTCTGCGGGGTCGCGAGCGTGAACGGCGTGCGGATCTGCCGCTCGACCGGCTTTCCGTCCAGCGCCGCGACGGCGCTCTGCAGCCCGATCTCGCCCACGCCGTAAGGGAATTGCACCACGTCGGCGCTCACCAGGCCCTTGCGGATGTCGTCCACGATCGGGTCCGAGGTGTCGAAGCCCACGATCTTGATGCGCCCGGTGCCCCGAGCCTCGCGCACGCCGGTCACGGCGCCCTCGGTGTTGTTGGTGGTGATGGCGAACACGCCGGCCAGGCGCGGGTGCGCCGCCACGGTCGAGCTGACCAGCGCCGCCGCCTTCGCGGTCTGGTTGCTGGAATACTGCACGCCGAGGAAGGTGATGCCGGGGAAGCGCTTGATCGCCTCCCTGAAGCCGTCGAGGCGCTGGCTCGACACGTCGGTGCCGGGCGCGTTGTTCAGCGCCATGACCTCGCCCTGGCCGCCGAGCAGTTCCGCCATTTTCTGCCCCGCCAGCATCCCGCCCTTCACGTTGTCGGACTGGATGTTGGTGACCGCGAGGTCGTCGCGGTTGGTGTCGCCGTCGATGGTGACGATCTTGATGCCCTGCTGCCGCGCGGTGAGCAGCGCCGGCACCATGGCGGCGGGGTCGTCGACCGAGATCATGATGGCGTCGGGGTGCGCCGCCATCACCGCGTTCAGCACCCGCGTCTGCAGCGCCGGGTCGAACTGGCGCGGCCCCTGGGCGCTGAACCGCACGCCGAGTTGCTTCGCCGCCGCGGCGCCGCCGCAGGCGACGGTGGTGTAGAACGGGTTGCCGGTCAGGCCCTGGATGTACGTCACTTTCCGCTCCGCGGCTCCCGCGACGCCGGCGAGCAGCCCGGCCGCGATCCCGCAGGCGATGATGGTCACGCGCATGTCGTCCCCTTCGTGGTTGCCGTCAGCTCCGGTCGCGGCGGCGCCGGATCGCCTGGTCGATGTACACGGCCGCGATCACCACGAAGCCGATCACCACGGCCTGCCAGAACGGGGCGATGTCCATGATGACGAAGCCGTTCTCCAGCACCGCCGGCAGGAACACGCCGACCACGGTGCCGGCCAGTGACCCCAGGCCGCCGAACAGGCTGGTGCCACCCAGCACCACGGCGGTGATGGACTGCAGCGGCTCCATCGTGTGGCCCTCGATAGTGGTGGTGGCGAAGCGCGCCAGCGACAACATGCCGGCCAGCCCCGCCAGCATCCCGGCCAGGCTATACAAGGTCATGGTGTGGCGCGACACCTTGATGCCGGCGCGGCGGCCGGCTTCGGCGTTGCTGCCCGCGATGTAGGTGTTGCGGCCGAACCGCGTCATGTGCAGCCACACGCCACCGATCAGCGTCACCACTGCCGCCACGACGACGATCGTGGGCACGCCGAGCACGTCGCTGCCGCCGAACGCGATCAGGCCGGCGGGGACGCTGCGCACGTCGTTGCCGCCGGTCATCAGGTCGGCGATGCCGAGCGCCGAGCCCATCGTGCCCAGCGTCGTGATGAGCGGTGGCACCCGCAGGTAGGCGATGCAGAAGCCGTTGAACAGGCCCCAGACGAGGCCGCCGCCCAGCGCCACCAGCACGCCCAGCAGCACGACGCCGAGCCCGTCGCCGCCGACCGCCGCCATGACCTGCGCCGCGGCGACGCCCGCGAACACCAGCACCGACCCCACCGAGAGATCGTAGCCGCCGGCGATCATCACGTAGGTCATGCCCACCGACACCACCAGCAGCGTCGAGGCGTCGAGCAGGATGTTGCGCAAGTTGAACGCGGTCGGGAACGTCTCCGGCCGCATTAGCGCGAAGAACGCGACCAGCGCCAGCAGCACCAGCCCCATGTAGATCGCGGGCGTGGCGGCAACCCGGCGCAGCAGCGGCGCCGGCGGCTGCCCTTGCGGCTCGGCGGCGGCGTCGAGCGCCGCATCGGAACTCACGGCGCGACACCCCCGGTCATGGCGCCGACCAGGTCCTGCAGCGTGGCGTCCGGCCCGCGCAGCCGGGCGACGCGGCGGCCGAGGCGGAGCACCTCGACCAGGTCGGCCACCTCCAGCACGTCGCGCATGTTGTGGCTGATGAGCACGACGGCGATGCCGAGGTCACGGATGCGGCGGATCAGGTCGAGCGTGCGCCGCGTCTGCACCACGCCGAGCGCAGCCGTCGGCTCGTCCATGAACAGCACGCTGCGGGCGAACAGCACCGAGCGGCAGATGCTGACGCTCTGCCGCTGCCCGCCCGACAGCGAGGCGATCGGCGCGTCGATGTCCTTGAGTGTCACGTTGAGGCGGCGGAACGCGTCCTCGCTCTGCTTGCGCATCGAGGCCTTGTCAAGGAAGCCCAGCCTGCCCAGCCAGCCGCCGCGCAGCAGTTCGCGGCCCATGAACACGTTGGCCGGCGGCGCCAGGTCGGGCGCCACCGACAAGTCCTGGTACACGGTCTCGATCCCGGCCTCGCGCGCGTCGTGCGGCGAGGCGAACTCGACTCGGCTGCCGCCCACCATGATGTCGCCGCCATCGGCGCGCATGGCGCCGGACATGATCTTGACGAAGGTGCTCTTGCCGGCTCCGTTGTCGCCGATCAGCGCCGTGACCTGGCCGGCGTGGGCCTGGAAGTCGACGCCGCACAGGGCCTCGACATGGCCGAAGCGCTTGACCACGCCGCGCGCTTCCAGCAGCGGCGTCTCAGCCACGGGCACGCCCATCGCCACCTCCGGGAGAACCGTTACATCAACAGGGAACTTCCGCAAGCCAAGTCGCGCGCGGGTAGTGGGTCAGTTTGAAAGCTCCGGAACACTTTCCTAGCGTAAGCTGGCTGCATTGATCGCTCGCCTAGTGTATGATGCACCATGCCCTATGATCCCAAGCTGCCCGGCTGTTTCGGCCAACAAGACTTGCAGTTTGCCATTCATCCCTCGGATCAGACCCATGCCTTTGAGTGGCTGATTGACCTGCGAAAGAACCAAGCTCTTTGGATCGACGTTAAGATACAGGTCCAAACGTATCTTGAAGAACAGGGCGTCTTACCGGTCAAAATCGCGGAAGAGGTTAGTCGCGCGCGAAGGATGTTCGGTCCATGGCTTTACGGCCCAGTTGGAGACGAAGAGCCATGACAATGAAGCGCACCGCTCGGCCCCGCGACCCCATCCAGCTCGGCAAGCTCATGGTCGATATCGTGACCGGGCAGGTGCCGGACGCGGTGGATGACGGGAAGGATGCAGGAGCGGCGGCGATGGGACGCAAGGGCGCTGCCGCCCGCGCTGCCGGGATGGCACCGGAGCGGCGGGCGGAGATAGCAAAGCAGGCGGCGGCGAAGCGGTGGGAAGGCGGCGGCAAGCCCTAGTTTGGCTACTGTTTTTGTCGCCGCATAGCACGCTCAACGAATGCGGATAGCGCTTCAAGTGCTATCTCGTCGTACTCGCCTACGGCTACAACCTTGAGGTAGTTTCCAGGCGTCGTCTCTTCCACGAATACCGTTCGCTCAATAGGCACAGCGCTAAGTGTTGCGCGCACCTGCGCCGTTATAGGTTGCGCGCTAGATGGAGCGGTCGCTTCACTCAAAGCCAAAGGTTCATCTGCCGTTTGCATGTCCTCCTCTTCCTGGGGTGTCTCTCGAGAAGGATTATCGGCAGCATGCGGCTCAGCGAAAGCCATGGATGCTCGGTAGTTTGCTAACAGTTCTGCGGCAGCCGACTGACTGAAAGGGGCTTGGTTTGCCATTCGCCGGTCTAGAACAAGATAGGATTCAATGGTGTGATCTGACGGCAGGATCGGTCCCCACTTTTCCCACAATTCTAGAAATATGGTGGGTCGCAAGAAACACCGACTTAGCGCCTCCCTTCGTTCAGCCGACGAATGATTTTTGTCTAAGATCAACCGTAATGCGTCCATGGAAGGCTTGATCTTCCGAGAGGCAGCGTAACCTTCCGCTGTTACGAGCCCATACTGATTAAGAGCCCCAGCCACCTTTATAGGTCCGCTGCTAGTCGGCGACATTCCCCAAGCCTTTGCAGCAGACGATAACGGGACAGGATTTTCACGTTCCTGCCTGTATAACTGTTCCACCCGCTCAAGCGCCCTCTGTAGTGGCATAGCAGGAAAAGGCGGGCTCCTGAACCGATTCGCGCCTGTTGACTCACCCATAACAACCATCTCCTTGACCGGTGAGATATCGTACAACAGGTTAGCACACCAGCTTCTAAAATGTTATAGGTGATGGCGGTGTTGCGTCATACCGCCGGTTGTTGTAGGCGTGATTAAAGGGAGTCCGAATCGATGAAGAGACCTGTCCAGCCCCCTCCGCTTCCGCCGACTGGCGGTAGGGGGACGAAGAAGGCCCACCGCAACGTCCCCTAGGAAGGTGATGCGGTGGGCCTGAGGTCGGCACCTTGCGGTGGTGGTCGTAGCTCAGCGGTAGAGCGGGGGCCTTGTAATCTCCATGTCGCCGGTTCGATCCCGGTCGATCACCCACCACTGCGCTGCTTGGAGGTTAGCATGAGAGATACCGTACGGGGAATCCCTCATCTAACCTGACCTTTTATGCTTGGCGAAAAGCATAAAGGTTTGTATTATTATGCTTATGAACAAGCTCTCCCGCGATGCCCGCGCCCAAATCCTCGGTATGATGGTCGAGGGCGTCTCCATCCGCGCCATCTCTCGCATGACGGGTGCGAGCAAGAACACGGTCGTCAAGCTGCTGGAGGACGCCGGGGAGGCATTCTCAGGCTACCAGGACCGCACCCTGCGGAACCTGACCTGCAAGCGGGTGCAGGTCGATGAGATTTGGGCGTTCGTCTACGCCAAAGCAAAGAACGTCGGAATGGCGAAGGCTGCCCCGGAGGGGGCGGGCGATTGCTGGACGTGGATGGCGATTGACGCCGATACCAAGCTGATCCCGCCTTTCTATGTCGGCGCTCGCGATGCGGCGGCGGCGCAGCACTTCATCGGCGACTTGGCGCTGCGCCTCGCCAGCCGGGTGCAGCTCACCAGCGACGGCCACAAGCCCTACCTGGAGGCTGTGGAGCAGTCCTTCGGGTCCGATATCGATTACGCCATGCTCATCAAGCACTACGGCGAGCCGACCGGCGCGCTGGGCCGCTACAGCCCTGGCGACTGCACTGGCGTTGACCTGCGCCGGATAGAGGGGCGTCCCGACCTCGCGCACGTCAGCACCAGCTACGCCGAACGGGCCAACCTGACGCTGCGGATGGGATCACGCCGCTTCACGCGCCTGACCAATGCGTTCTCGAAGAAGGTCGAGAACCACGCCCATTCGGTCGCCATCCACACCATGCATTACAATTTCGTTCGTATTCACCAGACGCTGCGCTGCACCCCGGCCATGGCGGCTGGAGTGACCCGCCAGCTCTGGGAACTGGCAGATATGGTACAGGTCCTTGAAAGCTGGGAAGTTCAACAAACGGCTCTTGCCAAAGACGAATGAGATAGAGAGGATTCCCACATGACAGAATCGATATTCCCTGATGATCTCATTGGCAGTGTTGCAACCAAGCCTTTGCGACGCACCATACTGAAATCAACAAAGCCACTAGTACGCCCACCGAGCGACGCTGACCTGTTTGGTGCAGAAGCACGCATTGCTGTCGTTCCTTCCAACAATGTCTCAACCTCTATGTGGCAGGAGGGAAACCTCATTGTGGCTGGTGATGCCAAAGAAGCCTTGACGCAAATGCCGTCGGCTTCGGTCAATATGATTGTGACCAGCCCTCCCTACTTTGGACAGCGAGACTATGGTGCCAGTGCTCAAGTTGGCATGGAAGAACGCCCAGCCGATTACATCGCAAACCTTGTGGCTATCTTCAATGCCGCTCGCGCTGGGTTACGTTCAGGCGGAACCCTTTGGCTGAATCTTGGCGACAAATACGCCCAAGGCCGGCTGCTAGGCATGCCCTGGCGTGTAGCTCTCGCTCTGGTCGATGATGGCTGGATTCTTCGATCCGACATCATTTGGCAAAAGCCGAACGCCATGCCGTCGTCGGTTTCTAGCCGGCCGACTGTGGATCACGAATATATGTTCATGTTCAGTAAAAGCGCTGCTTACCACTACGACGCGGATGCGATCCGTGAACCGCATGTGACGTTTTCCGATAAAAGCCGAATGTCTGGTGGTCGTAATCACCTTGGCAAGCGTGGCGGCACGCCAGAAGTAGGGAAGAATGGCGGCTCTTCCAATCTGCACAATGGGCGGTGGGATCAAGCTTTTCACCCGCTTGGCCGTAACAAACGAACAGTGTGGCAGGTTTCACTCTCAAAATTCAGGGAAGCGCATTTTGCGGTTTTCCCTGAAAAGCTTATCGAGCCGTGTATTCTGGCGGGCTGCCCAAAAGACGGATTGGTTTTGGACCCGTTTTTTGGGTCCGGCACTTCCGGCGTAGTTGCGTTGAAGAATGGACGGCGCTTTGTGGGAATTGACATCAACCCCGAGTATTGCGCAATGGCCCAAGCACGTTTGCTTAAGTAAGAGAGCGGAATGTCTCAAGATGACGTCTGAAGGCAGATATCAAAAGAGGTTCAACTTCGTCGATTTGGTTGGGGTTTTTATTGATGTAAATCTGGTCCTTGCAGTTTAGAGAAGAGAGGTCGCCAGACCAGCTCTCGGCTATTATCACCGGCAATCGGCTATTATCACCGGCAATCGGCTATTATCACCGGCAAGCAGTCAAAGTTAGCTTTATGGGCTGCATTGATAGCTTTATGGATGTCGCGCGTAAACAAAAGCGCATGCCCTCCTCCCATGGTTTCGCGTGTCTTGACCGGCATCAAGATTTTTCCTTTCGCACCGTATACACTGACGTCGAAAGTCTCTCCTTCCAGTCTGACTTCGGCATCGGACACTGTCAAAGGCAGTCCGTTGTCTGCAAATATGGCTGCGAGATGCCGCCGCACAATCGCTTCAAACAGACTTCCCTTGATTGCTCGACGGCTGCCTTCCAACCGGTCAATGATTACTTCTGAAATGACGGCCCATGTCCACTTCTCAGTTTCAGGGAAAACGGTTGATGCGAATAGCCTAACGATATTGAGGATTTCTGCTTTTCTTGTGATAAGGTCCACGCCCGGCATTGACGCCACCATCGGACGTAAGCGCTGCGTCGGCGCATCTCGAAATATCCAACCAACCAAGTTCCACTTTGCTGCATCCTGCGCATAAGGACGTGCCACGCCATCAAACAACGCGATTCCCTCGGGAAACGGCCGTCGCAAATAAAGATTAAGTGTCCTGTAGGCTTTTGCCTTGTCCGGACTGGCTACAAACTCGTGGAGAGAGCCATACCCTTGTAAGCGAAGAAAGTTGATGAAATCTTCGAATGCGGGGCGGTTTAACTCCGTTACGATGGCAAGTTCCTTGAGCCGTAGGTTCTCGACCGCAAAAGCCAAACCGCCCTCCAACTCGCAAGAGGGCCTAGCCTACCTTCCATCCTTCGAATCGCAAATCTTGAATAGGCGGGAGAGGGAAAGGAATTTATTCAGCGACGTATTTCAAACTGACCCACTACCCGCGCGCGTGCGGCAGTGCCGGCGAACGCCCGCATGGCGCGTAACGTTTCCCGGCAGCAGCGCCAGCGGAAGGCATTCGGCCGCCCTACTCGGCGGCGAGGCGCTGCGCTTGCGGCAGCAGGCGGCGCGGGGCGATCATGCCGTTGTGGTCGAGCGCGAAGCCGGCCTCCGCCGCCGCCTCGACCACCGCGTCGTCCCAGCGCGCCCGCTTGCGTTCGTCGCCGGCGATCAGCGACGCCACTTCCGCCGGCTCCTGGCCGACCGAGGCGATGCTGCGCCATGCGCGCGGCGGCACCGAGTACAGCTCCTGGCTCTCGACGCGGATGCCTGGGCCGTCGTCCAGCGTCACCACGATGGCGCCGCGGAACACGATCAGCACCTGTTTCTGCGCCAGCGCGAAGCGTCCGACCGACTGGCCTTGCGGCACGCGCAGCCACTCCAGCGAGAAGCCGTGCGGGCCGGCGATGGGCGTCTCGGCGTCGCGATCCTCGCCCATGCCGAAGCCCAGCACCGGGGCCAGCTCGCTGCGGTGGCCGGGCAGCACGCTGTCGAGCAAGGCACGCGACGACCATTTGCGGCCGGGCAGCGCCACCACGCGCCGGCGCATCTCGTCGGCGCTGTAGCGGCGCAGGCTGTCCATGCTGGCTCGGTCGATGGGCGGCAGCAACGCCTCGGGGGCGGGCCGGGGCGCACCGGCCTCGGTGTCGACCATCATGTTGGCGCGGGTAAGATACAGGCCGTAGCGGGCCGCCGTCTCCAGGATCGAGGGGTGCCAGATGATGCCGCCGGTGTCGTCGCCGCCCAGCGCGGTGAAAATCCAGCCGGGGCCCTCGCCGGTGTTGCTGAAGCCGCGAAAGATCCAGGTCGGCACGCTGATGACGTCGCCCGGCCCGCCGGAGATCTCGCCGTCGCGGCCGTCGACCCCCCAGCGGAACGTCCATTGCCCGGAATAGACCATGAACACTTCGGCGGTGTAGTGCAGATGCAGGTTGTTGACGGTGCCGGGCGGCATCGCCGCGACCCCCAGGCTGAAGCCGTGCGGCTCGGCCAGGTTCACCACCTGGTCAGCCGACTGGGTGACGCCGGCGCCGATGAGCGAGTAGTTCTCCTTGCGCTCGGAGCCGGGCATCTTGCAGTCGATGAAGGCGATCCTGCAGGGCACCATGTCGATGCGCCGCACCAGCCGTTCCCGCGCCGCCGCTTCGTTCAAGGCGCCTGCTCCCCACGTCCACGTTGCCATCGAGCTAAAGCGCTTCGCGATGTCAAGGGCAAGCGTCAAATAGCGTGCGCTGCGGCCAAGTCGCGCCATGCTGTCTTGCTGGCGCTACAGTTGCACCCTGGTCTTCAGACGCGAGCGTTGAGCGCCGACTTGCTATACTCGTCGCCAAAGCGAGCAGGCTACGATTTGTGCGGGTTGGATGCGTCATTGCGCGAGGCGGTTGGCGACCCAGCAGATGTCCTGGAGCGACCAGCGGACCAAGTGTGGCGCGGCGGACTCAAAGAAGCCGTCGTTCGCAAAGCAGCGGGCCGGTTCGCGTGCAAGCCGTTACGTCCGCCGCCTCGACCCGCATCCACCCGGCCTTGCGCCGCTCAAGCCTGAGCAGGCCATCCCGGAACAACGCAGCCGACATCGCTATGCGCTCCTGGGTGAACAACGGAACAAAGCGGCCTTTGATGTCATGCAGTGACCGCCCCTCCGTTGGCTGTTCCACCCGACTGCGCCACGCGGAACCTTCAGCCAACCCGCCCCAAGCTCCCGCATCGTCTCCATTGAGGCACTCGCCACGCACTCCACCTCGCTACGCGAGAGGGCAGCACAGGCACGCCTAGAACCTAACTGTAATGCTAATCCGACATTGGCGTCGTAGCGGTCCGCGCCCGACGTCTGGCTGGTGTGCTCCGTGCCGCCTGCGGGGACAGCCACCACTTTACCGGCTCCGGCTCCACGTCCGGCTCGACGGCCTGTTTGGCCCGCTTCACGCGGGCGATCCGGTCGGCGGAGGCGGCAGGCTTGGGCGCTTGCGGGTCGGGACGGAGGTGACGTTCGGCAGCCTCCATTGCCGCCCGCAGTTGCGCCTGGGCGGCCTCCGCCTGCGCCTGGAAGTGCTGGGCTTGCGCGACGGCCTCGTCGCGAGCCAATTCGAGATGCGACAGGCGGGTTTGCAGGGTCCGGATGCTGCCCTGCGCCTCCTCCAGCGCCCGCTCGGCCATGGCGCGTGCGGCCTGTTCGGCGACGAGGCTCTCCTGCAACGCATCGATCCGGTTGACCGGGGAAGCTGCGGCGGCGCGCGACAGCTCGGGCGGGTGCTCGCTGCGCGCACGCACAACCGTGACCGGCACCTCGCCGTCCTGCACGAAGCGATGCCGGCGCGGCGACGACTGGCCGCCGGCATGGGATACCGCATGGCCATTGGGCGGGTTGTAGGCGGGAGCGCGGCGCTCGGTGTTGCCGGAAGCCGGCGCCGAGCGCGGCGAGCCGCCCAGCATTCCCAACGCGCGGCGCATGTTGGCCTCGTCCTCGCGCGAGACCGAAGCGTCGTCGACGCGCGGGCCGGCAGCGGGAAACACGCTCCGCGCGGCCAGATCGGGCGGGCTGGAAGCGGCCGCCGCGGTGTCGGCGGAAGGCGAGTCGCGGCGGCCCGTGTCACGCGGGTCGCGCGCGGAGGCTTTCAGCAGGTCGGGCATGGAGCGATTGATCTCACTTGCGGTTTGTCTGGTCCGAGGATGGGCGATGGCCGACGGTCGTCAGAATCGCGGCCTGCGCGACCGCCGATCCGGCAGTCGGACGGTGTTTGCGGCCGATAAGTGGCGCAAATGGCGCCGCGACGCAAGCAGGTCGCACGAGTGCCGTGGCGAGTGGCATTACTCGGCCGATCGAGGCGCTTCGGACGGAGAACGATAAGTATTGCGCCAGCTCGATTGTGTCTGTTGCGTCACTGGATTGACGCCGGCCGCTCCCCGCTGTCACCCCCAGCGATCTGGCCACCCGGTCGCCCGACGGTCCTGCGGGAAGCGAGGTCGGCGCCGGGCTCCAGTTCGCTCAAGCGTGGTAGTGGCTCGGCGGTGTCGGGCGCGGCATCGGACCGCGCTTGGGGAAATCCATCGCCGGACGGTCGAGCGTCACGTCGAAGCGTCGCAGCATCCGATACAGCGTGACCCGCGACACGCCCAACTCATGCGCGGTCGCGGAGATGTTCTCGCGGTTGCGCCGCAACGCCGCCGCCAACGCGTCGCGGCCGACGGGCATGTGGCGCGCCGGCACCTCGATCGGCATCGGCGCCGGCGGCTCCGCCCAGGATTTCCGGGGCTCGGCGGCCCGTGCCAGGTTGGTGAGGCTGATGTCGTCGGCCTGCACCAGGTCGCCGTTGCACATCACGACCGAGCGGAAGATCGCCGATTTCAGCTCACGCACGTTGCCGGGCCATTTGTGCGCGAGCAGCAACGCCATGGCATCGGCGGCGATGCCCGGGGCCGGCCTGCCGATCTGCTCGGCGCTCTCGGCCAGGAAACGATGCACCAACGGCTCCAAGTCGCCGACCCGATCGCGCAGTGGCGGCATGTGCAGCGACAGCACGTTGAGGCGGAAAAACAGGTCCTCGCGGAACCGCCCGCCACGCATCGCCGCCGAGAGGTCGACGTTGGTGGCGGCGATGATGCGGACGTCGACCGGGATGGTCTCGCCCCGGCCACCCACGCGGCTGATGGTGCCCTCCTGCAGGAAGCGCAACAGGTGGCTCTGCAGGTCGATCGGCATGTCGCCGATCTCGTCGAGGAACAGCGTGCCGCCATGAGCGTGCTCGATCTGGCCGATCTTGCGCGCAGCGGCCCCGGTGAACGCGCCCTTCTCGTAGCCGAACAACTCCGACGCGATCAGCTCGGACGGCAGGGCCGCGCAGTTCAGCGCGGTGAGCGGCTTGTCGCGACGGCGCGACGCGGCGTGGATGGCGCGGGCCGAAACCTCCTTGCCGGTGCCGCTCTCGCCGGTGATCAGCACCGGCGCGTCGGTCGCGGCAAATCGTCGCAACATATGCGACATCGCAGCCATTGGAGACCCGGTAGCACTCAGCGCCGAGACCGGTAAAAACCCATGGTAGTGCTCGACGCCGGCGACCACGCTTGCAATATCCTGCACCAACATCACAGCACACCTTCGATGAACGCGGGCGCAAAAGCGTCCTGGTAAATGGCCTTATCCACAACGCACCTCGGAAAGCAGGTCAACAACCATACAGATACTCTAAGCCAGGCATGATCTTGGCCTGGTATCTTGGACCCTATTCGGCATCCAGCACACTACAACGTCGCCTTCATCCAGAACCACTCTATCCCACGAATTTGATGAAACCTTTATTCCATCTTTCTGAGGGCCGTCAACATGGCGTTACTTACATGCACAAGAGTTTACAATCGTGCTGACTGCGGCAAATCCGCCACTGGTTTACGCCCAGGCTGCGGGAATCTGGCAACACAAACGCGAGCACAGAAGCGATTTTAGGTTCGGTGTGTCATCCTCTACACGCCCCGCCTAGATCGGCGATGTGGCGGACATCACACTCCGCTGAAATCGATACCGGCCGGTTAATGCCGGGGTCATACTGACCCGTGGACCTCGAGCGCGGCCTGGATGACAGTGGCCAGGGCAAGGAAAGGAACGGCTTCTTGGCAAAGGACATCCTCTGTGGCTTCGGCGTCGACGTGGACGCCGTGGCGGGCTGGCTGGGCAGCTATGGCGGCGAGGACAGCCCGGACGACATCAGCCGTGGCCTGTTCGCGGGCGAGGTCGGCAGCGCGAGGCTGCTGACGCTGTTCGAGCGCTGGGGCATCAAGACCACCTGGTTCATTCCCGGCCACTCGATCGAGACCTTCCCAGAGCAGATGGCGGCGGTGGCGGCGGCCGGGCACGAGATCGGCATCCACGGCTACAGCCACGAGAACCCGATCGAGATGACGCCCGAGCAGGAAGAGGCGGTGCTCGACCGCTGCATCGACTTGGTTACCACGCTCTCGGGCCGTCGCCCGACCGGCTATGTGGCCCCTTGGTGGGAGTTCAGCCCGGTCAGCAACGAGCTGCTGCTGAAGAAAGGCATCAAGTACGACCACAGTCTGATGCATCGGGATTACGAGCCGTACTACGTCCGCGTCGGCGATAGCTGGACCAAGATCGACTATACGAAACAGCCGGATGAATGGATGCGCCCGCTCCAACGCGGCCAAGAAACCGACCTGATCGAGATCCCGGCGAGCTGGTACCTCGACGACCTGCCGCCGATGATGTTCATCAAGAAGGCGCCCAACAGCCACGGTTTCGTCAACCCGCGCGACATCGAGCAGATTTGGCGCGACCAGTTCGACTGGGTGTATCGCGAGATGGAGTACGCGGTGTTCCCGATCACCATCCACCCCGACGTGTCCGGGCGGCCGCAAGTGCTGCTGATGCTGGAACGCCTCTACGCGTACATGGCGAGCCATCCCGGCGTCCGCTTCGCCACCCTGAACGAGATGGCGGACGACTTCGCCCGCCGCTCACCCCGTCGAAAGTAACCGCCGCCGCGCCGCGCCGAGCACCGCCTCGACCAGCGCGTCGGCGTCGCGGGGTTCGGCGCGATGGTTGACGATGGCGGCGCGGATCGCCAGCTTGCCGTCGACATCGGTGGTCGAGGGGGCGGCGAGCCCGGCCTCCTGCAGGTCGGCCACGATGTCGCGGTTCAGCGCGTCGAGGTCGCCCGCCCCGTCGCCATGGCCGCGCACCCGGAAGCAAACGATGTTCAGCGGCGCCGGCGCCAGCCGCTCCAGCGCCGGCTCGCGGTCCACCCGCGCGGCGAGCGTCGCCGCCACCGCGCAGCACCGATCGACCACCTCGCCCAGCCGCCCGCTGCCGTAGGCGCGCCAGGTCATCCACACCTTGAGTGCTCGAAAGCCGCGCGACAGGTCGGGGCCGAGGTCGCAAGGCCAGGGATGGCCGCCGGCCAGCCCCCTCGCCTCGCGCCGCAGGTAGGCGGCCTGTTGCGCGAACGCCGCCTGGTGCATCGCCGGATCGCGCACCAGGACGCAGCCGCAGTCGTACGGGACCTGCATCCACTTGTGGAAGTCGAACGCCACCGAGTCCGCGCCTTCGATGCCGGCCAGCAGGGGGCGCCAGCGTGGCGACAAGGCGGCGGCGGCCCCGAACGCGGCGTCGACGTGGAACCAGGCGCCATGCGCCCGCGCCGCGTCGCGCACGGCCGCCAGGTCGTCGAACGCGCCGATGTCGACCGTGCCCGCGGTGCCGACCACCAGGAACGGCGTCAGGCCCTCCCCGGCGTCGCGCGCCATCGCCGCCGCGAGCGCCGTCACGTCGATCCGGTGCGCCGCGTCGACGCCGATGCGGCGCAGCGCGGCGGTGCCCAGCCCGGCCATGTCCATCGCCCGCGCGACGCAGCCATGCGCCTTGTCCGACGTGTAGGCGACCAGTCGTGCCTGGCCCACGCCCTCGGCGCGCACATCCGGGCCGAGCGCCGCCACGCGCGCCACCAGCACCGCGACCAGGTTGGCGACCGACGTGCCAGTCACCAGCAAGCCGGAGGTCTCCGCCGGCATCCCGAGCGCCCCGGCCGCCCAGCGCACCACCTGCCGTTCGACCTCGATCGGCGCGTGGTCGCGCCCGCCGAGGTTGGCGTTCAGCCCGGCCGCCAGCAGGTCGGCCAACATGCCGACCGCGTTGCCGCCGCCATGCACCCAACCCATGAAGCGCGGATGGGTGTTGCCGGTGCCGTAGGGCAGCACCAGTCGGCGGAAATCCTCGTAGACACGTTCGGCGCCCTCGCCCTCGCGTGGGGGGGCGCCCGTGAAGGCTGCGCGCACCGCCTCGGGCATCGGCTGCCAGACCGGCCGATCACGGGCCTGCGCCAGGTGGTCGATCATGTCGTCGACCATGCGGTGCCCGAGCGCCCGCAAGCCGCTCCAATCGTCGGGGTCGAGGGTCATGGCGGGTCGGTCCTTGGCGAAGGTTGGGTTTGCCGACGGCCACGCCTATATGCAAGCGCCGACGCGCCGCGGCCGGCGCCCAGCTTTGGATCACAGCAATCAATGCCCTTCCCGCCCCTCCATCCCGCGCTGGCGCGGGCGCTCGCCGCACGCGGCTACGACGAACCGACGCCGGTGCAAGCCGCGGTGCTGCAGCCGGCAGCCGCCGGGCGCGACCTGCTGGTCTCGGCACAGACCGGGTCGGGCAAGACCGTCGCCTACGGGCTGGCGTTCGCGGACCTGCTGCTGGGCGACGACGTGCCGCTCGGCCGTGCGACGGCGCCGCTGGCGCTAGTGGTAGCGCCGACCCGCGAGCTGGCGATGCAGGTGCACCGCGAGCTGTCCTGGCTCTACGAGCCGACCGGCGCGCGGATCGCCTCCTGCGTCGGCGGCATGGACACAAGGGCCGAGGCGCGGGCGCTGGCGGCCGGCGCGCACATCGTCGTCGGCACACCGGGCCGGCTGTGCGACCACCTGGCGCGCCGCCGGCTCGACCTGTCGGCGTTGCGCGTGGCGGTGCTCGACGAGGCCGACGAGATGCTCGACATGGGGTTCCGCGAGGAACTGGACAGCCTGCTCGCAGCGGCACCCGCGGAGCGCCGCACGCTGCTGTTCTCGGCCACCATCGCGCGCGAGATCGCTGCCCTGGCGCGCCAGTTCCAGCGCGACGCGCTGCGCGTCGACACGCTGGTGCGCAACCAGGCGCACGCCGACATCGAGTACCGCGCCGTCCGCGTGGCGCCGCACGAGGCCGAGCGCGCCGTGGTCAACGTGCTGCGCTACCACGAAGCGCCGACGGCCTTGGTGTTCTGCGCCACCCGCGACGCGGTGCGGCGCTTGCACGCGAGCCTGCTGGAGCGCGGCTTCACGTCGGTGGCGCTCTCCGGCGAGCTGACCCAGAACGAGCGCACCCGCGCGTTGCAGGCGCTGCGCGACGGCCAGGCGCGGGTGTGCGTGGCCACCGACGTGGCGGCGCGCGGCCTCGACCTGCCCGACCTCGGCCTGGTGATCCACGCCGAGCTGCCGGGCGACAAGGAGGCGCTGCTGCATCGCAGCGGGCGCACCGGGCGGGCTGGGCGCAAGGGCGTGTCGCTGCTGATCGTGCCGGCCAACCGCGCGCGCCGGGCCGAATCGCTGATCCGCGACGCCGGCGTCTCGGCGATCTGGCAGCCTGCCCCCAGCCTCGAGGACATCCGCGCCCGCGACAGCCAGCGGCTGCTGTCCGACCCGATCCTGACCACGGCCGTCGATCCCGAGGACTTGACGCTGGCGCGGGCGCTGCTGGACGGGCGCAGCGGCGAGGAGATCGCCGCCGCCCTGATCCGCCTGCACCGCGGCAGGCTGCCGGCGGCCGAGGAGCTGGCGCCGCCGGTGGCCGAGCGCCGTCCCCCGTCGCAGCAGGTGCGCGACGCGCCGGCAGCGGCGTTCGAGCGCGGGGCCGAGCCGATGGCCTGGTTCAGCATGAATGTCGGCCGGCGCAACAAGGCCGACCCGAAATGGCTGGTGCCGATGATCTGCCGGCTGGGCGCCGTGAAGAAGCGCGACATCGGCGCCATCAGGATCGACGATTCCGAGACCCGGTTCGAGATCCGCGCCGCGATCGCCCCGGCCTTCGTCGCCGCCCTGCCGGCGGAGGATGCCGACGAGGTGAGCATCCGCCCGGCGGGCGCCTCCGCGCTGCCGCCGCGTGGCATCCCGGCGCAGCCGCGCCGCTTCCGCAAGCCGGCATCGGCCGGGCGCAAGGTCCGGGCGCACTCGGCTTAATCCTGCCGATGGCACTGTCCGCGTCGTCGCGCCTGATCCTGTTGCTGCTGCAGCGCCACGCGCTCGGCGGCAAGATGCCGGACGACCTGGCCGCGCTGCGGGTCGCCACCAACCAGCCGATGCTTCCGACCTGGCTGACCCGCCGCAGCCTCGCGGCCGTGGAGGAGTTCGTCATTGCCGGCCCGGGATCGTCCTTGCCGGTGCGGCTGTATCGCCCGCGCGGGCCAATCGCCGGAGTTGTGCTGTTCGCACACGGCGGCGGCTTCGTGCATTGCGGGCTCGACTCGCACGACGCGATCTGCTGCCGGCTGGCGCGCAAGTCCGACTGCGTGGTAGCCGCACCCGACTACCGGCTGGCCCCCGAGCACCCGTTCCCGGCGGCGACCGAGGACGTCTACGCGGCGCTGCGATGGGTGGCGGCGAACGCCGAGCGTCTCGGCTCGCGGCGGGTCGCGGTCGCGGGCGACAGCGCCGGGGGCAACCTCGCTGCCGCCGCGACATTGATGGCACGCGACCGCGGCGGGCCGGAGGTCGCGTTCCAGTTGCTGTACTACCCGCCGACCTGCGGCATCACCGACGTGCCCTCGCGCGCCAGCAACGCCGAAGGCTACTTCCTGACCACCGAGGCGATGCACTGGTACTTGCGGCAGTACATGGACGACACGAGCCACGCGCACCCGTATTTCGCGGTGGCCGATGCCGAGTTGGCGGGCTTGCCGCCGGCCGCGATCTTCACCGCCGAGTTCGACCCGCTGCGCGACGAGGGGGCGGTCTACGCCGAGCGGCTGCGCGCCGCCGGGATCGCCGTGAGCTATCGCTGCCTGCCCGGAACCATACACGGCTTCCTCAGCTTCTATGCCATGCAGCCGAGTGCCCGCGTGGCGCTGGATCAGGGCGCCGCCGCGGTGCGCGCGGCGTTGGCACGGTAGTTCAACCCACGGGGTGCGACATGACGCCTTGGCTCCCGGCCGCCCTGGCCTACATCCCCGAATGGCTCGACTACCAGATGCGGCAATCCGAGCAGCCGGGCTGCGTGATCGCCGTGGCACACCAGGGCGAGGTGGTGCTGGAGCGGGCCTGGGGGCACGCCGACCTGGCCCGGCGCGAGGCGCTGACGCCACGGCACCGCTTCCGGGTCGCCTCGCACTCCAAGACGTTCACCGCCGCCGCCATCATGAAGCTGCGCGAGCGGGACCGGCTGCGGCTCGACGACCCGGCCGGGCAGCATGTCGACGGACTGCACCCGGAGGTGGCGCAGGCGACGCTGGCGCAACTGCTGTCGCACAGCGCCGGCCTGTTCCGCGACAGCGAAGACAGCAGCTTCTGGTCGGACGACGCGCCGTTCCCCGATCACGTCCGGCTGCGCGACGACCTGGCGCTGCCATTGGCGATCGCGCCCAACACCCGCTTCAAATACTCGAACCACGGCTTCGGGCTGGCCGGGCTGGTGATCGAGGCGATCACCGGCGAGCCGTACGCGCAATGGGTGCAACGCGAGATCGTCGATGCCGCCGGACTGGCCGAGACGCTGCCGGAGCATCCGGGCGCGCTCGCGGCCATGGCGCGCGGCCATAGCCTGAAGCAGCCGCTGGGGCATCGCGTGGTGTTCCCGGTCGAGACCTCGACGCGGGCGATGGCGGCGGCGACCGGCTTCGTCAGCACCGCCGCCGACCTGGCGCGCTTCTTCGGCCGACTGGCGCCCGACGCGGCCAACCAAGTGCTCTCGACCGCGAGCCGGCGTGAGATGGCCCGTCCGCGCTTCCATGACGCGCACACCGCCACACCCACCGGCTACGGCCTCGGCACCATCAGCGGCAAGTCCGAGCTGGGCGAGTGGTTCGGCCATTCCGGGGGTTTCCCGGGCACCCTGACCCGCACCGTCGTGGTGCCGGAGCACGCGATCAGCGTGTCGGTGCTGACCAACGCGGCCGATGGGCTGTGCTGGCCGTGGCTGGATGGCGTGCTGCACATCCTGCAGGCGTTCGCGGCGGCGGGCGCGCCGCGGGCCGACCTCGCGGGCTGGACCGGGCGCTGGTGGAACCCCTGGGGGCCGGTCGACCTGGTGCCGGCCGGCGACAAGGTGCTGGTGGCGATGCCGAACCTGTTCAAGCCGCTGGAGAAGGCGGCCGAGCTTGCGATCACCGGGCCGGACCAGGGACGCATCGCGCTGGCCGGCGGCTTCCGCAGCCATGGCGAGAAGGTGCGCCGCGAGCGCGACGCGAGCGGCGCGGTGCGCGAGGTCTGGCTCGCTGGTGGCCGGATGGTCGACGAGGCGACGCACGTCGAGGCGTTGGCGTCGCGCTACGCGGCGGCGGGCTGACATGCTCTCCGCAGCGGCCTACCGCGCCTCGCGCGCCCACGCCGAGCTGGGCGACGCGTTCTACGATGTGGTCGAGCCGGCGACGTTCCCGCGGCATGTCCTTCGCCACCGCGACCAGCGCTGGGCGGCGCGGGTCGGGCTCGACGCGCTGACCGACCCGGAGTGGATCCTGCATTTCGGCCGTTTCGCGCCGCTGCCCGGCAGCTTCGAGCGGCCCTTGGCACTGCGCTACCACGGCCACCAGTTCCGCCACTACAACCCGGAACTGGGCGACGGGCGCGGCTTCCTGTTCGCGCAGCTCCACGATCTGCGGGACGGCAGGCTGCTCGACCTCGCGACCAAGGGCAGCGGGCGGACACCGTGGTCGCGCGGCGGCGACGGGCGGCTGACGCTCAAGGGGGGCGTGCGCGAGGTGCTGGCGACCGCCATGCTGGAGGCGCTCGGGGTCGACACCTCGAAGTCGTTCAGCCTGATCGAGACCGGCGAGGAACTGCAACGCGGCGACGAGCCCTCGCCCACCCGCAGCGCCGTGCTGGTCCGGCTCAGCCACTCGCACATCCGCATCGGCACGTTCCAGCGACTCGCGGCGCTGCGCGACGAGGCGTCGCTGCGGCGGCTGCTGGATTACACCATCCGCACCTACATGCCGGGCGTGTGGGACGACGACCCGGCGACGCGGGCGGCGGCGTTCCTGCGCGAGGTGTGCGGCCGGGTGGCGGCGCTCGGCGCGCAGTGGATGGCGGCCGGTTTCGTGCATGGCGTGCTCAACACCGACAACATCAACGTCACAGGCGAGAGCTTCGATTACGGACCGTGGCGGTTCCTGCCGACCTACGACGCCGATTTCACCGCCGCCTATTTCGACCACGGAGGGTTGTACGCGTATGGGCGGCAGCCGGAGACATTGCTGTGGAACCTGGCGCGGCTGGCGGAGTGCCTGCTGCCGCTCGCCTCGCGCGACGCGCTGGAGGCGGCGCTGGCGACCTACGTGCCGGCTTACGAGGCAGCGCTCGTGGCGACGACGCTGCGCCGGCTCGGGCTGCGGCCGCGCGGGCCGGCGCTGGACGCGGCGCTGAGCCAAGCCGTGTGGAAGCACTTGGCGGAGTCGCGCGCGCCGTTCGAGCAAGTGTTCCACGACCTGTACGGCAACCCTGCCGACGGCGCCCCGGCGCCGTTGGGCGAGGCGCTGGCCGGCTATGTCGGCGCGGTCCGCTCGCACCCGTATTTCACCGCTGGCGCGCCCTGCACGATGCTGGTCGACGAGGTCGAGGCGCTTTGGGAGCCGATCGCCGCAGCCGACGACTGGTCGGCGTTCCACTCCAAGCTCGCCGCCATCGACGCGATGGCGACGGCGTACGGGAACCGCTGAGCGTGTCCGGCGCCAACCGGCTGCGCGAGGCGCAGTCGCCGTACCTGCTGCAGCACGCCGACAACCCGGTGCATTGGCAGCCCTGGGGCGAGGCGGCGCTGGCCGAGGCGCGCGCGCGGGACCGGCCGATCCTGCTCTCGGTCGGCTATGCCGCCTGCCACTGGTGCCACGTCATGGCGCACGAATCGTTCGAGGACGCGGACACAGCCGCGCTGATGAACGCGCTGTTCGTCAACATCAAGGTCGATCGCGAGGAGCGGCCCGACATCGACCAGCAGTACATGAACGCGCTGCAGGCGATGGGCGAGCATGGCGGCTGGCCGATGACCATGTTCCTGACCCCCGACGGCGCGCCGTTCTGGGGCGGCACCTACTTCCCGCCGGAGCCGCGCTTCGGCCGGCCGTCGTTCCGGCAGGTGCTGCAGGGTGTCGCCGCCGCCTATCGCGAGCGCGACCCGTCGGTCGGCCGTAACGCCGGCGCCATCGCCGAGGCGTTGGCCCGCATGGCTGCGCCAACACCCGGCGAGGGCTTGGCGCCGGACGACCTCGCCAGCGTGGCCGCCACGCTGCTGGCGGGCACCGACCAGGCGCGCGGCGGCATGGCCGGCGCGCCGAAATTCCCCAACCCGCCGATTTTCCGCTTTCTCTGGCAGGAGCATTGCCGCACCGGCGATCCCGGCTGCGGCGAAGCGGTGCGGCTGCTGCTGCGGCGGATGTCGCAGGGCGGCATCTACGACCATCTCGGCGGCGGCTACGCGCGCTACTCGACCGACGCCGAGTGGCTGGCGCCGCATTTCGAGAAGATGCTCTACGACAACGCGCAGATCCTGGACCTGCTGGCGCTGGCGGCGGCGGGGTCGCCAGACCCGCTGTGGTCGCAACGCGCGGAGGAGACCGTCGGCTGGCTGCTGCGCGACATGGCGACCGGGCGCGACGCCGAGGGCGGGTTCGCCTTCGCCGCCTCCGAGGACGCCGACAGCGAGGGCGAGGAAGGCCGCTTCTACGTCTGGTCCGAAGGCGACATCGACGCGGCGCTCGGGGATGAAGCGACGGCGTTCAAGGCAGCCTACGACGTCTCGGCACGCGGCAACTGGGAAGGCCGCGCCATCCTGCGCCGCGTGACGCCGCCGGGCACCGCCGCCGAGGAGGCGGCGCTGGCGCGCAACCGGCAGGCGCTGTTCGCGGCCCGGGCGCGGCGGGTGCGTCCCGGCCGTGACGACAAGGTGCTGGCGGATTGGAACGCGCTGGCCGTGGCCGCGCTGTGCCGGGCGGCTTCGGTGTTCGAGCGGCCGGACTGGCTGGACCGCGCCGGCACGATCTACGGCTTCCTGCGCCGGCACCTGATGGCGGCGGACGGGCGGGTGCGGCACGCCTGGCGGCGCGGCCAAGTCACCGCGCCGGGGATGCTGGACGACCAGGCGGCGATGGCGCGGGCGGCGTTGGCGCTGTTCGAGGCGACCGGCGCGCAGGATTACCTGCGTCACGCGGTCGGGCACGCCGAGGCGGCGTTGGCACGTTTCGCCGATGCCGACGGCAGCTTCTTCGCCAGCGCCACCGACGCGGCCGACGCCCCGGCGGGCCGGCCGCGCTCCGCCCAGGACGGCGCCACCCCGTCCGGCAACGGGCTGATGGCGGCGGTGTTCGCGCGGCTGCACCACCTGACCGGCGAGCCGCGGTGGCGCGGGCACGCCGAAGCGGTGCTGCGCGCCTTCAGCGGCGCGGGGCGCGGCCTGGCCGCGATGCCGACGCTGCTGGCTGCCGCCGGGCTGCTGGAGGACGCGACCGTCGTGGTGGTGGGCGGAGCGCCCGACGACGCCGCCGGCACGGCGCTGGCGGCGACCGCGTTGCGGGCGGCGGACCCGACGGTTTGCGTGCTGCGCGTCGCCGACACGCACGCACTGCCGGACGGGCATCCGGCCTACGGCAAGCCGCGGCACAAGCCGGCGCTCGCCTATGTCTGCCGCCATGGCGGTTGTAGCCTGCCGGTGGGATCGGCGGCGCAACTCGCCGCTGACTTGCGCGGGCGCGGTTAGCGCACCGGCGCCAGCGTCGCCTCACTGGCCTGCACCCGGGCGCCGTAGCGCTGCGCCAGGAAGGCGCAGGCGAACAACTGGGCCTGGTGGAACAGCATCAGCGGCAGCACCACGAGGCCCACGGTGTGGGCCGGGAACAGGATGTTGGCCATGGGGATGCCGCTCGCGAGGCTCTTCTTCGAGCCGCAGAACACGATCGCGATCTCGTCCTCCTTGGAGAAACCGAGCATCCGGCTGCCGAGCGTGGTGGCGACGAGGACAATGGCGAGCAGCAGGACGTCGAGCCCGAGCACCGAGGCGAGGTCGGCCGCGCCGACGTTGCGCCAGATGCCGGCGACCATGCCGGCGCTGAAGGCGCCGTAGATCACGAACAGGATCGAGCTGCGGTCTACATAGGACGTCACCACCTTGTGCCGCAGCAGGAAACCGCCGATGAGCGGGCGCGCCACCTGGCCCAGCGCGAACGGCAGCAGGAGCTGCACCGCGATGTCGCGCAACGCGTTCAGGCTGAAGCCGCCTTGCGCGTGCAGCGTCACGCCCACCAGCAGCGGCGTGACGACCACGCCGGCGAGGTTGGACGCCGACGCGGCGCATAACGCGGCCGGCACGTTGCCGCGCGCGATCGAGGTGAACGCGATCGAGGACTGCACCGTCGACGGCAGCAGGCAGACGAACACCAGGCCGGTCACGAGAGGGGCGGGTAGATGGCCGCCGACCAGGCCGCGCAGCACGAGGCCGAGCGCCGGGAACGCCACGAACGTCACCAGCAGGATCAACGACTGCAGCCGCCAATGCGCCAGGCCGGCCACGACCGCCTGCGGCGCCAGCCGCGCGCCATACAGGAAGAACAGCAGGAAGATCGCCGCCGCCGTCACGAACTCGGTGACGGTGGCGCCCACCCCTCGCGCCGGGAGGATCGCCGCCACCAGCACCGTCGCCGCCAGCGCGATCAGGTAAGGGTCGATCCGCAGACGCGACCACGCCAGTCCAGCCATAGGCAACCGCTCCCGAGCCCGATGAGACGGGGCGGGGCGAACAGTACGGCTAGAAGTGAAAGCTGTCGATGTTGGACCGGTCGAAGGTGGTCAGCTCCGCCTGGGTGTTGATGACCTGGTCGGCGCCCACGGTCACGGTGCCGAGGCCCGGCACCTGGAAGCTGGTCCCCGGCTTGTTGGCGATGCTGCCGGACTTGACGCCGACCGCGAAGTACGATGCCAGCAGGCCCTCGTTGTACGGGCTCCAGAGCTGGAACGCCTTGACCGTGCCGTTCTGGACGAAGCGGCGCATCTGGTTGGGCGTGCCCAGCCCCGTCACCGCCACGGCGTCGGCCTTGTGCGCGGTCTCGACCACCTGGGCCGCCGCCGCGACGCCCACCGTGGTGGGCGAGATGATGCCGCGCAGGTTCGGGTAGTTCGACAGCAGCGCCTCGGCCTCGGTCGTGCTCTTCTGCGGGTCGTCGTCGCCGTAGGCGATCTTGACCAGCTTCATCTTGGCGTATTTCGGGTTGCTGGACAGCGCCGTCTTCATGTCGCCGATCCAGGTGTTCTGGTCCGGCGCGTCGGTGGTGGCGCTGAGGATCGCGATGTCGCCGGCGTAGCCGATCATCGAGCCGAGCAGCTCGACCTGAGCGGCGCCCGTCTTGGTGAAGTCGACCGGCAGGATCGCCGCGTCGCGGTGCTGCTGGCTGCCCGGCATATCGGAGTTGACGCTGAACACCAGCGTGCCGCGCTTGCGGGCGCGGTCGAACACCTGGTCCAGCGCGTCGGGGCTGTTGGGCGAGATGGCGATGACGCCCACGCCGCGCTGCACCTGGGCGGTCACGAACGGGATCTGCGAGGTGGCGTCGGCCGTCGCCGGGGCGACCGTGGTGAAGTCGCAGCCGAGCTTCTTGCAGCCGTCCTGGAAGCCCGCGACCACGCTGTCGAAATACGGGTTGCCGGTGTTCTTCGGCACGTAGACGATGCTGACCGGATCGGCGGCGTAGGCGGCCCCGCCGGCAATCAATGCCGTGGCTAGAAGCAGCGTCCTCAGCATGGCGTTTCCCCTGGCTATTGTTTCGAGTACATCGCGTTGGTCGCGATGATGGAGACGATCAGCAGCAGGCCCAGCACGGTGAGCTGGGCGTTGATCGGCACGTTGGCGACGGTCATGCCGGTCGCGATGATGACCAGCAGCCATGACGCCAGGAACGTGCCGACGATGCTGCCGCGCCCGCCATAGATGTAGGTGCCGCCCAGCATCGCGATCAGCACCATCTGCAGCTCGCCGCCGGCGGCGAGGTCGTAGCGCACCACGCCGAGGCGCGAGGCCATCATCAACCCGGCGGCGGCGCTGACCAGGCCCGAGGCCAGGAACAAGCCGACCTTGATGCGCCCGACCCGGATGCCGGCGTGGCGCGCGGCCACCTCGTTGGTGCCGGTCTGGACGATCTGGCGGCCTTGAATGGTGGCCCCCAGGAACACCGCGAGCGCGAGGGCCATGCCGGCGAGGACCAGCACCGGCACCGGCACGATGCCCAGCGTGCGGTAGTCGATGCCGACGAACCAGGCGGGGAAGCCGCCGATCGAGTGGTCGCCCACCAGGACCTGCGCCGCGCCGCGATACAGCGTCAGCGTGCCGATGGTGACGATGATCGAGGGCAGCCCCAGCGCCACCACCAGAGCCGCGTTGAACAGCCCCATCGCCAGCCCGGACAGCAGGCTCACCGCCATCGCCGCCGGCACCGGCAGCCCGGCGCGGCTGCATAGCGCGAACAGGCACGCCGACAGCGCCATCATCGAGGCCGGCGACAAGTCGATCTCGCCCGCGATGATGACCAGCGTCAGCACCAGGGCGACGATGCTGAACTCGGCGTAATACGTGGCGCTCTCCAGGATGTAGCCGGCATCGGCGAAGAACGGCGACAGCCGGATCGCGGCCGCCGTGGCAAGCACGAGCAGCAGCAGCGTCACGGCCTCCGGGCGTGCCCACGCCCGCCAGCGCGGGCGCCGGGCCGGGAGCGCCAGGCTCACCGCGTCGTCCCCGCCAAGCCGCCCTGGCGCACCGCGCGGTCGATCACCAGCGCCACCAGGATGATGCCGCCGTAAACGCCGCTTTCCCAGAATCCGGACACGCCCAGGATCGGCAGCGCCACGGTGACGGCGCCCAGCAGCACGACGCCGAGCATGGCGCACGGCACCGACCCCGCGCCGCCGTTGATGCTGACGCCGCCGATCACCACCGCGGCGATCACGGTGAACTCGAAGCCGACGCCGGTGATGCCCGGGTTCACATAGCCGAACCGCGCCGCGTAAAGCACGCCGGCCAGCCCCGCCAGCGTGCCGGAGAGCGTGAACACCAGCAGCGTCACCGGCACCACGCGGATGCCGCGCAACGGCGCCGCCGCCGGGTTCGAGCCCACGGCGTAGATCTGCCGCCCGACCTGCGAGTGCGTGAGCAGCAGCCAGGTCGCCAACGCCACCGCGAAGGCGATGACGACGATCCACGGCACGCCGAGCGGCGAGGTCTGCGCCATGCGGATCAGCCGCTCGGGAATGTCGTTGGGATCGACCTGCTTGCCGCCGGATAGGATGAACAGCAGCCCGCGGTAAAGGCTGAGCGTGCCCAACGTCACGATGATCGAGGGCAGCCGGAACAGCGTCACCAGCAGCCCGTTCACCAGGCCGAGCGCCGCCCCGCAGGCCAGCGCGGCGAGCACGCCCACGATCAGCGGCCAGGCCGGATGGGCGCGGAACACCATGCCGGCGGCGATGGCGGCGAAGCCGAGGATCGAGCCGATCGACAGGTCGACGTGCCGCGCCACGATCACCGTCATCTCGCCCATCGCCGCCACCAGCACCAGCGGGATCGCCAGCAGCACGATCCGCAGCGTCTGCACGGTGAGGAAGCGCGGCTCGATGGCGCCGACCACGAGGGCGAACAATACGATCATCACCAGGATGCCGGCCTCGCGCGCCCGCAGCAGGCGGCCCAACGTCGCGATCATGTCGCGGTCATGGGGTAGTGTCTCAGCCTCAAAGCCGTGCTCATTGCCTTCGTGGCCGGGCTTGACCTACGGCTGTCCGGTTGCGGTGACTTGCCCCCATCATCGTCATTGCCGGGCTTGACCCGGCAATCCACGCGGCGCCGCCGTCGAGGATGGTCCACATTGCGCACGAGACTGGCCGCATCTGGCGTCGGTCGGACCACGTGGATGGCCGGGGCAAGCCCGGCCATGACGTAATATTATGATATAACGGAAGAAATTGAACCGAACAGCCTTGGGCCGAGCCCGGCCATAAC
>CAXUHK010000027.1:25679-30599 GCA_964250775.1 uncultured Acetobacteraceae bacterium | reverse complement strand
CCAGCGCCGTGGCGCCGTCCGCGGTCGCCACGTCGCAGGCGACCGGCAGCGCGCGCACCGAATGCGCGGCGGCGATGTGCGCGGCCTCCCGTTCCAGCCGCTCCGCCCCGCGCGCCGCCATGACCAGGTGCGCGCCCTCGGCGGCCAGGCCCTCGGCCACCGCGAGGCCGATGCCGACGCTGGCGCCGGTGACGACCGCGACCTTGCCGCGCAGTTTCAGGTCCATTCGGACTTCCTCCCCATGAACTCAGGCCCGCATCCGTTCGCCGGCCGGGTCGAACGGCGCGTCCGGCGAGATCGTGGCACGCCGCCGCTCGCCGAGTATGTCGATGGCGAAGGCGTCGTTGGCGTGCGCCAAATGCGCCGGCACGTAGGCCAGGGCGAGCGATCGGCCAATCCAGTGACCGAAGCCGCCCGACGTGACCCAACCCACCGCCTCGCCGTCGTAGCGCACCGGCTCGTCTCCCGCCACGTCGGCGTCGCCGGCGTCGACCAGCAGCGTCACCAGCCGCAGCTTGCCGCCCTCGTCGCGCTCGCGCGCCGCCGCGTCGCGGCCCATGAAGTCGCCCTTGCGCAGGTTGACGAAGCGCGCCAGCCCGGCCTCTTGCGGCCCGTATAGTGGCCGGTACTCGCGTGCCCAGGTGCCGAAACCCTTCTCCAGCCGCAGCGCGTTCAGCGCCCGCGCGCCGACATGGCGCAGGCCCAGTTCGGCCCCCTCGCGCAGCAGCGCCGCGTACAGCGCCGGCTGGTAGTCGGGCGTCACCCACAGCTCGTAGCCGAGGTCGCCGGTGAAGGTTAGCCGCCCGACCGTGGCCGGCACCATGCCCAGCGTCATGCGCTGGTAGTGCATGAACCCGAACGCCGCGTTGGACACGTCGCGGTCGGCGAGGCGGGCCAGCAAGTCACGGGCGCGCGGGCCGGCGATGGATAGGCCGCTGAGGCTCGAACGCAGCGAGCGGATCGAAACGCCGGTCGCCGGCGCGTGCGCCTCCCACCAGCGAAGATGGTATTCCTCGGCGCCGCCGCTGCCGAACACGTGGAACAGCTCGCCGGACAGCCGCGCCACGGTGAAGTCGCCGATCAGCTTGCCGGCTGGGTTCAGCATCGGCGCCAGGGCGACCCGGCCAGTCTCCGGCATCCGGTTGGCCAGCATCCGCGACAGGAACGCCTCGGCGCCGGGGCCGGAAACCTCGTACTTGGCGTAGCCGGTGGTCTCGATCAGGCCGACGCCGCCGCGCAGCGCCTGGCACTCGACGCCCACCGGGCCGTGCGCGTTGGAGCGGCGGAAGCTGATCTCCTCGACCGGCTCGCTGCCAGGCTCGCCGAACCAGAGCGGGTACTCCAATCCCCAGGCCGCGCCGAACACCGCGCCCGCCGCCTTCAGTTGCGCATGGATCGGCACCGTGCGCAGCGGCCGGCCGGCCGGCAGCTCCTCGTTGGGGAAGCTGACGCGGAAGCGGCGGCCGTAGTTCTCGCGCACCTTGGCTTGGGTGTACGGCATGGTCGCCCAGTCGCCGTAGCGCGCCACGTCCATCGCCCACACGTCGAAACCGGGGTCGCCGTGGACCATCCAGCCGGCCAGGGCCAAGCCCACGCCGCCGCCCTGGCTGAACCCCGCCATGACGCCGCAGGCGACCCAGAAATTGCGCAGGCCGCGCACCGGGCCGATCAGCGGGTTGCCGTCGGGGGCGAAGGTGAACGGGCCGTTGATGACCTGCCTGATGCCGGCGTCGGCCAGGATCGGGAAGTGGTCGAAGCCTATTTGCAGGTTGTCGGCGATGCGGTCGAGGTCGGGGACCAGCAGCTCGGCCTTGAACTCCCACGGCGTCTGCCGCGGCGACCACGGCACGCCGCCCTGCTCGTAGGTGCCGAGCAGGATGCCCTGGCGCTCCTGGCGAAGATATATCTCGCCCTCGAAGTCGACCGCGTGCGGCAACTCGTTGTCGCGCGACAACTGTGGCAGGTCCTCGGTGATGAGGTACTGGTGCTCCATCGCGAGGATCGGCAGTTCCAGGCCGACCATGCGCCCGACCTCGCGCGCCCACAGCCCGCCGGCGTTGACCACGTGCTCAGCGACGATGGTGCCCTGGTCGGTGACGATGTCCCAGCCGCCGTCCGCGCGGGTGACGAGCTGCTCCACCTTGGTCTTCAAGTAGATTTCCGCGCCGCCGAGCTTGGCCGACTTGGCGTAGGCGTGGGTGACGCCGTATGGGTCGACGTGGCCGTCGAGCGGGTCCCACAGCGCGCCGAGGAACTTGGTCGGGTCGATGATCGGCATCAGGCGGTGCGCCTCGTCCGTGCCGAGCAGCTCGCACTCCATGCCGAGGTAGCCGCTGCGCGCAACGGCGCTGCGCAGCCAGTCCATGCGGTCCGCCGTCCCGGCCAGCAATAGCCCGCCCGGCGTGTGCAGGCCGCAGGACTGGCCGCTGATTTCCTCCAGCTCCTTGTATAGCCGGATGGTGTAGGCCTGCAGCTTGGCGACGTTGGGGTCGCCGTTCAGCGTGTGCATCCCGCCGGCGGCGTGCCAGGTGGAGCCGCAGGTCAGCTCGTCGCGCTCCAGCAGCACGACATCGCGCCAGCCGAGCTTGGTCAGGTGGTACAACACGCTGCAGCCCACGACACCGCCGCCGATCACTGCCACCTGCACATGCGTCTTCATCATGATGTCCTCATACCAGGGCGGTCGCGGCCTGCCGGAACCAGTCCCGCAGGTATCGGGTCAACGGACGCTCGACGAACAGGTGCAGCGCGTCGGGACGCGGCAGCAGCACGACGCGCACGCCGGCGAACAGCGTCTGCGCGCAACGTCCCGGACGCAACAGGGCCGGGTCGAGCGTGCTGCCCATGGCGAGCAGCGGCTCCGCGTGCGGCGCGAACAGCGCCAGTGTCGTGAGGCCGTCGGCCATGTCGGTCACGAACCGGGCGTCCGGTGGCGCGGCGAGCTGGTAGGCGACCACCAGCCGGCGATCCGGCGCCAGCCACAGGCAGCACGGGTCGTCGCCGACAACGGTGTCGGGTTCGGGCTCGGGGCCGCCCTGGCTCACGTACCAGAGACCGGCCGGGCGTATCGGATGCGCCAGGTCAGGCATCGAGGCGCACGCCTCCCGGGTCGAAGAACACTGGCGAGCATATCTCCGCCGGCGTCGTCCGCCCGAGATGGAACAGCTCGACCGTCTCGCCGTGCCGCGCCCGACCGCGTTCGACCATGCCGAGCGCGATGCCGCGGCCCAGCGCCGGGCTGTGCGCGGCGCTGGTGATCCAGCCGATGCTGCGCCCGTGTTCGGCCACATGGCTGCCGGGCGCCGGCACGGTGGCGGGATCGAGCGGGCGCAGGCCCACGAACCGCCGCCGGTCGGGGCGCAGGGCGTCGGGCAGCGTGAGGCTGCGGCGGCCGATGAAGTCGACCGTCTTGGCGCGCAGCGGCCCGTCGATGCCGAGATCGGTCGGCAGCGTAGTACCGTCGGTGTCGGTGCCGATCAGGATGTAGCCCTTCTCGGCCCGCAGCACCGACAGCGCCTCGATGCCGTACGGCGTCGGACCCGCCTGCATCAGCCGGTCCCATAGCGCCGGGCCGTGGCGTGCCGGGACCGAGAGTTCGTAGCTGCGCTCGCCGGTGAAGCTGACCCGGGCGATGCGGCCCGGGACACCCATGATCGCCGCCTCGGCCACCGCCATATGCGGCAGCGACATGTCAGCGTCCGGCGCTAGGCCGGCGACGATTTCGCGCGAACGCGGGCCGCAGACGGACAGCGTCGCCCAAGCGGCGGTGGCGTCGTGGAACGCCACCCGCATCGCCGGGTACTCGGTCTGCCGCCAGCCTTCCAGCGTCGCCAGCACCCCGGCGGTGTGGCTCGACGACGGCGAGAGCAGGTAGCGGTCGGGGCCGAGCCGGGCCACCACGCCGTCGTCGTAGACCGTGCCGGCCTCCCGCAGCAGCAGCACGTAGCGCAGCCGGCCCGGCTTCAGCCGCTCGACCTCGTTGTAGTAGATCAGGTTCAGGAACTCAGCAGCGTCAGCCCCTTGGGCGATGATCTTGCCCAGGCTCGACCCGTCGAACAGCCCGGCATCGGCGCGCGCCGCCGTCGCCTCGCGCTGGATCGCTTGGTGCGGCGTCTCGTCGCCCCGACGATAGCACGCGGGGCGGAGCCAGCCGCCGTACTCGCGCATCTCGGCGCCGGCGGCGAGGTGGCCGTCATGCGCCGGCAGCGTCCGCCTGGGCGAGTACAACGCGCCGTGCCGCATCCCGGCCAGGGCGCCCAGCGACACCGGCACGAAGGGTGGCCGGAACGTGGTGGCGCCGACCGCCGGGATGGCGCGCCCCGTCGCCTCCGCCAGCACCGCCAGGCCGTTGACGTTGCTGGTCTTGCCCTGGTCGGTGGCCATGCCGAGCGTGGTGTAGCGCTTGAGGTGCTCGACCGAGCTGTAGTTCTCCCGCGCCGCGAGCCGCACGTCCTTCACCGTCACGTCGTTCTGCAAGTCGAGCCATTGCCGGGCGCGCTTGACCGGCGCGTGCCAGTAGGCCCGCAGCGGTGTCGGGCCGGCTTCGGTGTCGGCGCGCGGAGCTTCGACGCCCACTTCACGCCCCAGCGCCCGCGCGGCGGCGACGCCGGCGCGGTGGCCGCTGGCGAGGCATTCGTCGAGGCTCCAAAGCCCGGCCATGCTGCCGGCGACGTGCTGGTTTGCCCGCGCGGCCCCCGGCACGAACGCCGCCAGCGCCTCGTTCCAGACCGCCTTGCCGCCGGACTGGCTGTAGAGATGCACGGTCGGCGACCAGCCGCCGGAGGTCGCGACGACGCTGGCGGCAATGCGCTGGCGGCGCGCGGTGGCGTCGGCGGCGCCGATGTCGACCCACCTGACGCCGCGCAGCGACCCGGTGGCGACGACCACGGACTCCGGCAGCACGCGCACGCTGCTGCCGAC
>CAXUHK010000027.1:20517-25669 GCA_964250775.1 uncultured Acetobacteraceae bacterium | reverse complement strand
GGCATCGGCCCCGCCGCCCGGCGCCTCGCCGCCCCCCACGCCCCCCGCCCCCCCGCGCACGGTGCTGCCGACCGCGCGGCGCGCCACCGCCGGCAGCGGGCGCACGTCGGCCAGCGTCACCGCGGCGCCGGCACGGCGCAGGGCGATGGCGCAGTCGTAGGCGCTGTCGTTGTTGGTCACGATCACCACGCTGTCGCCCGCCAGCACGCCGTAGCGGCGCAGGTATTCGAGCACCGCCGAGGCGGACATGACGCCGGGCCGGTCGTTGTCGGGGAACACCAGCGGCCGCTCGATGGCGCCGGCCGCCAGCACCACCTGCCGGGCGCGCACCTGCCACAGCCGGTCGGGCGCCCAGCCGTCCGGCGCCGCGTCGCGGCGCTCGACCAGGCCGAACGCGTTGTGGTCGTAGGCGCCGAACGCCACCGTACGCGGCAGCAGCCGGACGTTGGACAGCGCGGCCACGGTGTCGGCCACCCAATCCAGCGCCGGGCGCTCGGCCACGAAGGCATCGTCCCACAGCAGGCTGCCGCCGAACTCCCGCCGGTCGTCGGCCAGGATCACCTGCAATCCGGCCTCGGTGGCCGCCCGCGCCGCCGCCAGCCCGGCTGGACCGCCCCCGACGACGAGCACGTCGCAATGGGCGTGACGCGCTTCGTAATGCTGCCGGTCGGGGTCGAGGCGGGCGCGGCCGAGGCCGGCCATGGCGCGGATCCGCGGTTCGTAGCGCTGCCAGCCCGGCCGCATGAATGTCTTGTAGTAGAACCCGGCCGGCAGGAAGCGGTGCAGCAGGTCGACCGACCCGGCCCGGTCGCGCTCGACCGAGGGGCTGCCGTTGACGCCGCGCACCGCCATGCCGGGTCGCAGGTCGAGCAGCGTGGCGCGGGCGTTGGCCTCGTGCGCGCCGCGCCAGGCGACGTCGACGATGGCGTTCGGCTCCTCCGACCAGGCGCCGTAGATGCCGCGCGGGCGGTGGTACTTGAACCCGCGCCCGACCACGCGCACGCCGTTCGCCAGCAGCGCCGAGGCCACGGTGTCGCCATGCAAGCCGGTCAGGCCGCGGCCTTCCCAGGTGAACGGCACCGGCCGGCCGCGGTCGATGCGGCCGCCTTCGGGCAGGCGCGAGGCGGTCATAGCGGCATGTGGGTCACGGTGTCGCGCTCCAGCACGAACCACTGGCCGCAACCCCCGGCGTGGCGCCAAACCTCGCGGTGCGCGCCCTTCTCGTTGCGGCGCAAATACAGGTAGTCGGACCACTCGGCGTCGGACGCGGCGTATGGCGGCCGCGCGATCGGCTCGGCGACGTAGGCGAACTCCGGCTCGTCGCGCGGCCCGCACCAGGGGCAAGGGATCAGTTGCACGGGCCGCTCAATGCGCGATGCCGGCGCCGGCCGCCTCGTCGACCAGTGCCCCGGTGCGGAACCGGGACAAGTCGAACGGGGCGGAGATGTCGTGGTGGCGGCCGGTCGCCATGCTGTGCGCCAGGAACGCGCCGCCGGCCGGCGTCGCCTTGAAGCCGCCGGTGCCCCAGCCGCAGTTGAGGTGCAGGCCGTCGACCGGCGAGGGTCCGATGATCGGGCTGTAGTCCCAGCAGACGTCGACCACCCCGGCCCATTGCCGCAGCATCTTCAACCGCCGGAACGCCGGGAAGATTTCCAGCAGCCCGGCCACGATGTCCTGCGCCACCGGCAGGTTGCCGCGCTGCGCGTAGGAGGGGTAGAGGTCGAGCCCGGCGCCGAACACCAGTTCGCCCTTGTCCGACTGGCTGACATAGGCCCCGGTCGCGGGCGACAGCACCACGGTGTCGAGCACCGGCTTCAGCGGCTCGCTCACCATCGCCTGCAGCGCGTAGCTGGTGATCGGCAGCCGGAAGCCGGCCTTGGCCGCCAGCACGCCGGAATGGCCCGACGCCGACAGCCCGACCACGCCGGCCGCGACCGGCCCGCGCGTGGTCTGCAACCCGGTCACGCGCCCGGCCGCGATGTCGAAGCCGGTGACTTCGCACTCCTGCACGATGTCGACGCCGAGCGCGCTCGCCGCCCGCGCGTAGCCCCAGGCTACGGCGTCGTGCCGGGCCACGCCGCCACGGCGCTGCACGAAGCCGCCATGGATCGGGAAGCGCGCGTCCTCCCCGAAGTTGGCCAGCGGCACCTCGGCGCGCACCTGCTTGGCGTCCAGCAGCTCGACCTCGATGCCGTTGAGCAGCATGGCGTTCACGCTGCGCGCCATCAGCTCCATGTCGTGTTCGCTGTGCGCGAGGTTGAGCACGCCGCGCTGGCTCAGCATGATGTTGTAGTTCAGCTCGCGGCCCAGTTGCTCGTACTGCCGCAGCGCGTAGTCGTAGAGCCTGGCGCTCTCCGGGAAGAAGTAGTTGGAGCGCACGATCGTGGTGTTGCGCCCGGTGTTGCCGCCGCCCAGCCAGCCGCGCTCGATCACCGCCACCCGCTTCACGCCATGGGTGCGGCGCAGGTAGTACGCCGCCGCCAGCCCGTGCCCGCCGCCGCCGACCACCACCGCGTCGTAGCTGGCGGCCAGCTCGGCCGAGCGCCATGCCTGCGGCCAGTGCGCGTGGCCGGACAGCCCGTGCCGCGCCAGTTGCAGCCCGGAGTACCGGCTCATCGGTCGCGGCTCATCGATGCCCTGGCCAGTGCAGCAGCGAGCGCCAGGTGGGCGCCGCGGCGAGCGGATGGCGCAGCGTCCACGCGACGCGCCCGGCCAGTTCCGCGCTGCGGGCCGGGGCGGCGGGCGCGGGGACGAAGCCGCTGCGCTGGTGGGCGGGCACTTCGCCACGTTGCAGCATCCGCAGCCCGGTGAACAACCCCACCGCGCCCAGCATCGCCAGCAACGCCACGAACAGCCCGGACGGACCCATCGCCTGCATCACCACGCCGACCAGCACCGGCCCGCACGCCGAGCCGAGCGACCAGGCGAACAGCAGCGCGCCGCTGGCCGCCACGTAGTCGCCGCGCGCCATGCGGTCGTTGGTCTGGCCGGCGCCCAGGCCGTACAGCGGCGCCACGGCGCCCGCGAACACGAAGCCCATCGCCGCCAACGGCAGGAACGGCTGCCGCCCGGCGGCGAGGATCGCGACCGCCATGACGATGCCGACCGCGAGGGTCGCCAGCGTCATCGGGCGGCGGCCCAGCCGGTCGGACAGCACGCCCACCGGCACCTGCACCAGCAGGCCGGCCACCGCCGCCGTCGAGACGAACGCCGCGACCGTGCGCGGCCCGAAGCCCAGGTTGCGCACGTAGACCGGCGCCAGGGCGTAGAACGAGCTGTTCACCAAGCCGGACGCCACGGCGCAGGCGACGCCCACCGGCGACACCCGGTACAGCTCGCGCAGGCTCATATGCGCCCGCGCCCGGATTTGCGGGTTGGCCTGCACCGTCAACGCCATCGGCAGCACCGCGGCCGCGAACGCGATGCCGACCAGGACGAACATCAGCGGCGACGCCACCACGACGTTGAGCGCCAGCGGCCCGGCGGCGCTGGCGCCCCAGGACGCGACCAGGTAGGCGCCGAAGATGCGGCCGCGGTTGGCGGGTTCGGCGCGGTCGTTGAGCCAGCTCTCGGCGACCAGGAACATGCCCGAGCAGGCATAGCCGATCAGCAGCCGCAGCAGCGCCATCTCCCAGGCCGCGTGGGCGAACACCATCAGCAGCGCCGCGTCGGCGGCGGCGGCGGCGAACACCGCGAAGGCGCGGATGTGCCCGACCCGACTCACCACGCGGTCGGCGGTGAGGGCGCCGCCCAGGAAGCCCACGAAATACGCCGAGGCGACGACGCCGATGGCGGTGTCGGACACCCCCGAGCGCAGCAGCAGCAGCGGGATCAGCGGCGTCATGACGCCCAACGCCGCCTGGGCGCTGATCACGCCAAGCAGCACCGGCGCGATGGGTGCCAGGCGGAACGTCATGCCGTCTTATGCCGCCACGCCGACCGCGCCGCCGCATCCTTTTTTGTCATGCCTCGATGCGTTCGGGGCGCGCTTGGCCGCCCGGCTTGGCCACGTGGCCGATATGCGCGATGTTGGCGGAACAAATTCCCGCCGCAGGAGCGCCGACGCCCATGGCCTTCACCCTCGACCGCGTGCCCGGCATCGTGCAGGCGCCGGACGCCATCGACCGGCTGGGCGGGCTGGCGGCCCGGCTCGGCGGCGGCGCGCCGGCGCTGCTGGTGGCCGATCCCGGCCTCGCGGCGTTCGGCATCACCGAGCGGGCCGAGCGCTCGCTGCGAGAGGCCGGCCTCTCGGTGTCGGTGTTCGAGGACGTCAAGTCCGACCCGTATACGGCGCAGGTCGACCTCGCCGCCGCGATGGCGCTGCGCGATGCCGTGGGGGTCGTGGTGGCGCTGGGCGGCGGCTCGGCGATGGACGCCGGCAAGGCGGCGGCGGCGGTCGCCACTGGCAGCGCGCCCTCCGGGCACTACGCGCTGTGCGCCAACCCCCTGCCGACCCGGCCGCTGCCCAAGATCTGCGTCCCCACCACCTCGGGCACCGGCTCGGAGACCACCCGGACCTCGGTGCTGACGACCGCCGACGGCGCCAAGGTCTGGCTGTGGGGCGAGGAGCTCAAGGCCGACGCGGTGCTGCTCGACCCGGCGCTCACCGTGGGCCTGCCGCCGCACCTGACGGCGGCCACCGGCATCGACGCGCTGGTCCACGCGATCGAGGCCTGTACCAACCGTCACGCCAACATGGCGGCCGACATGGTGTGCCACGAGGCGATCCGGCTGGTGACGCGGCACCTGCCGACCGCGGTGTCCGACCCCGCGAACCTGGAGGCGCGCGCGGCGGTGCAGTGGGCGGCGGCGTTGGGGGGGCGGGGGCACGGCCCGCCGGGGCCCGCGCGGGGGCCGCCCGCCGCGACCCCATCGTCGACGCCGACCTGGTGCTGTACGTGCAGTTTGGGCTGCAGCACGCAACGCGCGCCGAGGATTTCCCCGTCATGCCGTGCGAGGTCATCCGCGTGGCGCTGAAGCCGAGCAATTTCTTCGAGCGGAACCCGGCCATGGATGTGGCGCCGTCGAACCAGGAGTTCAATCGGTCGACGCTCGTGAGTCGGTTGCCAGTGGTGGAGGCGGAGGTGGGCAAGAAGGGGGAGGTTTGCTGTTCGAGTAAGCTGTGAGGTGGGGGTTTTGGCGAAGGGGGCAC
>CAXUHK010000027.1:11513-20507 GCA_964250775.1 uncultured Acetobacteraceae bacterium | reverse complement strand
CGGCGGGCACGGCGATCGCGCACAACATCGGCCACGCGCTCGCCTCGCTGCGGCCGGTCCACCACGGCCGCGCGGTCGGTGTCGCGATGCTGGCGACGCTGCGCTGGAACGTGGCGCACGACCCGAACGGGCGGTTCGCCGCGGTCGCCACGGCGATGGGTGAGCGCGCCGATGCCAGCCTGGTGCCGGCGGCCTACGAGCGGCTGCTGCGCCAGGTCGGCGTGCGGGTGTCGCTGGCCGACGCCGGCTTCGGCGCAATTCGGCCGGAGGCGCTGGCGGCGCAGATGGCTCGGCCGGAGAACGCGGCGATGCGCGCGTCCAACCACCGCACCGTGGACGACGCCGACCTGGCGGCGTTCGCCCGCGCGGTGCTGGAGCAGGCATGAAGATCGCCGCGATCACCATCACCCAGCACCGCCTCAAGTTCGCGCCGCCGTTCCGCGCCGCCTGGGACAGCCAGCCGCGCCACCACTGGGACGCCACCATCGTGCGGGTCCATACCGACGAGGGGCTGGTCGGGATCGGTTCCGGTGACTTCATGCTGGGCTTCGGGGGCCACGAGCACCTGTTCGTGGGCCAGGACCCGATGGCGACCGAGCGGCACTACCGCACGCTCAACCACATCGCCTTCCACTACGGCCGCTGCTGGCCGCTCGACCTGGCGTTGTGGGACCTGGCCGGCAAGATCACCGGGCAGCCGTGCTGGCGCCTGCTGGGCGGCCTGTCCGACCGGGTGCGCGCCTACGCCTCGTCCGGCACGCTGCGCGACCCCGGCGCCATGGCCGAGGCCGCCGAGCGCTACTTGGCCGAGGGTTTCCCGGCGATGAAGGTGCGGTTCCAGCGCGGCGACTGGCGCGACGACATCGCCGCCCTGGAGGCGGTGCGGGCGCGGGTCGGCGACCGGCTGGAGCTGATGGTCGACTGCAACCAGGGCTGGCGGCTGCCGCAGGACACCTACCCGCCCTGGACGCTGAAGGACGCGCTGCGCGTGGCGCGCGAGCTGGAGCGGCTCGACGTCTACTGGATGGAGGAGCCGCTGCACCGCGGCGACCGCGAGGGCATGGCGCGGCTGCGCCAGATGGTCGACGTGCGCATCGCCGGCGGCGAGCTGACGCGCGAGCTGTACGAGTTCCGCGACCTGATCCAGGGCGGGGCGCTCGACGTGCTGCAGCCGGACGCGGCGCTGGTCGGCGGCATCACCGGCCTGAAGCGCGTGGCGCTGATGGCGCAGGAGCACAACGTCGCGTTCACCCCGCACACCTGGGGCAACGGCATCGGCCTGGTCGCCAACGCGCACCTGACCGCGGGCCTGGCCGACGCGCCGTTCCTGGAGTTCCCGTACGACCCGCCCGAATGGTCGCACGACCGGCGCGACTACATGATGGCGGAGCCGTGCCGGGTCGACGCCGACGGCTGGATCGTGCTTTCGGAGGCGCCCGGCATGGGCTACGCGCTGGACGAGGCGCGGCTCGCCGCGACGCGGATCGCGTGACCCCGCCCCAATGACCGGCATCGACCGGCGCTGGCTGCCGCTCAACGCGCTGCGGGCGTTCGAGGCGGTCGGGCGCAACCTGAGTTTCACGGCCGCCGCCCATGCGCTGAGCGTGTCGCAGTCGGCGGTCAGCCGCCACGTCATCGCGCTGGAAGGCTTGCTCGGCATGCCGCTGTTCGACCGCAGGCCGCACGCCTTCGCGCTGACCGACGCCGGGGCGGCGCTGCTGCCGGTGGTGAGCCGGGCGTTCGACCGGATCGAGCAGTCGATGAACGCCATCCTGCACGACGGCGGCTCGCGCGTGCGCTCCTTGCGACTGCAGTTGCCGCCGACCTTCGCGCATCTGCTGGCGGTGCCGATGCTGCGCGAGTTCCGCGCCTCGTTCCCCGACCTGATCCTCGACATCGACAGCGTGAACGGCATCGGCATCGTGGCGCGCGACGTCGACGCGGCGGTGCTCTACGCCAAGCCGCATGTGAGCCAGCACGTCGCGAGCCTGCTGTGGATGGAGCGGCTGGAGCCGATGTGCCACCCCGACGTGGCGGCGCGGATGCCGGACGGCGACGCCGCCAGGTTCCTCGCGCGCGCCGAGCTGCTGCACGTCCACTTGGACGGGGAGCCGCGGCACAAGCTCTGGCAGATGCTGGTGCGCGCGGCCGGCCTTGCGGTCGACGTCGAGCGCGGGCTGGTGTTCGACACCATGGCGCTGGCGGCGCAGTACGCGCTGTCGGGCGAGGGGGTGGCGCTGCTCGACCGGCACCTGTTCGCGGCCGAGTTGGCGGCGGGGCGGCTGGTGGCGCCGTTCGAGGCGGTGCTCGAAGGCGGCTACGGGTATTACCTGGCGGTGCATCCCGAAGACCTGGGCGACCCGGCGATCGCGCAGTTCCGGAGCTGGATGATCCAGCGGTTCGGGATGCCGGGGCCGGCGCGGGCGGTGGCGCTGGTGTCCGAGGGGGCGACGACGGCGCGCTGATTACCGCGAGATTGCACGAGCGCGGGTGACGCGACGCGCTTCAGCGATCGTTAACGCTTCCCAGACATCTTCGCCGCACGAATTGGAGCGAACCAAGTTCGGCTTTGGCGCAATACTTGACCGTGGCATACTCGTTCCAGAGTGCGATGCTCTCGATTTCAGCGACTTTCGGCGGGAGCATAACCGCTATCGCATTGATCGGGAGTAGCAACATGACGAATCTGTCGACGCTGCTGACCCAGGCGATCACGGAGTAGCGGTTTGCATGTGCGTGTCATACGATTCGCATACTGCTGCATTGTTTTGCGCTCGAGAACGCCCATTGAAGTTAGCTTGGAATTAATTTCGGAGAAGCGTCAATCATGGAGCTTACATCAAAGATATTTGGTGCAATCGGTGTTACAGGAATATTAATTTCTATTGTAATAAGAAAAGATTTTCCAGAATCTTCTGAATTTATTTGGTGGATATCAACAATTCCTATGGTTATTGTAAGTATTATTTTAATAAGAAATAGGGGTAAAAGGTGAAGACGCCCGATCAGCTCGCGAGGCTTGTGGCGGAAGGCTACGCGCAGCTTTACAGCTTCCTTTTTAGCCGGCTGGTGCCGATTGCGGGAGGTGGCGCTCATCATCGACCGTGGGTCCTGGAGCCAATGCGCTGAAGCGATCGCAAAGTGCCGCGTCACCGTGCCTTGGTCGGATTAAATCCCTTGGCGCTATCGAGGCCGCCTGCGTGCAGCACCCGCGCGCCGTCGAAATCGGCGCCGGTCAGGTCGGCGTGGGCGAGGTTGGCGCCGGTGAGGTTGGCCCCGATGCAATCCGCCTGGGACAGGTCGGCCCCGCTAAGGTCGGCTCCGGTCAAGTTAGCGAACCGCAGCAGCGCTTTGCCGAGCCGTGCTCCGGCGAGGTTGGCGCCGGTCAGGTCGGCGCTGGGGAACTCCGCCCGCATCAGGCCCATCGACTGGTTGTGCATGTCGGCCGCCATGTGGGCGTGCGACAGGTTGGCGCCGCGCAGGTCGGCGAAGCCCAGCCGCGAGACGACCGTGGCGCCGGACAGGTTGGCGCCGCGCAGGATCGGCGCCTCGGCGCGCGAGGTCTGCATCCCGCTCGACGTGACCAGGCCGAACATCATGGCGCCCGACAGGTTGGTGCCGGTCAGGTTGGCGCGGATGACGTTGGTGACTCCCATGCGGGCGCCGGAGAGGTTGGCGCCGGTGAGGTCGGCGTCCCGGAACTTGGCCGAGAACAGCTCGGTGTTCGACAGGTCGGCGCGGCGGAGGTCGGCGCCGGTGAAGTCGAGCCGGCTGAGGTCGAGCCCGGCCAGGGACTTCCCGGCGAGGTCGGCCGGCTGGCCGTGGCGGGAAGCGAGCAGGTCGCGTAGCTGTTCCCGGGTGAAGTCCGCCGCCCAGGCTGCTGGCGCGATGGCCAGGAGCCACATCGCGCCGAGCAGTGGTGCCACTCTCATCCTAGAAACTGGCCTCGACGCTGGCGCGCAGTGCCGCCGTCACCTCGGGCATCACCCCGAACCAGGCGGCGAAGGCCGGGCGCGCTTGGTGCAACAGCATCCCGAGCCCCGGCGCCACCCGGTTGCCGCGCGCCCGCGCCGCCAGCAGCAGCGGCGTCGCCAGCGGCATGTACACGATGTCGCTGACCAGCGCCGCGCGCGGCAGCAGCGCCAGGTCGAGCTCGAGCGGCGGTTGGCCCGCCATGCCCTGCGTCGTCGTGTTGACCAGTAGCGCGGCATCCGCCAGCGCCGCCGCCCGCCGCTCCCAGTCCCATGGCTCCACGGCGCCGCCGAGGGCGTCCGCCAGCTCCTCGGCCCGTGCGAGGGTGCGGTTCAGCAGCCGCACCGACGGCGCTCCGGCGTCGAGCAGCGCCGCCACTACCGCTCGCGACGCACCGCCGGCGCCCAGCACCACCGCCGGACCCGACGCCGCGCGGAAGCCGGGGTCGGCTTCCGCCAGCGCCGCGAGGAAGCCCTCGGCGTCGGTGTTGCGTCCCTCCAACGAGCCGTCCGGCATGACCGTGACCATGTTCACGGCGCCGATCCGCGCCGCAAGCGGGGCGCGGCGGCCGACCCGGCGCGCCGCCGCCTGCTGGGGCGGCAGGGTCAGGTTCCAGCCGGCGAAGCCCCGCGCCGCCAGCCCGCGCAGCGCCGGCCCTAGCCGCCCCGGCGCCACCGCCAGCTTGACGTAGGCGCCGTCGATGCCGTGCTGGCGCAGCCAGTGGCCGTGCAGCAGCGGCGAGCGCGAGTGCGCCACCGGCCAGCCGATCACCCCCGCTAGCCTGTACCCCTCGGCCACGCGGCCCCCTTCGCATCACGCTTCCACCCGCCCGATCCGTGGCATAGGCTTGGCACCGGGAGCAAGGAGGTCGAGTGAGCGGGGCAGACTGGCGGCGCGTCCCGGAGGCGGACGGCATGGCGGCGGGCGAGATGCTGGCCTGCGATCTCGGCGGCACGCTGGTCGCGGTGTTCCGGCTGGACGACGGGCAGTGGCACGCCACCGCCAACGTGTGCAGCCATGCCTTCGCGCTGCTGACCGAGGGCTGGCTCGACGGCGCCGAGGTCGAATGCCCGCTGCACGCCGGACGGTTCGACGTGCGCGACGGGCGGGCGCTGTGCCCGCCGGCCGACCGCCCGATCGCGGTCTACCCGGTCGAGGTCAGGGCGGGCGAGGTGTTCGTTTCCTGCTGACCGCGTTCAGGCCGCTTCGCTGCCGGCCATCGCGTCCTGCTCCTCGAGGCCCACGACCCGCACGCCCAGCGTGATCGCCTCCAGCTCGGACGCCACCCGCCGGATGATGTCGACCTTGCTCATGCCCAGCCCCATCTGGTGCAGGTAATGCGCGATCCCCGCCGCGTCGGCCTTCTTGTGCAGCAACTGCTCGTAGACCTCGCCGACGAACGCCGCGCCGTCGAGCGACGTCAGTTCGGTCAGTTCGACCACCGGGACCGGACTTGCCTGCGCCATCGTGGGAGCGAGGTCGTCGACCGCCGCGGCGATGACGATCTTCTGCGAGAAGATCGAGCCCGGAGCGTTGTCGACGTATTTCTGCCGCAGGCGGAACTCGTCCACCTCGACGAAGCTGCGCCTGATGTCGTCGTAGCTGATGCTGCCGGCGTTGACCGATTTGACGTAATGCGCGAGGCCGTTCGGGTCGGAGGGCCGCCCGAGATAGTCGCGGTAGAGCATGTCGACGATGGTCTCGGTGCGCAGCCCGGCGGCGGCGGCGTCGACATACGTCTCTCCCGTGACCCAAGCACGCGGCGCCTGCGACAACGCCAGGATGTCCTCGACCGTGAGCATCGGTTTGGCCACGACGGCCACCGCTTCCGGCAACTCGAGTTGCTCGTCGGTTTCGCCCAGGACGAAGCGCAGGTCGCCGAACTCGGCCGGTGTCAGCCCGAGCCGGGCGATGTCGACGGCGAAGCCATGCGCGCCGGGCGCCCCGGAGCTGTACAACTTGCGGTCCGCCACGGTGCTGCGGATGACCAACGAGCGATGGACGATGTTGACCAGCACCGGGTAGTCCGGCAGGCGCGGGTGGGCGGCCCAGCCGGCGGCGCGTTGCGCGGTGAGTTCCGTGACCTTGCCAGGCATGTCAGCCTCCGGCCAGCAGCGTGTCGATGGGGGACATGATGCCGCGGTAACTCGCGGCCCATGAGAACTGGCCGGCCCAGCCGCGCCGCGCCGCGCCGCTGGCGCCGGCAGAGATCCGCAGGTCGACCAGCGCCCGCGCCAGGGTCCGGTCGAAGTCCTTCGGCTTGCGCGGGTCGAAGTAGTAGCACAGCGACCCGCCGACCTCCGGGATGCTCGAAGACCGCGTGGTGACGCAGGGCACTCCCAGCGCGGTCGCCTCCAGCACCGGCAAGCCGAAACCCTCGAACAGCGACGGATAGACCATGACTTGGGCGTTCTCGATCAGCGCGTTCTTGACCGATTCGGCGACGAACCCCGGGAACACGATGCGTCCTTGCTTGAACGGCTCGGCCAGGCCGTAGCGGTCGACCAGGCTGTCGACTGTCTCGCCCCAGCCGAAGCGGCCGAGGAACACGAAGCGGTGGCGCTGCATGATCTCCGGGTTGTGCTGGATGTAGCTCAGCACCTGTTCGATGTTCTTGCGCGGCTCGATGGTGCCCAGGACCAGGACGTAGGGTTCCACGTCGCGCCCGGCGAACTTGCCGCATCCGCTCTCCGGGATCGACACGGCGAGCGGCACCGCGACCACGCTCTCGGGCGCCAGCGGCGCCAGGTAGCGCAGCACGTCGCTGCGGGTCGCCTCGGACACGCAGAAGGTGATGTCGTTGCTCTGCACGTCCTCCAGCATGGTGAGCGCGTGGTAGTCGATGGTGTCCTGGTTGTGGAACTGCGGCGTCAGCAGCGTGCTCAGGTCGTGGATGATCTGGCACTCGATGTCGAAACCGCGGCGACAGGTCTTGCGGTTTGGGAAGATCGCGACCTGCCGGCCAGCCAGGCTGCGCGGCGCCGGGCTGACCGGCGCGCGCTGCAAGTACCACTCGATCAGCTCGCCGTTGCGCCGCGCGAGCAGGTCCTCGACGATGCGGCGGTCGACCATGGCGCGGCCGAAGAAGAAGCCGACCTCGCGCGTGCCGTCACCCAGCATCTGTTCGGCGATGGCCGCCGTGACCTGGGCGATGCCGGTGTAGTTGCCCTCCTTCAGCGGCCCGATCTCGAGGTAGATGCAATCCCCCTGCATCTCAGTTTGCCCGGCTCGCGAACTGCGCCGACCGCCGGGCGATGGCGGCCAGCCGCTGCGCGATGCGCGGCCACACCGCGTCGGGCGTGAACTGCGCCTGCACGGTGGCGGCGCAGGCGGCCGACATCTTGCGCCGTCGCGCCGGTGTCGCCGCACGCGAGGCGACCAAGGCCGCGAACACGTCGCGGCTGCCGTTGGTGTGGATGTTGAACGGCTTGCCGGCGATGGTGCCGGCCATGTGCTCGGATGTGTTCGGCGCCACCCGCTCGGCGATCTGGAACGCGTTGTCGGCGGTGATGTAGTCCGCCATCGCGGTGTTGCTGGTGCTGACGGGGACGGTGCCGTGCGCCATCGCCTCCAGCAGCGGCAGGTTCTGGCCTTCGGCCACCGAGGCGCAGACGTAGAAATCGGCGAGGCAGTATAGCCCGGTCATCTCCTCGTCCGACAGGTATCGGTTGAGGAACACGATGTTCTCGGTGTGGAACACCGATCCGCTGGCCAGCTTGTTCGGGATCACGTCGCTGATGATCTGGTCGAGCGAGTAGCGGTCGGCCGCCGTCAGCACCTTGACGACGAGGCAGACGCCCTTGTGCGCCTGCTGGAAGTAGTGGAAGCCGCGCAGCAGCGCGTCGAGGTTCTTGCGGAAGTCTTCCGGGTTCAGCACCGCGAGGTAGACCAGCGGATCGCGCGCCGCCGTCAGACGCGGCGCCAGCCAGTCCATCAGGGCTTGCGAGCGGGCGGCGCAGGCACGCGCGTTGTCCTGGCGCGACAGCAGGAAGTTGGTGATGAGCGGCATGACCCCAAGGTGCCCCACCGCGGCCAGCGCGTCGTAGCGGTCGAGACGCGGAGCTGTCGGCCCGGCGATCGGCGCCGGGATCACGTGCACGTTCCCGATGCCATGCCGGGTCAGCACCTCGCTGGTGTAGTGGCATGGCACCCAGATCTCGTCGCAGATCGAGAGCATCCGGCGCTGGTTCAGGAACGGGTGCTCGCCCGGTCCGGTATCGTCCTTGAGGACCTCGAATTCCCAGGCGAAGCAGCAGATGTTGTAGCCGGGCTTCAACAGCCGGATCTGCTCGCTCGACCGGAAGATGAGGTGCACCAGGCAATCGGCGGCCTCGCCGGTGGCGTCGATCAGGCTGGCGACCGTGCTGTAGTATTCCGGCATCTGCAATTGGTTCAGTGAAATGCCGCGTCCGGCGAAGGCGCGCAGGAACTTCTGCTCGGCGAAACGATACGAGTAGTGCGGCGCCCCGAGCATTTGCGACAGTTCGCCATCGGTGGCGCTGGAGTAGAAATACGCCGCCGTCGCGGTGGGCGCGGGCCGCAGGGATGTCACCTCCTTGGCATTCGTGCTGGCCGGGCGGCTCCCCGATTCCGGTGCGACCGGGAGCGTTGGCACCGGGCTCGTGGGCACTGGGCTCGTGGGCACTGGGCTCGTCGGCACCGAGCTGAGGCGATTCTGGCGGGGCTTCATCATGGCGGAGCGCAGTGATCCCGAAATGGTGTGCGTCGCACAATGCCATTGGATTAGCGCTACGGCAGCAACGAAGCAACCTTCATGGTCGCTTCAACGATGGAATTCGGCTTTCGGTCGGCTCCTGTACTGGTCCGGCTCAGCCACGTGACACTTTGGTCGGCTTTGACATTGAATGCCGAAGTAACGCCGATTTAACAGCCGGGGCGAAGCAAGGCCGTTCGACGTAGCGGCCAGCGCCGCGCACCGCGCGCAAGTCGCCGTCGCGCCCCCCCCCCCCCCCCCCCCCCCCCCGGGGGGGCCCCCGCCCCCGCCCCCCCCGACCCCCCCCC
>CAXUHK010000027.1:0-11503 GCA_964250775.1 uncultured Acetobacteraceae bacterium | reverse complement strand
CCCCGCGCGAACGCCCCGGGCGCCCCACCCCCGCGCGCCGCGGGCGCGGGTGGGGCGCGCGAGCCCAGTCACCTGCATCCCCTCGTAGACGTTGAAATCGACGTTCTGGTGGTGCGTGCTGGCCGAGATGGTGCGGCTGGCGTCGGAGTCCCACACCACCAGGTCGGCGTCCGAGCCGACCGCGACCGCGCCCTTGCGCGGGTGGATGTTGAAGATTTTGGCGGTGTTGGTCGAGGTCACGGCGACGAACTCGCTGGGGGTGAGATGGCCCTGGCGGACCCCATGGTGCCACAGCACGCTCATCCGGTCCTCGATGCCGCCGGTGCCGTTCGGGATGCGGGTGAAGTCGTCGCGTCCGCCTGCCTTCTGCGGCGCGCAGAAGCAGCAATGGTCGGTCGCCGTGGTCTGCAGCGAGCCGCTGGCGAGGCCGGCCCATAGCGCCCGCTGGTGGTGCTTGGCGCGGAACGGCGGGCTCATGACATGCGCCGCCGCGAACGCCCAATCCGGGCTGCGATAGACGGCTTCGTCGATGACGAGGTGCTGCGCCAGCACCTCGCCGTAGACGCGCTGGCCGCGAGCGCGGGCGCGGGAGATCGCGGCCGTCGCCTCCTCGGTCGAGACGTGGACGATGTAGATCGGCGCTCCCAGCACCTCGGCGATGGCGATGACGCGCTGCGCCGCCTCGCCCTCGACCGCGGGCGGGCGCGACAGCGGGTGGCCCTCCGGCCCGGTGATGCCGGCGGCGAGCAGCTGTTGCTGCAAGTGCGCCACGGCGTCGCCGTTCTCGGCGTGGATGTTGCACATGGCCCCGAGTTCGAGCGCGCGGCCGATCGAGTGCAGCAGCACCCCGTCATCGACCATCAAAGCGTCCTTGTAAGCCATGAAGTGCTTGAAGCTGTTGACGCCGTGCTCGCGCGTCAGCGTCGCCATCTCCTCCGCCACCTGCTCCGACCACCAGGTCACGGCGACGTGGAAGCTGTAGTCGGTGGCGGCCTTCTCCGCCTTGCGCCGCCACTCGTGCCAGGCGTCGAGCAGGGACGTGCGCGGTCCGGGGATGGCGAAGTCGATGATCATGGTGGTGCCGCCGGCCGCCGCCGCCGCGGTGCCGGTGTAGAAGTCCTCGCTGGCGACGGTGCCCATGAACGGCAGTTCCATGTGGGTGTGCGGGTCGATGCCGCCCGGCATCACCAGCGTTCCGCCGGCGTCGACGATCTCTGCGCCGGTCGGCGGGTCGAGGTCGGGGCCGACCGCCGCGATGAGGCCGCCCTCGCACAGCACGTCGGCGCGGGCGCTGCGCTCGGCCGTGACCACCGTGCCGCCTCGGATGAGCAGGGTCATGCGCCGCCTCCTTTTGCATGGGTGCCGCTTTTCATCACGCAGGCGGCAGGCAGGGTCAAGAAGCAGGCGGGGTCGAGAAACAGCATTGACGCTGCGCCGGCCGGTGCCGTTAGCTTGCCGAAACCCAACGAGGCCGCACGCCGTGTCCGACATCGCCGCCGCCCGCCTCGACGCGCCGACGCTGGCGCGCAACTTCGCCGACGCGCACCCGGCGCTGAGCCACCACGAGGCGCTGGTCGAGAGCGGCCGCTGCTACTTCTGCTATGACGCGCCGTGCGTGCAGGCCTGCCCCACCGGCATCGACATCCCGGGCTTCATCCGCAAGGTCAGCACCGGCAACCTGCGCGGCTCGGCGCTGCGCATCCTGGAGGCCAACATCTTCGGCGGCTCCTGCGCCCGCGTCTGCCCGACCGAGGTGCTGTGCGAGGGCGCCTGCGTTCGCACCGCCGAGGAGGACCGCCCGGTGCGGATCGGCGCGTTGCAGCGGCACGCGACCGACTGGCTGATGGAGCGCGAGGCGACACCGTTCGCGCGCGCGCCCGAGACCGGGCGCCACGTCGCGGTGGTGGGCGCCGGCCCGGCGGGGCTGGCTTGCGCGCACCGGCTGGCGCTGCACGGCCATCGCGTGACGGTGTTCGACGCGCAGCCGAAGCCGGGCGGCCTCAACGAGTACGGCATCGCCGCCTACAAGCTGGCCGACGACTTCGCGCAGCGCGAGGTGGCGTTCATCCTGGGCATCGGTGGCATCGCGCTGGAGCACGAGCGCCGCCTGGGCCGCGACCTGGATTTGGACGCGTTGAGGCGCGACCACGACGCGGTGTTCCTGGCGATCGGGCAGGGCGGCGTGCGCGCGTTGGGGCTGGACGGTGAGGGACTGGGCGGCGTTTATGACGCGGTGGATTTCATCGCCGCGCTGCGCCAGGCCCCCGACAAGGCGATGCTGCCGGTCGGGCGGCGCGTGCTGGTGGTCGGCGGCGGCAACACCGCCATCGATGCGGCGACGCAGGCGCGCAGGCTGGGAGCCGAGGACGTCACCATCGTCTACCGGCGCGGCCCCGAGAGCATGTCCGCGACCCGCGGCGAGCAGGAATGGGCGCAGGTCAACGGCGTGCGCATCCGCCACTGGGCGACGCCGCGTCGCTTCGTGCCCAATGCAGACAAGGGGGGCGCCAAGGGTGTGGCCGCCGTCGAGTTCCTGCGTACCGACGCAAGCGGCGGGAGCTACACGCTGGAGGCCGACATGGTGCTGAAGGCGGTGGGGCAGTTGCTCGATCCGTCGCCGCTGCCGGTGCTGGAAGTGTCCGCCGGGCGGATCGTGGTCGACGCCGAGCGCCGCACCAGCCTGTCCGGCGTCTATGCCGGTGGCGACTGCGTGGCGGGCGACGACCTCACGGTGAACGCCGTGCAGGACGGCAAACTGGCGGCCGAGGCGATCCACGCCTCGCTGGCCGCCTGACGGAGCGGGCCAGATGGCAGACCTTCGCAGCGATTTCGCCGGCATCCGTTCGCCGAACCCGTTCTGGCTGGCCTCGGCGCCGCCGACCGACAAGGCGTACAACGTGCGCCGCGCGTTCGAGGCCGGCTGGGGCGGCGTGGTGTGGAAGACGTTGGGCGAGGACCCGCCGGTGGTCAACGTCAGCAGCCGCTACGGCGCCACCAGCTACGGCGGCGTGCGCGTCGCCGGCTTCAACAACATCGAGCTGATCACCGACCGGCCGCTGGCGGTCAACCTTGCCGAAATACGGCAGCTTAAGCGCGACTACCCCGACCGCGCCATGGTGGTGAGCCTGATGGTGCCGTGCGAGGAAGCGAGCTGGCGCGCCATCCTGCCGCTGGTCGAGGACACCGGCTGCGACGGCGTCGAGCTGAACTTCGGCTGCCCGCACGGCATGAGCGAGCGCAACATGGGCTCGGCGGTGGGGCAGGTGCCGGCATACGTCGAGATGGTGACGCGCTGGTGCAAGACGCACTCGCGCCTGCCGGTGATCGTCAAGCTCACGCCCAACATCACCGACATCCTGGCCCCCGCCATCGCGGCGCGGCGCGGCGGGGCGGATGCGGTGTCGCTCATCAACACCATCCAGTCGATCACCGCCGTCGACCTCGACGCGATGGCGCCGGAGCCGGTGGTGGACGGGCAGGGCACCCATGGCGGCTATTGCGGCCCGGCGGTGAAGCCGATCGCGCTGCGCATGGTGGCCGACATCGCGCGCGACCCGCGCACGCGCGGCCTGCCGATCTCCGGCATCGGCGGCGTCTCGACCTGGCGCGACGCCGCCGAGTTCATGGCGCTGGGCGCCGGCACCGTGCAGGTCTGCACGGCGGCGATGCACCACGGCTTCCGCATCGTCGACGACATGATCGACGGGCTGTCCAACTGGATGGACGGGAAAGGCTACGCGACGCTCGACGCGCTGCGCGGGCGGGCGATCCCCAACTACGTGCAGTGGAGCGACCTCAACCTCAGCTACAAGACGCTGGCGCGGATCGACCAGGAGCTGTGCATCAAGTGCGGCCTGTGCTTCGTCGCCTGCGAGGACACCTCGCACCAGGCGATCGCCGCACTTCGGGTCGATGGTGCCCGGCGCTACGAGGTGATCGACGCCGAGTGCGTCGGCTGCAACCTCTGTATGCACGTCTGCCCGGTCGATGCCTGCATCACCATGGAGGCGCAGCAGGTCGCGGCCGACGCGATGACCTGGAAGGAGCACCCGAACAACCCGCTGCGGGTCGCCGCCGAGTGAGCGGGGCCAACGCGGCGGTCGACGCCGACCGGCTGTGGGCCAGCGTCATGGAGACGGCGAGGATCGGCGCCACGCCGAAGGGCGGCATCAAGCGGCTGACGCTGACCGACCTGGACCGCGAGGTGCGCGACTGGTTCCGTGCCGCGTGCGGCGCCGCCGGTTGCGATGTGGCGTTCGACGACATGGGCAACATCTTCGCCGTCCGCCCCGGCCGAAACATGGCGCTGCCGCCGATCGCCATCGGCAGCCATCTCGACACCCAGCCGACCGGCGGCAAGTACGACGGCGTGATCGGCGTGCTGGCCGGGCTGGAGGTGCTGCGCACGCTGAACGACCTCGGCATCGAAACCGAGGCGCCGGTCGCGGTGATCGACTGGACCAACGAGGAAGGCTCGCGCTTCGCCCCGGCGATGCTGTCCTCGGGCGTGTTCGCGGGCGTGTTCGACCGCGCCTACGCCGATGGCCGCGCCGACCGCGAGGGCAACACGTTCGGCGCCGAGCTGGAGCGCATCGGCTATCGCGGGCAGGAGCCGTGCGGCGAGCGCAAGCTGTCGGCGCATTTCGAGCTGCACATCGAGCAGGGGCCGATCCTGGAGGCCGAGGGCCGCACCATCGGCATCGTCACCGGCGTGCAGGGGATGCGCTGGTACGAAGTGACCGTCACCGGCCGCGAGAGCCACGCCGGCTCGACGCCGATGCGGCTGCGGCGCGACGCGCTGCTGGGGGCGTCGCGCATGGTCGCGGCGGTGAGCGACGCGGCGCTGGGGCAGGCGCCCGACGGCGTGGGCACCGTGGGCCTGATCGAGAGCGCTCCCAACAGCCGCAACGTCATCCCAGGCTCGGTGTTCTTTACCGTCGACCTGCGCCATCCCAGCGATGACGCGGTGGCGGCGATGGAGGCATCGATGCGGGCCTCGCTCGACGCCATCGCGGCGGCGGCCGAACTCACCGTGTCGGTGGAGCGCGTCTGGGACTCGCCGGCGGTGCGGTTCGACCCTGGCTGCGTCGACAGCGTGCGGCGCGCGGCGGCGGCGGCCGGCTACCCGGCGCGCGAGATCGTCTCCGGCGCCGGCCATGACAGCGCCTATGTGGCGCGGGTGGCGCCCACCACGATGATCTTCGTCCCGTGCGAGGGCGGGCTCAGCCACAACGAGGCCGAGCGCGCCGAGCCGGAGCACGTCGCGGCCGGCGCCAACGTGCTGCTGCGCGCAGTGCTCGATTTCGACCAGCGTTTGGCCGAGGCGCGTGCCTGACTCCACGCTCGCGGTGCTGGCGCAGGATGTGGGGCTGGTGTTCGAGGCCGAGGGGCAGGCCACGGTCGCCCTGTCCGGCATCGACCTCGCGGTGCCCCGTGGCAGTTTCGTCTCGCTGATCGGGCCGTCAGGGTGCGGCAAGACCACGCTGCTGCGCGCCATCGCCGACCTGGAGCGGCCGAGTTCGGGCCAGCTCACGGTAAATGGCATGACGCCGGACGCGGCCCGGCGCGGCCGCGCCTACGGCTACGTGTTCCAGGCGCCGGCCCTGCTGCCGTGGCGCACGATCGAGCGCAACGTGCGGCTGCCGCTGGAGGTCATGGGCATGGCAGCGGCCGAGCAGCGCGCGCGGGCGGCGGAATACCTGGATTTGGTCGGCCTGTCCGAGTTCCACCGCCGGTTTCCGTGGCAGCTCTCGGGCGGGATGCAGCAGCGGGCGTCGATCGCCCGGGCACTCAGCTTCGAGCCGTCGCTGCTGCTGATGGACGAGCCTTTCGGCGCGCTCGACGAGATCACCCGCGACACGCTCAACCTGCACCTGCGCGGGTTGTGGCGGCGCACCGGCATGACCGTCGTGTTCGTCACTCACTCGATCCCGGAGGCGGTGTTCCTGTCCTCGCAGGTGGTGGTGATGTCGCCGCGGCCGGGGCGGATCGTCGAGCGCATCGAGGTCGACCTGCCGGCCGAGCGCGACCTCGATGCGCGCGAGACCCCGGGGTTCCTGCGGGTGGCGCACCGGGTACGCGAGGCGCTGCGGGCGGGGCACAGCTACGAACAGTGACCGCTGTGCTCGACGCTGCTAAGCACGTGCGTGGCCGAGACGGTCCAGGTCGACCAGAGGCGTGACGCGCTCGGGTCCGGGCTCGGCCGGGACGAGGATGCCGTGCAGTCCGGCCATATCCGCGTCGTCGAGCAGGCCGGCCCGGGCCAGGTTCATGATTGGCCAATGGAACTGGTTGCCGCTTCCCGGCATCAACAGGCTGAGGTGTCGCCCGGCAAGGTGGCGCTGCGGCGGCGGCAGGCGGACGCGGCCACCCTCCGGCCGCGACTCGCCGTTCGCGGTCGGGAGCGTGTCGCTTTGCAGCCGCTCATAGCCGTCGGCGAGCGGATCGGCATGGCCGAACGTGTCCTCGATGACGATGCCGCTCGGCAGCGCCACGATCCCGGCCGAGGATTGCACCCTCGCGGGACCGAAACCGTGGACTTCCGCGTCGCGCGGGATCCAGGGGCGCCAAGTGTCGGACAGGTTCAGCAGCGCGAGGCTGTGGACGCCGGTCCGCAACGGTCGCGGCGCCGGGTGAGGTGACGCCGGGACGAGGTGGGTGTTGGACTGGTCCGCCGGGGTGTCGCGGTCGCCAGGCAGCCGGTGCAGGCGAACAGCTCGATACAGCCTGGTCATTATAGCCTGGTCATTCCGGCGTGTCCCGGTCGCAAGAGTGGGTGGTCAAGTGCCGCGCGACCTCATAAGGACCGTTCATGGTCCGCCGTCGCCGTCTCGTCCGCGCGCGCGGTGCCGGCCCGCTGCTCGCGGTGCTCGCACTCGTGCTGCTCGCCTGGTACGCCGCCGTGCCGTGGATGAACTTCGACGCGGCGCAGTCGCTGGCCGATGACGGCGCGCCCACCGGCGACATCCTGCGGTCCACCTTCGCCCTCGACCGTCCGCTGCTCCCCGCGCCGCACCAGGTCGCGGCCGAGCTGTTCGACAGCATCTTCGCGCACCCGGTCGGCTCGCCCAGGAGCCTGGTGTTCCACGCCGGCGTCACCGTGGAGGCGGCCGCCCTGGGCTTCGCGCTGGCCTGCGCGCTGGGCGTGGCGCTGGCGGTCGGCATCGTCCACCTGCAGGTGCTCGACCGCTCGCTGATGCCGTGGATCGTCGCCAGCCAGACGGTGCCGGTGTTGGCGATCGCGCCCATGGTGGTGGTCGTGCTCGGTCGCGTCGGGCTGGCTGGGACGTTGCCCAAGGCGCTGATCGCCGGCTACCTGGGTTTCCTGCCGATCGCCACCGCCATGGTGACGGGGCTGCGGGCACCCGATCCGATGCAACGTGACCTGATGCGGACCTATGCCGCGAGCGGGGTCCAGGTGTTCGCCAAGCTGCGCTGGCCGGCCTCGCTCGGCTTCCTGTTCCCGAGCCTCAAGGTCGCGGCCTCGCTGTCGCTGGTGGGCGCCATCGTGGCCGAGCTGCCGACCGGGGCGCAGGCCGGGCTGGGCGCCCGCTTGCTGGCCGGGTCGTATTACGGCCAGACGCTGCAGATCTGGGCGGCGCTGTTGACGGCGGCGCTGCTGGCGCTGCTGGCGGTGCGTGCGGTCGATCTCGCCGCCGGCTTGGTTATGCGGGGTCGAGGCGGGCGGCTTTGACCACGGCGCTGCTGCTCGCCTTGCTGATTGCGGGCGGGGCCGGGCTGACGCTGCTGTCGCGGCAGCAGGGCAGGACAGGGCGCATCGGCTCGCCGCTGCTGTTCGGCGCGCTGGTGTTGGCGTCGTGGCAGATCGCCTGCGTCGGCTACCGCGTGCCGGGCGTGCTGCTGCCGCCGCCGTCGGCCATCGCCGCCGCGATCGTCCGCAGCCTGCCGGTGCTGCGCGCCGACTTCGCGCAGACCGTGCTGCGCGCGGTGCTGCCCGGCTACGCCATCGGCTGCGGCGCCGGGCTGCTGGCGGCGATCGCCCTCGACCGCTCGGCGTTCCTGCGCCGGGGCGTGCTGCCGCTGGGCGCCTTGGTCAGCGCCATGCCGGTGGTGGGCGTGGCGCCGATCATGGTGATGTGGTTCGGCTTCGACTGGCAATCGAAGGCCGCCGTCGTGGTGCTCGCGACGTTCTTCCCGATGCTGGTCAACGCCACCGCCGGGCTGGCGGCTTCGGGCGCCATGGAGCGCGACCTGATGCGCGGCTACGGCGCCGGCTACTGGCCGACGCTGCTGAAGCTGCGGCTGCCGGCGGCGCTGCCGTTCGTGTTCACGGCACTCAAGCTCAACTCTACCCTGGCGCTGATCGGCGCCATCGTGGCGGAGTTCTTCGGCACGCCGATCGTCGGCATGGGCTTCCGCATCTCGACCGAAGTGAGCAGGATGAACCTCGATGTCGTGTGGGCGGAGATCGCGCTGGCGGCGCTGGCCGGGTCAGGGGCATTCGCGCTGCTGAGCCTGGCCGAACGCGCCGCGACGTTCTGGCATCCGTCGTTTCGCAACTAGGGAGAGGGACACCGATGAGGCGATTGCTGATGGCGACCGCGATGCTGGCCGGGCTGGCGACGCCGGCGCTGGCGGCCGACAAGCTGACGCTGCAACTGAAATGGGTCGCCGACGCGCAGTTCGCCGGCTATTACGTGGCGCAGGCCAGGGGCCTCTACACCGCCGCCGGCCTCGACGTCACGATCAAGCCGGGCGGCCCCGACATCAACCCGAGCCAAGTCATCGCCGGCGGGGGCGCCGACGTCGTGGTCGACTGGCTGCCGTCGGCGCTGGCGGCGCGCGAGAAGGGCGTGCCGCTGGTCAACATCGCCCAGGTGTTCCAGCGCTCCGGCCTCGAGCTGACCTGCCGCAAGGACAGCGGCGTGACTTCGCCCGCGGTGTTCAGGGGGCATACGCTGGGCGTCTGGTTCTCCGGCAACGAGTACCCGTTCCTGGCGTGGATGAGCAAACTGGGCCTCAAGACCGCCGGCGGCCCGGACGGCGTCACCGTGCTCAAGCAGGGCTTCAACGTTGACCCCCTGCTGCAGAAGCAGGCGGCCTGCATCTCGACCATGACCTACAACGAGTATTGGCAACTGATCGAGGCCGGCATGAAGCCGGCGCAGCTGCGGGTGTTCAAGTACCAGGACGAGGGCGTGGCCACGCTGGAGGATGGGCTGTACGCCACCGAGGCCGAACTCGCCGACCCGGCCGCGGTGGACCGGCTGGCGCGGTTCGTGAAGGCTTCGCTGGCAGGGTGGAAATACGCGGGCGAGCACCAGGCCGAAGCGGTCAAGGTCGTGCTCGACGCCGACACCTCCGGCGCCCAGACCGAGGCGCACCAGAAGCGGATGATGGGCGAGGTGGCGAAGCTCGTCACCGCCGGGCCGCACGGCATGGGCTACCTGGAGCCGGCGGCGTTCGACCAGACGGTGACGGTGCTGTTGGGCGGCGCCAGCGCGCCGGTTATCACCAAGACGCCGACCGGCGCCTGGTCGCACGCGGTGATCGACCGCGCCGCAACCGTCAAGTAGCCGCCCGCGACAGATCATCCAGGTCGAGCCGGTCCAGCGTCATCGCGAGCTGGCCGGAGGCGTCGCGCGGCCACTCCGCCTCCGGCCGATCCCAGTACAGCTCGACGCCGTTGCCGTCCGGATCGCTCAAATAGAGCGCCTGGCTGACCCCGTGGTCGGAGGCGCCGTCGAGCGCGATCCCGGCCGCGAGCACCCGCCGCAGCGCGTCGGCCAGGTCGGCACGGGTGGGGTACAGCACCGCCAGGTGGTATAGCCCGGTGCTGCCGCGCGGCGGCGGCTTGCCACCCTGGCTTTCCCAGGTGTTGAGGCCGATATGGTGGTGGTAGCCGCCCGCCGAGACGAACGCGGCTTGACGGCCCATCCGCTGCATGAGCTGGAAGCCGAGCACGCCCACGTAGAACGCCAGCGCGCGGTCGAGGTCGGACACTTTCAGATGGACGTGGCCGATCCGTGCTCCGGCGGCGATGGGCGTCTGCGGCGCTTCGGTCATGGCAATCTCCCCGGATCGGCACGCAACCTTGCATGGCAGGATACGCCAGGCGATCCCCGATGCCGAACCTGCTTGCAAAAGATATAACTTAGATATATCTGGATAAGGCGACCGATCCTTGCGGAGCGCTGCTATGACCATCGACGACCTCCGCCGCAGCTTGGCGGGCAAGACCCCGCCGGTCGATTTGCGGCCCGCGCTGCAGGCGCTCTGGTGGGCGGACCGCGGCGACTGGAACCGCGCGCACGAATGCGTCCAGCAGCATGAGGGCGACCCGGATTGCGACCTGGTGCACGCCCACCTGCATCGCCAGGAAGGCGACATGGCGAACGCCGCGGAATGGTATCGTGGCGCCGGCCGGGCGCCGTCGACCCTGCCTTTGCCGGAAGAGTGGACCGCCATCGCGACCGAACTGCTCGCGCGGGAATAGCGACCGGACATGCACGAGCATCCACGCCGGGAGCACGGCCGGCGCTTCGCGCGCGGGCGCGGCCATGACCATGACCATGACCATGACCCTGTGGGCGGACACGGCCGGCACGGTGGCGCGCGAAGGCGCCTGTTCGATCACGGCGAGTTGCGGCTTGTGGTGCTCGCGTTGATCGCCGAGCGGCCGCGGCATGGCTACGAGATCATCAAGGAGGTCGAGGACCGCGCTTCCGGCAGCTACAGCCCCAGTCCGGGCGTGATCTACCCGACCCTGACGCTGCTCGAGGAACTCGGGCACGCCACGGCGGTCGAGCGCCAGGACAGGAAGCTCTACGCCGCCACCGCGAGCGGCGCCGGCCATCTCGCGGCCAACCAGCCGGCGTTGGATCGCGCCCTGGACCGCCTGCGATCGGCGGGCGGCGCCGGCGGCGCGCCGGAGATCCTCCGTGCGACGGAAAACCTGAAGCTGGCGCTGCGGCTGCGGCTGGGAGGCGGGCCATTGACCGGGGAGCAGGCGCGCGCCATCGCCGAGGCGCTCGACATTGCGGCGGTCGCGGTGGAGCGGAGCTGACCAGTCAGGCGCGTCGCCGCCGCAGCCTTGCCGCCGCCACGACGAGGCAGCCGCCGACCACGAGGCCGAGCAGGTCGGCGTCCCATCCCGCCAGGACCAGCGCGTGCCGCGTCGCGACCAGCAGCGTCGCGCCGAGCAGGGCGCCACCGATGCCGCCCTCGCCGCCGGCCAGGCTGGCGCCGCCGATGCTGGCCGCGGCGATGGCCTGCAGGGTGTCGCCGATGCCCGGAGCGCCGGTTGCCGGAGCGCCCACCGCCGCCACGCCGGCCAGCGCGGCCAGCAGGGCGGCCACGACATAGGTGGTCGACCCGACCCACGCCACGCGCACCCCCTGCGCCCGCGCCGCCATCGCGTTGCCACCGACCGCCACGACATGGCGGCCCCAGACGGTCATCGACAGCGCCCAGGCCATGCCCAGCGCCAGCGCCGCCACCAGGCGGAGCGGATGGCCGAGCGCCACCGCGCCGCCGGCCGGGC
>CAXUHK010000026.1:16122-31406 GCA_964250775.1 uncultured Acetobacteraceae bacterium | reverse complement strand
GGCCAATGCCGCGAGGGCCGCGGCGGCGTCCTGCTCCGGGCGCGCCAGAACGTGTACGGTGGCGTCGGCCGGCAGCATCGCCCCGGGCTTGCCGGGATAGGCGAAGAAGCCGACCGGCGGCACGGCCCCTACCAGCACCGCATGGCGCACCTCCCGCAACTCCATGAGCGCCTCGTCGACGCTGTACGGCACGCGCTCGATGGGGAAGCGGCCGTCGCCGTGCTCGATGCGCGCGTTGGATTGCTCCGCGATCAGCCGCGCCCCGGTCGCAGCTTGGATGCGGCGCGCGTCGGCCAGCGCGCCCTGCCGCAGCGCGCGGCGCCCCAGGATCAGCAGCACGCCGGTCTCGCCGCGCAGCAACCGGGCGGTCCGTTCGACGACGTCCGGCGCCGGCGCTGCCGCCGGTCGCGGCGGCAGCGGTCGCGCGACCACGCCGCCATCGTTCCAACAGGTGTCGGACGGCAGGATCAGCGTCGCGACCTGTCCCTGCCCGGCCCGCGCCGCCTGCACCGCCGCCGCCGCGTCCTCGCCCACGTGCGCAGCATCCTGCGCGGTGCGCACCCAGCCGGACACCGCGCGCGCCAAGCCTTCGGTGTCGGCGGTGAGCGGCGCGTCGAGCGGGCGGTGATGGCTCGCCTGGTCGCCGACGCAGTTCACCACGGGGCTGCCGGCGCGCCGCGCGTTGTGCAGGTTGGCCAGGCCGTTCGCGAGGCCCGGGCCGCAATGCAGCAGCGTCGCCGCAGGGCGGTCGGCCATGCGCGCGTAGCCGTCGGCGGCGCCGGTGACGACGCCCTCGAACAGCCCCAGCACGCAGCGCATCCCGGGCACGCGATCGAGGCCGGCGACGAAGTGCATCTCGCTGGTGCCAGGGTTGGCGAAGCAGGTGTCGACGCCGCACGCCAGCAGCGTGCGCACCAGACTCTCGGCTCCGTTCATGGACAAGCGGCGCTCCCGTCGTTAGGGCAGTGGGGACCTCCTCCCGGATACCGGAAAGCCATGCCCCCCACCATCCTCTATTCCGAGGCGATGTATCCCGACGCCAGCGTCGAGCGGGAGGTGTTCGGGCCGGAAGCCCGTATCTTGATGCCCGGCGCCGGGAGCGTGGCCGACCTCGACCCGGCGCTGTGCGCCGAGGCGGAGGGCTTGATGATCTTCCGCCATTGGGTCTCGGCCAGCGACCTGGAGCGCTTTCCCCGGCTGCGGGCGGTGGTCCGCATGGGGGTCGGCTACGACCGGATCGACCGCGCCGCCGCCGCGGCGCGTGGCGTAATGGTGTGCAACGTGCCCGATTACGGCACCATGGAGGTCGCCGACCACGCCATCGCCTTGTTGCTGACGCTGCGTCGCGGCCTGCTGCTGCACCACGCGGCGCAGCGGCGCGACCCGCCCGCCGGATGGCTGCCGATCGAGAGCCCGCTGGTGCGCCGGCTCAGCGTGCAGACGCTGGGCATCGTGGGCCTGGGCCGCATTGGCACCGCGGTCGCGTTGCGCGCCAAGGCGTTCGGCCTCCAGGTCGCGTTCTTCGACCCGCACGTGGCCAACGGCGTCGACCGCGCGCTCGGCGTCGAGCGGGTGCGCTCCCTGGACGCGTTGCTGGCGCGCGCCGACCTGCTCAGCCTGCACGCGCCGCTGACGCCGGAGACGCGCGGCCTGATCGGCGCCCGCGAGCTGGCGCTACTGCCGGCGGATGCGGTGCTGGTCAACACCGCGCGCGGCCCGATCGTCGACCCCGACGCGGTGCTCGACGCCCTGCGCAGCGGCCACCTGGCCGGCGCCGGCCTCGACGTGCTGCCGGTGGAGCCGCCGGTCGAGCCGTTGCCGGCGCTGCTGCGCGCCTACCGAGACCGCGAGCCGTGGCTGGAAGGGCGGCTGGTCGTGACCCCGCACAGCGCCTTCCACACGCCGGAGGCCTGGGCCGACATCAGGCGCAAATCGGCCGAGACGATGGCGGCGGCGCTGCTGTCCAACGCGCCGCAGAACGTCATCCGGCCGGAAAGCTATTGAGTTTTGAAACAGAACGATTTGTGCTAACATTTTGTCTAGGCAACGCGGACGGGTTGCTCGGAGACCAAGGTGGCCATGCAAATGGGCGCGCTCCGTGACGCGCTGATCGATGCGGGCGCCAGTCCGGATATGGCCAACAAGGCTGCCGAGGAGATCGCCGGCTACACGAGAGCCGCCTCGCGAGCATCGATCTGCGATCGGAGCGGCTCGACGGCCGAATGAACTTGGTGTTCGCCCAATTGGCCATACTGATCGGAGGCGTTGCGGCACTGGTTCTCAAGGCTTTCGCCTGATCCCGGCGTCCGGCAAGACGCTGCGCGCGAGGCGGCGAAAGACCGCTTTTGCCTGAAGGTTTGGTGGCGAGGATTTTGTGGCGACCTACACTGCAGACGTAGACTGGGCGCTGAAGACTCATGAGGATTTTCCGAGCGGCCGTTACAGCCGGGGCCATACATGAGCTTTGACGGGGGCATCGTCCTCGCGGCTTCCGCCTCGCCCCATGTCGCCGGGACATGGGCCGTCGCGGCGGCGGTTGATCCCGAGGAGATGTTGGTGGCCGCCCTGTCGAGCTGCCACATGCTGACCTTCCTGCATGTGGCGCGGCTGGCCAGCTTTACGGTCGGGGCCTACCGCGATCACGCTGAGGGTGTGATGGAGACCATCGCTCCAGGCAAGCGGGCGGTGTCGCGGGTCGTCCTGCATCCAAGCATCGCGTGGGCAGGCACCGTGCCGGACAACGAAAAGCTGACGCAAATGCACCGCGACGCCCATGAGAACTGTTTCAGTGCCAATTCGGTGAAAACCGATGTCATCGTTGCACTGGCACCCTAACGGCAACAGGCGGCGCTCGCCGCGCCGAGCAACGGCTATTTGCCGGACCAATGGTTGACACCCCGAGCAGGCCCGCTCACCCTGTTGCCGTCCCGCTGCAAGCGGAAAGACAGGGCGAGGCGGATCGATGACCGAGGGAACGCACGGCGCGAACGGCGCCCAACGCAAGCTGCGCAGCCGCCGCTGGTTCGACAACCCGCAAGACCCGGCGATGACGGCGCTCTACCTTGAACGCTACCTCAATTTCGGCCTCACTCCGGACGAGCTGCGCGACGGCCGGCCGATCATCGGCATCGCCCAGACCGGCAGCGACCTCAGCCCGTGCAACCGGCATCTGGTCGGCCTCGCCAGCCGCATCCGCGACGGCATCATCGCCGCCGGTGGCGTGCCGCTGGAGTTCCCGATCCACCCGATCCAGGAGACCGGCAAGCGCCCCACGGCGGCGCTGGACCGCAACCTGACCTATCTCAGCCTGGTCGAGGTGCTGCACGGCTACCCGCTCGACGGCGTGGTGCTGACCGGCGGCTGCGACAAGACCACGCCGGCGGTGCTGATGGGCGCGGCCACGGTCAACATCCCGGCGATCCTGTTCTCCGGCGGCCCGATGCTCGACGGCCACTTCAACGGCAAGCTGTCCGGCTCCGGCACCATCGTCTGGGAGGGCCGCCGGCTCTACGCCGAGGGGCTGATCGACTACGAGCAGTTCATGGCGATGGTGGTATCGTCCTCGCCCTCGGTCGGCCACTGCAACACCATGGGCACGGCGCTGTCGATGAACAGCCTGGCCGAGGCGCTCGGCATGTCGCTGCCCGGCTGCGCGGCGATCCCCGGCCCGTACCGCGAGCGGGCGCAGATGGCCTACGAGACCGGGCGGCGCGCCGTCGCCATGGTGCACGAGAACTTGCGCCCGTCGGACATCATGACCAAGGGGGCGTTCGAGAACGCCGTGGTGGCGGCGGCCGCGCTGGGCGCCTCGTCCAACTGCCCGATCCACATGATCGCCATCGCCCGGCACATGGGCGTCGAGCACACGCTGGACGACTGGCAGCGGCTCGGCCCGGAGATCCCGCTGCTGGTCGACTGCCAGCCGGCCGGGCGCTTCCTGGGCGAGGCGTTCCACCGCGCCGGCGGCGTGCCGCAGGTGATGCGCGAGCTGCACGCCATGGGCAAGCTCGACGCGAGCGTCCGCACCGTGAGCGGCCGCACGCTGGCCGAGGACTTGGCGCTGGCGACCGGCCCGGTCGACCGCGAGGTGATCCGCACCTACGCGCAGCCGCTCAGGGAGCACGCCGGCTACATCGTGCTGTCCGGCAACCTGTTCGACAGCGCGGTGATGAAGACCAGCGTAATCGACGAGGCGTTCCGCGAGCGTTTCCTGTCCGATCCCGCCCGGCCCAACGTGTTCGAGGGCAAGGCGATCGTGTTCGAGGGTCCGGAGGACTACCATAACCGCATCGAGGACCCCGACCTCGGCGTCGAGGATCAGTCGGTGCTCATCATCCGCAACACCGGCCCGGTCGGCTATCCGGGCAGCGCCGAGGTGGTCAACATGCAGCCGCCGGCCTCGATGCTGAAGCGCGGCATCATGGCGCTGCCGACCATGGGCGACGGCCGCCAGAGCGGCACCTCCGGCTCGCCCAGCATCCTCAACGTCTCGCCCGAGGCCGCGGTCGGCGGCGGCCTCGCCCTGCTCAAGACTGGCGACCGCATCCGCATCGACCTCAACACCCGCAAGGTCGACGTGCTGCTGCCCGATGGCGAGCTTGCGGAGCGGCGCGCCGCCTGGACCGCGCCCAAGCTCGACAACAAGACGCCCTGGGAGGCGATCTACCGGCACAATGTCGGCCAACTCGGCCAGGGCGGCTGCCTGGAGTTCGCCACCGAGTTCCTCGACATCATCGACCGCCGCGGCGAGAGCCGCAACAACCACTAGGCGCCGGCGATGACGGGGCGGCTGGCCGGCAAGACGGCGTTCCTGACCGCCTGTGCCCAGGGTATCGGGCGCGCCACCGCCCTCGCCTTCGCCGCCGAGGGCGCGCGGGTGATCGCCACCGACCGCGACCTGGCAAAGCTGGCCGACCTTGCCTCCGACCGGGTGCGGGTGGCCCGGCTGGACATGCTCGATCCCGCCGCCATCGCCGCCACCGCGGCCGAGCACGACGGGGTGGACGTGTTGTTCAACTGCGCCGGCATCGTCCACCAGGGCAGCGTGTTGGATGCCAGCGAGGCCGATTGGGACTTGGCGTTCGACCTCAACGCGCGGGCCATGTTCCGCAGCATCAAGGCGTTCCTACCGGCGATGCTGGCCATGGGCGGCGGCTCGATCGTCAACATCGCCTCGGTCGCCGGCAGCGTGAAGGGCGTGCCGAACCGCTTCGCCTACGGCGCCAGCAAGGCGGCGGTGATCGGGCTGACCAAGAGCGTCGCCGCCGACTTCATCACCCGTGGCGTGCGCTGCAACTGCATCTGCCCCGGCACCGTTCAGTCGCCCAGCCTCGACGAGCGCGTCGCCGCCAATGCCACTGCCGCCGGCGGGCTGGAGGCGGCGCGGGCGGCGTTCGTGGCGCGGCAGCCGATGGGCCGGCTCGGCACCGTCGACGAGATCGCGGCGCTGGCCGTCTACTTCGCCAGCGACGAGGCCGAATACATGACCGGCCAGGCCGTCGTCATCGACGGCGGCTATTCACTCTAGCGACAGGACGACTCGCCGATGAAGCTGCTCCGCTATGGCGCTCCCGGCGCCGAGAAGCCCGGCCTGCTCGATGCCGAAGGGCGGGTCCGTGACCTCTCGGGCGTGGTCGCCGAGTTCGACGCGGCGGCGCTGTCGCCGGCGGGGCTGGCCCGGCTGGCGGCGCTCGATCCCGCGAGCCTGCCGCAGGTCGCGGGCGCGCCGCGCTTCGGCCCCTGCGTGCCCCGCCCGGTCAACTTCGTCTGCATTGGCCTCAACTACGCCGACCACGCCGCCGAAACCGGGGCCGCGATCCCCAAGGAGCCGATCGTGTTCCTGAAGTCGCTCGGCGCCTATTGCGGCCCCAACGACGACGTGAAGATCCCGCGCGGCGCTACCAAGACCGATTGGGAGGTGGAGCTGGGCGTGGTGATTGGCAGCTACGCCAGCTACGTGCCGGAGCACGCGGCGATGGACCACGTGGCCGGCTACTGCGTCGTCAACGACGTGAGCGAGCGCGAGTACCAGACCGAGCGCGGCGGCACCTGGGACAAGGGCAAGGGCTGCGAGACGTTCGGCCCCACCGGCCCTTGGCTGGTGACCAAGGACGAGGTGCCAGACCCGCAAGACCTGCCGATGTGGCTCGACGTCGACGGCGTCCGGATGCAGGACGGCAGCACCCGGACCATGATCTTCGGCGTCGCCAAGCTGGTAAGCTACGTGAGCCATTTCATGGTGCTGTTCCCGGGCGACATCATCAGCACCGGCACGCCTCCCGGTGTCGGCATGGGCCATAAGCCCAACCCGGTGTATCTGCGCGAGGGCCAGACCATGCGGCTCGGGATACAGGGACTCGGCGAACAGCGGCAGGTGACAGTTGGCGCATAGAAAACCGTGTGCTCCGACGTAGGCTGGGTGTATTTAGCGCAAATGGACGACATGGTAGAAATTCCGAGTCCCGTCGATGCCGAAACTGCTAAGATGCTCGAAAGTCCGGCTCGGCGTGAGGCTGCAGGCAAGTATTTGAGTAGCTTCGTCAAATCCCGCAGCATCAGCGATTTGCTTGCCGAAACAATCGCCGATATAAAGCGGGAGGCGCACGCCAATGGTCTTACAGACGAGATGGTGGATGCCGAGCTTGAAGTTTGGCGCGCAGAGCGGCGGGCCTGATCGTTGTTGTCGACGCCTCGACCTTCGTGTCTGCGGTGTTGAAAGCGGGTAGCGTCCCAGAGCGGGCATTACTCAGCACTGTGGAGAAGCCCAACCGGCTGATAACGTCACGAGAGGTTGAGGCCGAGTACCAAGACGTGATTTTTCGACCAAAATTTAACCGCGTGGCATCAGCCGAGCGCCGCCAGCAGTTTTTAAGCCTTATCATGATGATTGCCGAACGCATCGAGTGTCTGACGCCGGTGTTTGAGTGCAGCGATCCAAAAGACGACAAGTACCTGTCCCTTGCAGTTAGCGGAAAAGCTGACGTAATCGTCAGCGGCGATGTGCGTCACCTGCTCTCGATGCATCCGTGGCGTGGCATCAGCATTCTGTCCCCGGCGGATTTTCTGACGCTGGCTTGACAAGAAAAAGGCCCCGACCCTGGGATCGGAGCCTTCTTATCACCTTCGGCGTGCCGCGATCAGTTGCGGCGGTTGCCAGTCAGTTGCAGCAGCAGCACGAACAGGTTGATGAAGTTCAGCAGCAACTGCAGCGCGTCGAACACGCTGCGGCGGGCCGCCACGTCGGAACCTTCGGCATACGAGTACTGCACGTAGTCGGCCTTGATCCGCTGCGTGTCGTAGGCGGTGAGGCCCACGAACACCAGCACGCCCACGATGCTGATGAGGAACTGCATCCCCGAGCTATGGACGAACATGTTGACCACGCTGGCCAGGATCACGCCGAACAGCCCCATCATCAGGAAGCTGCCCATCCTGGTCAGGTCGCTCTTGGTCGTGTAGCCGTACAGGCTCATCGCGCCGAACATCGCCGCCGAGATGAAGAACGTGCGCCCGATGCTGGTGCCAGTGTAGACCAGGAAGATGCTGGTCAGGCTGGCACCCATGGCGACACAAAACGCCCAATACAGCGCCTGCACCGTGCTTGTCGCCATACGGTTGACGCCGAACTGCATCACCAGCACGAAGGCCACCGGCGCGAACATCGCGACGTAAGCCAGCGCACCGGGCACATGCACCAAGGCACCGCTCGCGGTCTCGCGCAACGGGTAGAACACGTCGAACACGGCGGGCACGTTGGCGATGCCGTAGGCGACAATCCCGGTCAGCGCCAGGCCCGACGCCATCCAGTTGTAGACACGCAGCATGTAGGCGCGCAGGCCCGCGTCGACGACCGCGCCGGCAGCTCCGGCGCGGACGGCGGCCGGCGCGCCGCGGAATTCCGGACTGAAAGCCATGGTTGTGTCTCTTTCCTATCCAGGCACGATGCCTGTCGGGTCATAATTTGGTGTTTGCCCGACCGCACGCAAGCGAATTCGCCGTAACCCTCCCTTAGCCCAGCCCGAGCGCCTCGGCCACCGCCGGGTGCGCGATGCGCCCGGCATGGACGTTGAGCCCGGCCCGCAGCCCGGAATCGGCCGCCAGCGCCCGCTCCCAGCCCTGCTCGGCCAAAGCTATCACATAAGGTAAGGTCGCGTTGGTCAGCGCCAGCGTGCTGGTGCGCGGCACCGCTCCCGGCATGTTGGCCACACAGTAATGCACCACGCCGTCGATGACGAAGGTCGGATCCTCGTGGGTGGTAGCGTGGCTGGTCTCAAAGCAGCCGCCCTGGTCGATGCTGATGTCGACCAGTACGCTGCCGCGCCGCATCCGCCCCAGCATGGCGCGCGTCACCAGCCGCGGCGTCGCCGCCCCCGGCACCAGCACCGCGCCGATCACCAGGTCGGACGCCAGCACGTGCGCCTCGACCGAGGCGGCGGTGGCGAACGCCGTGCGCAGCCGGCCGCCGAACCGCTCGTCCAGGTCGCGCAGCCGCTCCAGCGAGCGGTCGAGCACGGTCACGTCCGCCCCCAGCCCCGCCGCCAGCCGCGCCGCGTTGGTCCCGGACACGCCGCCGCCCAGCACGGTCACGATGCCAGGCGCCACGCCGGGCACGCCGCCCAGCAGCACGCCGGAGCCGCCCTGCGCCGACTCCAGGCAATGCGCGCCGACCTGCACGCTCATGCGCCCGGCCACCTCGCTCATCGGCGCCAGCAGCGGCAGCCGGCCATGGGCGTCGGTGACGGTTTCGTAGGCGATCGCGGTGGCGCCGCTGGCGACCAGGCCCAGCGCCTGCTCCCGGTCCGGCGCCAGGTGCAGGTAGGTGAACAGCACCTGGCCCGGTCGCAGCATGGCGATCTCGGCCGGCTGCGGCTCCTTCACCTTGACCACCATCTCCGCCGCGGCGAACACCGATGCCGCGTCCGGCAGCAGTTCGGCCCCCACCGCGCGGTAGTCGGCGTCGGCGAAGCCGATGGCGGCCCCGGCGCCGGCCTGCACCGAGACGGCGTGGCCGTGCGCCACCAACTCGCGCGCACCGGCCGGCGTGAGGCCGACCCGGTACTCGTTGTTCTTGATCTCGCTGGGGCAGCCGACGCGCATGGGGGAGTTCCTTGTAATCAGCCGTTACGCAGCATCGGGGCCGGCTTGGCCCGCAGCGCCGCCTCGGTGCCGGCGAAGCCGAACACCAGCATGATCGCGAGACTTGCCACGATGGTTGCCAGCAGGGTTGCCGGCAGCGGCGCCCAGTCCGTATGCATGACGAAGCGCAGCACGCTGAAGCTGGCCAGCGTGCCGACCGCCGCCGCCAGCACGCCGCCGACCAGTCCCAGCACGCCGAACTCGACCAGCCAGGCGGCGCGGATCTGGCCGCGCGTGGCGCCCAGCGTCTTGAGGATCACCGCCTCGTCGATCCGCCGCCGCTGGCCGCTGGCGACCGCGCCCGCCAGCACCAGCGCACCGGCGGCCAGCGTCAGGCTGCCGGTGGCGGCAAGTGCGGCGGCGATCTGGCCGAGCAGGCGGGCCACCGCCGCCAGCACGTCGGCGACGCGGATGCCGGACACGTTGGGCAGCGCGTCGGTCACGCGGCGCAGCACCTGCGCGTCCGCCGCCGGCTGCGAGCGCACCGTCGCGATGTTGCTGTGCGGGGCGTGCGCCAGCAGGCCGGGGCTGGCGACCATGGTGAAGTTGATGCCCAGCGTGCGCCAGGCGATGTCGCGCAGGTTGGCGATGCGCAGGTCGATGTCGCGCCCCAGCACGTTGACCCGCAGCGTGTCGCCGATGCCGACCCCCCAGCCCTTCGCCAGGTTGGCGTCGAAAGACACTAAGGGCGGCCCGCTGTAATCGGCCGGCCACCACTTCCCGGCGACGAGCCTGGTGTTGGCCGGGATGGTGGCGGCATAGGTCAGGCCACGGTCGCCGCGCAGCGCCCAGGCGGTGTCGGGCGCCACCTTCACTTGATCGACCGGCACCCCCTTCACGGCGATCATCCGCGCCCGCAGGCTGGGCACGTCGGTCACTTCGCCGACGCCGCCGATGCCTCCGAGAATGGCGCGGAAGCGCGAGAGCTGGGCGTCCTGCAGGTCGATGAAGAAGAAGCTGGGGGCGTTCGCCGGCATCTGCTCCGCGACCTGGCGGCGCAGGTTGCCCTGGATTAGCGCCACCGCCGCCAGTGTCGACAGGCCGAGCCCGATCGAGACCAGCATCAGCGGTGTCGCCGCTCCCGGCCGGTACAGGTTGGCGATGCCGAGCCGCGCCCAGACCGAGTGCGACGCCGGCAGGCGGCGGGCCACGCGCATCAGCGCCCAGCCGCCGGCCCGGAACAGCGCCAGCGTCGCGAGTGCCGCGCCGCAGAAGCCGAGCGCGAAGCCGGGCGCTCCGGAACTCGCAACCGTCAGCCCGACCAGCGCCACCGCGAGCACGACGTTGACCCCGAGCACCAGCCGGTCGACCGGCACCGAGGCCGACTGCAGCGCGTCGCGGAACAGGGCCGCGCCGGAGATCTGCATCGCCCGCCCCAGTGGTGCCAGGGCGAACGCCGCCGCCACCAGCAGGCCGTAGAGCGCCGCCAAGCCGAGCGGGCGCGCGAACAGGCCGATCTGCGGCACCACGGGCAGCGCGTCGCGGAACAGCGCCACCGCCGCGGCCGGCAACGCCACTCCCGCGACCAGCCCGGCCAGCACGCCCAACGCCGCCAGCGCCATGACCTGGATCAGGCAGACCGCGAACACCAGCCGCGCCGAGGCCCCGAGGCAGCGCAAGGTCGCGATGCCGCACGCCCGCGCCTGCAGCCAGGCGCGCACCCCGTTGGCCACGCCGATGCCGCCGACCAGCAGCGACGTCAGCCCGACCAGCGTCATGAACAGGCTGGTGCGGTCGACGAACTGCACCACGCCCGGCGCCGCGTCATGGGCGTCGCGGATGCGCCAGCCGGTGTCGGGGAACGCCGCGCGCAACTCCGTCACCGTGCGGCCGACATCGACGCCGGGCGGCAGCGCCGCACGCAGATGATAGGACGCCAACGCACCCGGCTGCAGCAACTGCGCCGCCTCCAGCGTCGCCAGCGAGACCAGCGCGCGCGGGCCGAAGATCGACGGGTCGGCCACCCGGTCCGGCTCGCCGGTCAGCACGCCACGGACCGTCGCGCGGGCCTCGCCCAGCCGCGCCGTGCCGCCCAACGGCAACTTCAGCCGGTCCAGCGCCAGTTGTTCAACCAGCGCGCCGCGATCGGCCAGCGCGCCCGCCAGCGGCAGCGGCGGTGACACGGCGGCGTGGCCGACCAGCGGCCAGGCCGCGTCGACCGCCTTCAGCTCGACCAGCATCCGCTCGCCCGACGCCGCCACCAGCATCGAGCGCAGGGTCACCACGTCGGACAGGCGGGCGCCGCGCTGCCGCAGCCAGGCGCGCAGCCGCTGCCCACCACCTCGACGTCGCCGCCCAGGATGGTGCGCCCCTCGGCGGCCAGCGTACGCTCGATCCCGGTACGCAGCGTGCCGACCGCGGTGATCGCGGCCACGCCCAAGGCGAGGCAGGCGAGCACGATCCACAGCCCGCGCACGCCGCCGCGCAGCTCGCGCCGCGCCAGCCTCCCCGCCAACCGCAAGTCCAGCATCAGGCGACGATCCGGCCGTCGGCCATGGCGAGCGTGCGCCCGCAGCGCGCCGCCAGCGCCGGGTCGTGGGTGATGAGCATCAGCGTGGTGCCGCTCTCGGCGCGCAGGCCGAACAGCAGCGCCATCACCGCCTCGCCGGTGGCGCGGTCGAGGTTGCCGGTCGGCTCGTCGGCCAGCAGCAGCCGAGGCTTGGGGGCGAAGGCGCGGGCCAGCGCCACCCGCTGCTGCTCGCCGCCCGAGAGCTGCCCCGGCAGGTGCGTCAGGCGGTGGCCGAGCCCCACCAGCCGCAGGCACTCTGCGGCGCGCGCCATGGCGTCGTCGCGGCCCGCGAGTTCGAGCGGGATGGCGGCGTTCTCGAGCGCGGTCATGGTCGGGATCAGGTGGAACGACTGGAACACGATGCCGACCACCTCGCGCCGCAGCCGCGCCAGCGCGTCCTCGCCCAGCCGCGACAGCTCGTGCCCGGCCAGCGTGACGCTGCCGCCGCTCGGCCGCTCCAGCCCGGCCAGCACCATCAGCAGGCTGGTCTTGCCCGAGCCGGAAGGGCCGACCACGCCCACCGCCTCGCCGGTTTCGAGGTCGAGGTCGATGCCGCGCAGGATGTTGACCGGCCCGGCGGCAGCGGGCACGGTCAGCGTCAACCCGCGCACCTCGACCAGGGATCCGGAGTCGCCGGCTGCGGGCAGACCGCGCTGCGTGTGGGCCGGAGACGATGCGATGATGTCCATGACCACGCGATATGGCCTGCGCCGCCACATGCGCAAAGCCGCGGCGCTGGCGTGTTGCGCGCTATTCATCTGCGCCGCCGCGTCGGCGCCGCCGCGACTGCTGGTGCTGGGCGACTCGCTCGCCGCCGGCTACGGGCTGGCCGCAGCCGACGCGTTCCAGGCGCAATTGACGGCGGCGCTGCGGGCGCAGCGCCGCCCGGTGACGCTGATCGACGCCGCGGTCTCCGGCGACACCAGCGCCGGCGGGCGGGCGCGGCTCGACTGGGCGCTGGGCGATGCCGGTGCCGACGCGGCACTGATCGAGCTCGGCGGCAATGACGGCCTGCGCGGCACCGACCCGCACGAGCTGGAAGCCAACCTGTCGGCGATCCTCGAATCGCTGGCCGCACGCCACATCCCGGTGCTGCTGACCGGGATCTACGCGCCGCCCAACCTCGGCGCCGAGTACGAGCGCCAGTTCCGCGCCGTGTTCGACCGGCTGGGCCAGCGGCCGGGTGTGCTCTACGACCCGTTCTTCCTGCAAGGCGTGGCACGCGAGCCGACGCTGAACCAGGCCGACGGCATCCATCCCAACCCGGCCGGCGTCAAGCTGGTCGTGGCCCGGCTGCTGCCGCTGGTCGACCGCCTGCTCGACGGTCTGCGGCCGCACGCCTGAGGCGGAGGTGTTGCACCGATGCGCCTGTTCGTCGGACTCGACCTGCCCTGGACGCTGCGCGAGCGGCTGGCGTCGCTGGCCGGCGGCGTGCCCGGCGCCCGCTGGGTGCCGATCGAGAACTACCACATGACGCTGCGCTTCATCGGCGAGGTGCCGGCGCACCGGGCCGAGGAGATCGACCTGGCATTGGCAGCCCTGCGCGGGCGGCCGTTGTCGCTCAGCTTCGCCGGCGTCGGCACCTTCGCCAAGGCCGGGCGGGAGGTGGCGCTCTGGGTCGGCGCCGAGCGCAACCCGGCGCTCGAGCACCTGCAGGGAAAGATCGAGACGGCGTTGCAACGCTGCGGGGTGCCACCGGAGCGCCGTCGCTTCACGCCGCACGTGACCCTTGCCCGGCTCGACGCCAGCGTCATCGAGGCCAGGCTGGCGGCGTTCGTGCAGGCGCGCAACCTGTTCCGCGCCGGCCCGATCGAGTTCGACCATTTCACCCTGTTCAGCTCTTGGCTGGGCAAGGAAGCGTCGGCCTACGCCGCCGAGGTCGACTATAACCTGGCCTGACAAGACGTTGATGGTGAAATGACGGCTCTCCTCGTTTTCCTGTAGATTTTAGCGACCTCTTGACGAAAAGATGATTTTTACTACTAAGACAGTTAATAATCAGCAAAAGACGGGTATATCGATAATGTAACAAACTGTTACTGTTTTCATGCTGCCTAAGATACGTCCTGTTGCGTGAAGGATTGTTGACTAGGTATTTGTAATTTTTATATCAAACTAAGTTCTTGACTACGCTGCAGTGCGATAGTTTAGATTGTTTCAGCATTGTTCAGGAGAACCCAATGGCCAACGTCACCGTCACGGGTGCCGGCAGGAGCGCCGCTATTCCGTTCCAATCGGCGCAGCAGGCAGCGATCGCCCAGTCGCTCGCGACCACGATCAGCAACCAGCTCGCCGCCGGCACGCTGACGGCGGTCGACGCGGTCGGCAGCACCGCGCCGGCCGGCACCACGCCGGAGGCGCTGTTCGTAGCCAACAGCGGCGCCGTGCTGCTGAACCCGGCGGTGAAGGCGGTGGTGGTCAGCGCCCCCGCCGCGGTCAACCTGTTGGGCGACCCGGAGACCAACCAGAGCGTGATCGCGGGCTCGGGCGGTCTCAATTACATCACCAACGGCGGTTCCGGCAGCATCGTCGCCGCCGGCGGCACCAACCGGCTGATAACGTCGGCGGACGGCACGGCGGGCTGGTATGTCAACACCGGCGACGGCAACGACACGGTGCTGAGCCTCACCGGCGACGACACCATCGCGGCCGGGCTGGGCAACAACGCGGTGCTGCTTGGCACCGGGAGCAACCTGGTCGACGTGACCGGGCGCGACACCGTGGTCGCCGCCACCGGCACCGAGACGGTCGCGGTGGAGACCGGCGGCAGCGCCGTGGTGTTCGGCGGCGGCAGCAAGCTGGTGTTCGTCGGCGGCGACCTCGCCGACACGGTGCTCGCCGGCAGCGGCAGCGCCACCATCTTCGGCGGCACCGCGGGCGGCCTGTACATCGGCGGCACGGGCGGCAACAACCAGATCTACGCCGCGGGCACCATCGTCGGCGGCGGTGGCGGCGACCAGCTCTACGCCACCGGCAGCATCGCCAGCGCGGTTCACGCCGCGTCGGGCAACGAGACCCTGTCCTCGGCGCTGTCCAGCGGCGCCGACACGCTGTTCGCCGGCAGCGGGACCGACTCGATCACGCTGGGCGCCGGCCAGAACACGGTGGTCGCCGGCAGCGGCACCGCGTCGGTGTTCGCGGGCGTTACCTCGGCGGTCTACGAGTTCACCCAGGGCGCCAGCGGCAAGGAGGTCATCCAGGGCTTCAACGCCGGCTCCGACACGATCAGCCTGTCGGGCTACGGCTCGAACGAGGCGGCCCGCGCAGTCGCTTCCGCCCGGGTGGCGAACGGCGGCACGACGATCACGCTGTCCGACAACACCCAAGTCACCTTCGCCAACGTCACCGACATCAGCAAGACGCACTTCACCGGCTAAACGTTCAGGGCAGGGTCCGCGCGGCCCTGCCCGCTACTCTCGCTCCAACGCCGCGATCTCGGCGTCGCTGAAGCCGAAATGGTGCGCCGCCTCGTGGATCATCACGTTCGCGACCAGGCGCGCCAAGTCCTCTCCGGTCTCGATCCACTCCAGCAGGATCGGCTGCCGGTAAAGTACTATCATGTCCGGCAGCGGCGCCACGGCGTCGCCCCGGGGCCCCCGCCCCGGGCCCCCCCCCGGAAGACCCGGGCGGGGCCCACCCC
>CAXUHK010000026.1:14138-16112 GCA_964250775.1 uncultured Acetobacteraceae bacterium | reverse complement strand
CGCTGCGCAACGGCCGTGGCACACCGCGGTATAGCCCGGTCAGGTCCCAAGCCGACTCGATGCCGAGATCGTCCAGGGTCGCGTCGTCGGGCGTCTCCTCGATGGCGATGACGACCCCGGCCAGGTGCCCGCGCAACGCCTGCGGCATTGCCGCCAACGCCTGTTCCGCCAGTCCGGCCAGTGCCGCCGCGTCGGGCGGCGTCGAATGCGTCGTCTCGGCCATGGCCGCGCCTCCCGTCGCGGTGCATGGTGGCGGCTCACGCAGCCCCACGCAACGAGGCGACGCCGATGCCACGACCCGTGAAGCTCACCGACGCCGAACGCGCTGCCCTGCCAGCCACGCTGCCGCTGTGGCAGCTCGGCGACGCCGGCGATGCCATCCGGCGGAGCTTCAAGTTCGCCGATTTCAGCGCCGCCTGGGGTTTCATGGCCCGCGTCGCCCTGCTGGCGCAGAGCCAGGATCACCACCCCGAATGGTCAAACGTCTACAACCGGGTTGAGATCGTGCTGAGCACGCACGACTGCGGCGGCCTGTCGGAGCGCGACGTCGCGCTGGCCCGAGCGATCGACGCGCTTGTCTGAGCCCGCCTTGCCCCAGCCTGCCGCCTGGCCCGAGCGGACCGAGGCGATCCGCCGCGCCGCCGCGAGGCTGTGCCTGACGCTGGGCTGGAGCGCCCTGCACGAGATGCCGCTGCCCAACGCACGCCGCGCCGACCTGCTGGCGCTAGACCGCGACGGCTGCTTCGCCTGCATCGAGGTGAAATCCGGTCCGCGCGACTTCCTGGCCGACGCCAAATGGCCGGACTACCGGGCGTTCTGCGACGCCCTGTTCTTCGCCGTCGACGCGGATTTCCCTCAGGCGCTGCTGCCGGCCGACGCCGGCCTGATCGTGGCGCATGACGGCTTGGCCGACATCGTGCGCGAGGCGCCGCGCCACACCCTGCCGCCGGCCCGCCGCCGCGCCCTGCTGCACCGATTCGCGCACCTCGCCGCCGGACGCCTGATGCCGCTGCAGGACCCGGGGGCGGCGGCCGAGGCGCGGGCGGCGCTATCGGGCGAGTAGCGTGGCCTCGACCGAAGCCGCCACCGCGAACAGCCGCGCATCGCCCATCGTCTCGCCCACCAGCATCAGCCCCACCGGCACCTCGCCGGCGCGGTGGCAGGGCAGGCTGATGGCGCAGCGGTCGAGGAAATTGGCCGGCGTCGGGTTGCGCAGCGCCAGGGCGTTGGCGCGGCCGTAGGCGTCGTCGTCGGCCTCCAACGCCGCCAGCGTGGGCGGCGTGATCGGGCAGGTCGGCAGCAGCAGCGCGTCGAACGGCGCGCTCGCCCGGTCCATGCGCGCGATGGCCTCGGCGCGGGCGCGCAGCAGGTCGATGTAGTCGGCGGCCGGCATCGCGCCGTGGCCCTCGATGCGCGCCCGCACGCGCGGGTCGTAGCCGGCGCGGCGCTCGGCCAGCAGCTCGCGGTGCCAGGCGAAGGCCTCGGCGCCGGCGATGGTGCCGCGATTGCCCGCCGGTGGCACGAACTCCATCGCCGGGAAGCGCTCGAACGTGACCCGCGCCCCCGCCGCCGAAAGCCGCGACAGCGCCCGCTCGAACGCCGTCGCGACCTCGGCGTCCATGCCGTCGAGCCAACCGCCTCGCGGCACCGCGAACCGCAGCCCGGCCATCGGCAGGGCGGCGAAGGTGGGCGGCGGCGCATCGGCCAGCACCGCGTCCATCGTGGCGCAGCAGGCGACGCTGGCCGCCAGTGGCCCCACCGAGTCGAGGCTCGCCGCCAGCGGCAGCACGCCCGCGAGCGGCACCCGGCGCGCGGTCGGCTTATAGCCGACGATGCCGCAGAACGCCGCCGGGATGCGGCAGGAGCCTCCCGTGTCGGTGCCGAGCGCGGCCAGCGCCATGCCGTCGGCCACCGATACCGCCGCCCCGGACGAGCTGCCGCCGGGAATGTGCCCCGCCTCGCGCCGCCACGGGC
>CAXUHK010000026.1:0-14128 GCA_964250775.1 uncultured Acetobacteraceae bacterium | reverse complement strand
GCGCGGCGTGCCATGATGCGGGTTGATGCCGAGGCCGGAGAACGCGAACTCGGTCATGTTGGTGCGCCCCATCAGCACCATGCCGGCAGCCAGCACGCGCGCCACCGCCGGCGCGTGCGCCTGGGCGGGCGGCGCGTCGGCCAGCACCACGGAGCCCGCCGGCGTCGGCTCGCCCGCCACGTCGAACAGATCCTTCGCGCTGACCGGGATGCCGGCGAGCGGCCCGGGGCTGCGCCCGGCGCGGCGCAGCGTGTCGGCGGCATCGGCCATCGCCCGAATTGCGTCGGGATCGTGGCGCAGGAAGGTCCGGGCGCCCTCCCCGTCCGGCGCCGCGATGCGTTCGAGGCACGCCTCCGCCAGTTCGCGGGCGGTGACGCGGCCATGGGCGAGGTCGGCGGCGGCCTGGTGGATGGTCGGCACGATGACACTCCATTGACGAAAACGGCCCCGGATGATTCCTGTCTTATCGCACACTGGGGGATTTGCCGATGTCGGCCGCCACACTCGAGTCCTTGGCGCAGCAGGCGCCGGGGCGTCCGGTCCTGCTGACCGGCGCGTCGGGCGCGCTCGGCCGCCGCCTCGCCGCGTATCTCGGCGGGCTCGGCTGGACGCTGCGGCTCACCGACATCGCGCCCTACCCCGACCCGCTGCCCGCCGGCGTCAGCTTCGAGCGTGCGGATCTGGAGGACGGGATCGCCATGCTGCAGCAAGCCGAGGGCTGCGGCACCATCCTGCATTTCGGCGGCGTCTCGACCGAGCACCCGTTCGAGGCGGTGCTCGGCCCTAACCTGCGCGGCGCGTTCCACGTCTACGAGGCGGCGCGGCGCGAGCGGGCGCGGGTGGTGTTCGCCAGCTCCAACCACAGCATCGGCTTCCACGAGCGCCGCGAGCCGCTCGACGACGATTGCAGCCTGTTACCCGACACGTTCTACGGACTGTCCAAGGCGTACACCGAACTGATGGGCCGGATGTACTGGCTCAAGCACGGGGTCGAGAGCGTCGCGATCCGGATCGGCTCCTGCTTCCCCGAGCCGATCGAGGCACGGATGCTGTCGACTTGGCTCTCATACGACGACCTGTGCCGGCTATGCGAGCGCGCGACGCTCGCCGAGGCAGTCGGCAACTGCGTGATCTGGGGCGCCTCCGACAACCGGGCGACGTTCTGGCGGCGCGACGCCCGCGCCGAACTGGGCTGGTTGCCGCAGGACAGCGCCGATCCGTTCGCGGGCCAGCTCGCGGCCAGGACCAGCGGCAACCCCGTCACCGAGCGCTACCAAGGCGGCTCGTACGCCGCCATGGGTTACACGCGCAACGTGCCGCCACCGGCCTGAGCGGCCGGTTTCGCCGCCCTGTAACGCCGAAACGCCGTCTCTTTAATTAACTTTGCGACTCCGATGCGATTTATCGTACGCTTGACGCGATTATAGCGTAATGAACATTTATGCCTGAACACCCGCTCCCGATCGCATCCAGCAACGAAACCGTCCGCACGCTTTTCGCGGTCCGGCCGGCCGGGCTGGCCGCGTTCCGCGCCGGCCTCGCCCCGCCCGAGGCGGCTTGGCTCGACGAGTGCGGGTTCACCGCGCAGGCGCAGCAACTGGCGCTGCTGCCCGGGGACAGCGGCGCCGGGGGCGGGGGGGCGCCCCGCGGGCGGCCCCCCCCCCCCGGCCCACCATGGGGCGCGGGGGCGGGGCCCCCGCGCCCCCGCGGCGCTCGGCCTGGGCGAGGACCGATCGCCGCACGCGTTCGGCGACGTGGCGAACCGCCTGCCGGTCGACAGTGTCTGGCGGATCGAGCCTGGCGACCACGATCCGGCGGCGGCGGTCCTGGGGTTCTGCCTCGGCGCCTATTCCTATCGCGGCTTCAAGCAGCCCAAGCGCGAGCCGGCCCGCCTGCTCCCGTCCGGCGACCAGTCCCGCGCGCTGGCCGCCGCGGAGGCGGCCTGGATGGTGCGCGACTTGGTCAACACGCCGCCCAACCTGCTCGGACCCGGCGAACTGGCCGACGCCGCGCTGGCGCTCGCCGCCCGGTTCGGCGCCATCGCCACACGGATCGAGGGTACGGCGCTGGCCGAAGCCTACCCCGCGATCGCCGCCGTGGGCGCGGGCTCGGCGCGGCCGCCGGTCGTGGCGTCCTTCACTTGGCACGGCAGCGCCGCCGGCGACGACGCGGCCCTGGTGTCGCTGTGCGGCAAGGGCGTCGTGTTCGACACCGGCGGCTACGACCTGAAGCCCTCCGCCGCCATGCTGCGCATGAAGAAGGACATGGGCGGCGCCGCGACCGTGCTCGGCATGGCGCGGATGCTGATGCAGGCCGACCTGCCGATCCGGCTCGCGGTCCGCGTCGGCTGCGTCGAGAACAGCGTCTCGGGCCACGCGATGCGCCCGTCGGACGTGATCCGCACCCGTCGCGGCCACTCGGTCGAGATCGGCAACACCGACGCCGAGGGCAGGCTGGTGCTGTGCGACCTGCTGGCCGAGGCGTCCGACGAGCATCCGGCGCTGCTGCTCGATTGCGCCACGCTGACCGGGGCGGCGCGGGTGGCGCTGGGGCCGGACATCCCGGCGCTGTTCGCCGGCGACGACGCGCTGGCCGCCGGCCTGATGGCGGCGGGACAGCGCTGCCACGACCCGGTCTGGGCGCTGCCGCTGTGGGACGGCTACGATTCCTGGCTCGACAGCCCGGTAGCCGACCTCAACAACGTCGCCAGCAAGCCGTTCGCCGGCGCGGTGGTGGCGGCGCTGTTCCTGCGCCGGTTCGTGGCGCCGGGCGTGCGATGGGCGCATCTCGACCTCTACGCCTGGAACGACGCCTCGCGTCCCGGACGGCCGGAAGGTGGCGAAGCGCAATCACTGCGGACCGTGTTCGACTTTGTCGAACGCGAGATATGTGCTTTTCGCACCGTGAATACCTAGCCATCACGTGAGCGAGATTATAATGGAACCTTTGCCTGTTGCTTGACTAAGTAATGAGTGAGACGCTCCTGCAAATCGTTACTGAAGACGTCACTTCCGCTCCGGAACCGTGTTTCCGGACTCTTGAAAGGACCAAACCTAATGGCTGCCTCTTCGACTGCCGACCAACTGGTCGGAATTCTGCGGGACACGACGGTGGCGTTGGTGCGGCGAGACGGGCCAGACCTGTCATCGCGGCAACTGGGCGTGTTCTTGACCTGTTACTTGAACGAGGGCGCGCACACTGTACGTGGCTTGGCTGCCGAACTGAACGTGTCCAAGCCGGCGATCACCCGGGCACTCGACCGGCTGGGCGAACTCGACCTGGCCCGGCGCAAGGTCGACCCGATGGACCGCCGCAGCGTGCTCGTGCAACGCACCCTTAAGGGCACGGCGTTCCTGCGCGACCTGCGCGGCATCATGGGCGACGCGTCCGTCCTCCCGAAGAAGGCCGTGGCCCCGGCCCCGGAACAGCCGGCGCGCCGCGTCGTCAACGGTTAGCGTCCGCGCGGGATCACGGGACCGGAAGGTCGGTGATCCGGCAGAGGTCGGCGCCATGCCTTTCGCGCGCGTGACGGTCGGCGAGCACGACCTTCAAGTCGAACCGGCAACTCGACTGCCGCTCGACCACGACCATGCGGTCCGAATTCGCTGCCACCGGAGTCTGCAGCCTGTTCTGGCCCCACTGGCCGGAACCGGCTGGGGTTGCATACAGCTCCAGGATGGCCTGGCCGCCGTGATTGACCAGGCGGAACGAAGGATCGTCGGCGGCCTTGCGCGCGGCTTCGGCGAGCCCGCCGCCCATGGCGACGTCCTCGGCCCGGCAGGTATCCACCCCGCGCCGGTCCTCGGTGCGGCGGTCGGCATAGACGACGCGTATGTCGAAGATGCAGTTGCCGTCGACGCGCCGGCGCACGGCGAAGCTGGCTCCGGCCGGCAGCGGCTGCGCCAGGCGGTTGCGGCCCCAGCGCTCGTCCCCGGCCGGCGTCACGTAGAGTTCCCGGATCACCGACGACGAGCGGTTGCGCAGGTTAAACGACGGGTTCTGCGTGCCTTGGGCGTACGCAGCCCCGGCGGCGAACAGGCCGGCGGCCAGGACGGTCGTGGCAACGCGCATCGGAAGCTCCTTCATCCCCAGGCGCCCAGCGCCACACGGCGCGCGCGAGACGCGACATAGGCCAGCCAAGCCAATTGCGGCAACAACACCAGCGGCGGCAGGAGCGGCTTGGCCGTAGGCGGCGCCGCCACGAAGGCCAGCGCGACCGCGCCGCCGAACGCCGCGAACCCCCAATGCGCCGCCGCAATCGCGCGCGGGTCCATGCCGCTGCGGTGCGCCACCTGGTACAAGTGGCCGCGATGCGGCTGCGTCACCCGCTCGCCTCCGACCGCCCGGCGGGCCAGGGTAAACGTGACATCGAACAGCACGCCCGCCAGCAGCATCGGCACCAGCAGGAACGACAGCGCGGCGGCGTCGAACCGTGCCGCGGCCACGCCCAGCACCGCCAGCACGTAGCCGCAGAACTGGCTGCCGACGTCGCCCAGGAAGATGCGCGCGTGCGGGAAGTTGAACGGCAGGAAGCCGACCAGCCCGGCCGCCAGCAGCATCGAGGCGGCATAGACGAACACGCCGCCCTGCCATTGCGCGAGCAGCGCCAGGGCGGCGCAGACGACCAGGGCGGTGCCGCCGGCCAACCCGTCCAGGCCGTCGATGAAGTTGACCGCGTTGGTCGCGAACACGATCCAGGCCAGCGTCGCGGCCGGGCCGACCCAGCCCAGCTCGACCGCGCCGACCCAGGGCAGGTTGACGCTGCGCACGTAGAGCCCGCTGGCGACCGCCGCCGCAGCCGCGACCAGCTGGGTCGCGAGCTTGACCAGGAACGGCCAGTCGAACACGTCGTCGAGGTACGATACGGCGGCAATCAGGGCGGAGCCCAGGATGAAGCCGCGGAAATACGGCTCGGCCAGCCGGGCGAAGCTGGCATAGCCGTACAGCACCGCGAGCCCCAGCAGGAACGCCGCCACCACGCCGACGCCGCCGCCCTTGGGGGTGGCGCGGACATGCGCCTTGCGCGGGTCGGGCAGGTCCATCACCCGCGCCGAGATCATCGCCAGCACCACCAGGGCGGACACCATCGCGAGGCCGGCGCAGAATACCAGGTGGCGGCCGAAGGCTGCGAGCGTCATCGCGCCTGATTAGCCGCAGCCGGGCGGTTCGGGCTATAGCGGCGCCATGGCAGAGACACGCGCGTCGCGGCGGATCGCGATGAACTTCGGGCTGGACGCGCTGCTGGCGGCGGTCGCGGTGCCGCTCGCGACCTGGCTCGCGGACCCGTCCGGCGACCCGTTCGCCTCGGCGGCGCGGCCGGTCTACGGGGCGACCTGGGGAGCGGCGGCGCTGCTGCTGGCCGGGCTGCCGTTCCGGCTGTCGATGCAGTACTGGCGTTTCGCCGGTCTCGCCGACCTGCTGGGGGTGGCGGCCGGCAGCGTCATGGCCGCGGCGATCTACACGCCGGGGCGGCGGGGCGGGGGGGGCGGGGCGGGTGGTGGGGGTGGGCGCGGGCTTGGGGGCCTACGTGTGCCTGCGCGCCGGGGCGGGCGACGCGGCGGCGCCGTACTACCCGGTGGGCGTGCTGGCGCTAGGCCAGGGGCAGACCGGGCGGCGCATCCACGGCGTCGCCATCGTGGGCGGCCTGGCCGATGCCGGCGCGGTGCTGGCGCGCCAGCCGGTGCCGCCCACCCTGGTCGTGACCGACCCCGACATCCCGGGCGCGGCACTGGCGGCGCTGATGCTGGTTGCCGAGGCCGGGGGCGCCACGGTGGCGCGGGCGCCGCGGCCCACGGCGCTCGACCTGTCGCGGCGCGCCGAGGGTGCCTTGGCATTGAAGCCGGTGGCGATCGAGGACCTGCTGAACCGCCCGCAGGTGCCGCTCGACCGCGACGGCATGGCGCGGCTGGTGCGCGGCCGGCGGGTGCTGGTCACTGGCGCCGGCGGCACCATCGGCGCCGAGCTGGCGCGGCAGGTCGGGGAGCTGGGCCCGTCCGAGCTGCTGCTGCTCGACAACGGCGAGTTCGCGCTCTGGCAGATCGACCTGGAGCTGGCCGAGCGGCAGCCCGCCCTGCCGCGCCGCGCCGTGCTGGCCGACGTGCGCGACGAGGCGCGGGTGCGCGCGGTGCTGGCCGAGCTGCGGCCCGGCCTGGTGTTCCACGCGGCGGCGCTCAAGCATGTGCCGATGGTCGAGGCCAACCCGCTGGAGGGCCTGCTGACCAACGCCTGCGGCACCCGCCATGTGGCCGACGCGGCGCGCGCCGCAGGCGCCAGTGCGATGGTGATGATCTCGACCGACAAGGCGGTGAACCCGAGCAGCGTCATGGGCGCCAGCAAGCGCCTGGCCGAGATGTATTGCCAGGGCGTCAACGCTGCGGGCGGCGGCATGGCGTGCGTCACGGTGCGGTTCGGCAACGTGCTCGGCAGCACCGGCAGCGTGGTGCCGTTGTTCCAGCGCCAGTTGGCGCGCGGCGGCCCGCTCACCGTGACCCATCCCGACATGCAGCGCTATTTCATGACGGTGCGCGAGGCCGTCGCCCTGGTGCTCCAGGCCAGCGTGGTCGGCACCGAGGCGAGGCGGCACGAGGCCCGGCTCAACAAGGCCGGCATCTTCGTGCTCGACATGGGCGAGCCGATGCGGATCGTGGAGCTGGCGCGGCAGATGATCCGGCTCGCGGGCCTGCGGCCGGACGAGGATGTGGCGATCCGCTACACCGGCCTGCGACCGGGGGAGAAGCTGTTCGAGGAGCTGTTCCACGGCAGCGAGCCGCCGGTCCCGACCGCGACGCCGGGCCTGCTGATGGCCAGCCCCCGCACCGCCGATCCAGCCATCGTCGGCCGGGCGATCGACGAGATCGCCGTCGCCTGCCGCGCCGGGCAAACCGAGACGGCGTTGGGCCTGCTGGCGCGCATGGTGCCGGAGTTCGACCACAAGGCGGTGCCCACGGCCCTGGGCGCGCCCGCTTGAGGTTCTGAGGCTTGCACTATTTATCGACGCCGCTTTTCGCACAGTATAAAGATCGAATACTTTATTTTCCTTGAGTCATGTCGAGAATTTCATAAGTTGCTGCGAATTTGGATGTTCTTGATCTCAGTACGGGTGGCATATCGTAAGCGTTGCCTCGGCCCCGGATCGGGGAGGAGGCGTACCGCTCACCTGTTTTCGAGCAACCCGTTGTAGGAATCTCAATGCCTCACCTGTTCCCGACCCAGCGCCGTGCCGACGGCCCCTCCCCCTCGTCTTGGCGTTGGCGCGGCACCGGGGCGGCAGCGTTGCTCGCAAGCTGCTGCATCCCGAGCGTGGCGGCATTCGCGCAGGCCTGCCCGCCGGCGCCGTCGTACCCGTTGGCCACCACCCTGGCGACCATCAAGGTCGGCGACTATTGGATTTATGAACAGGCCGGCACGCTGACGCTGGCACCCGGTGCGGCACTTCCCGCGGCGCCGGCCGGCGGCCCTCCGGGCACGGCGCCGTCCGGCGGTCCCATCCCGCTGTCAGGGACCTTCGTGGAAACGGTCGAGACGCGGAATTTCCAGGGCCAGCCGACCATGGCGCTGGTGGTCAAGCAGAACCTGACCATCGGCGGCAACTCGATCTACGGGAACAATCCCGCGCCCGCGCAGATCTTCTACGTCGAGCAGGATCCGACCACGAACGACCTGCTGGTGATCGGCGACAACGCCGGCCCCGGCGGCACCGACGAGGCGGCGTCCAGCCCGCAGGAGTTCTATCCGGGATCGTGGTCGACCAGCGCCGCCTACAACAACGTGCTGGCGTTCCCGTCGGGCAACCAGACCGGCGTCTACCTGAACGTCACCGGAACCCAGGTCGTCCACACCCGGATCGGTGACTTCGATTCCTGGGTCGCCCCGAACGGCGCCACGCTGCCCGCGACCGGCGCCGTGCTGGACACCGGCATCGACTACTGGACGCCGCAGCTCGGCGCGCCGGTCGCGTTCACCACCGTGACCAACCTGCCGGACGGGTCGGTGCGCAACCTGAGCGCCACCTTGATCAAGACCAGCAAGGCGCCCTCGCTCTACCCGGTGGTGGCGGACAACCTGAACCACCCGCGCGGCCTGACCTACAACTACGGCGCGCTATGGCTGACCGAGGCCGGCGTGGGCGGCAGCGGCCCCTGTTTCGCGGGAGTCGGCGGCCAGAACTGCTTCGGCAACTCCGGACGCGTCTCGGTGGTGAAGTTCGGCCAGGACTACACGATCGACGACAAGCTGGGATCGCTCGCGACGCCGTTGATCGATTCGGCGGTCGGACCCAGCGGCATCACCTTCGCCAACGGCCGACCCCTGGTGGTCGTGGGCGCCGGCGCGCCGCAATCGGCGATCAGCCAGTTGGGCGCGCAGCAGAGCCAAGTCGGCGTGCTGCAGACGTTCGGCTTCGGCCCCGGTGGCGTGCAGGCCCAGACGGTCGCCAACATGGCCAACTACGAGTTCGTCAACAACCCGGACAACCGGCCGCTCCCCGATGGCACCGTGGCGCCCGACAGCAACCCGTTCGGGTTGACCAGCATCGGACCCAACGCCTACGTGGCCGACGGCGCCGCGCACACGGCCACCAAGGTGACGCCCAAAGGCGCCATCTCGGTCGTGGGCATCATGCCGCCGCAGATGGTGCCCCAGCCCGGCTCCACTACCGGCGCCACCATGGTCGAGGACTCGGTGCCGACCGGGATCATGCCGGCGCCATACGGCGGCGGCGTCCTGGTCGCCGACTACACCGGCTATCCCTATGTCCCGGGAACGGCGAACATCTGGAAGATGCAGGAAGGCCAGGACCCGAAGGTGTTCGCCTCCGGCTTCACCAACCTGATCGGCCTGTCGCCAGCGCCCAATGGCGGGGTCTACGCGCTGGAGATGACCGACCAAGGCGCGCTGTCGCCCGACGTCGGCGGTTCGTTGATCTATCTCTCGCCGCAAGGCGACCAGAAGGTGCTGGCCTGCCAGGGCCTGATCCAGCCGACCGGCATCGCCACCGCGCCGAACGGGGACGTCTACGTCTCGAACTACGGCCTCAACCCGGGTTATGGCCAAGTGGTGCGGGTGCTCTCAGGGCAGAAGTCCCCCTAACACCTGACCTGCCAACGCCCAGCGATCCTACGGGACGAACTCCGTAGGATCTGGTGCCAGGCTCGCCTGCGTTGGAACGCGGCGTCGTCACGATCGTGCCGGTGCCGCGTCCGCCTTCATCGCTTCTCCGGCCAAGTACAGGCTCCCGCACACCAAGACCCGTGCCGCCCCCGCGCGCGGCACCGCACGCAGCGCCGTCGCCACCGATGCTGCGGGCCGCGCAACACCGTTGGACGCCGCCACGATCGCTTCGACCGGCAGCGCTAGGTGCTGCCCCGGTTCGGCCACCGCCCAGACGCTCGCGGCGTACGGCAGCAGTGGGCGCAGGAACGCCGCCGGATCCTTGGTCTGCTTCATGCCGACCACGAGATGCAGCGGCCGGTCGCGCCAGCCCGCCAAGTGCTCGCCCAACGCGACACCGGCGCCCTCGTTGTGGCCGCCGTCGAGCCACAGCTCCCAATCCTCCGGCAGCAGGCGCGCCAGCGTGCCGTGCAGGCGTTGCAGCCGCGCCGGCCATTGCGCCCCGGCGATGCCGCGCCGCGCCTGCGCCGCCGTGGGCGCGAACCCGGCGGCGCGCAGGGCCGCGATGGCGATGCCGGCGTTGTCGTGCTGGTGGGCGCCCGGCAGCGCCGGTAGCGGCAAGTCGAGGGCGCCGGCGGGATCGGCGTAGCGCAGCCCTCGCCCGACCCGCTCGATCGACCAATCCCGCCCCCGCGCCGAGAGGCTGGTCCCCTGCCGGTCCGCCGCGTCCTGCAACACCGCCAGCACCGCCGGCGGTTGCTCGCCGGTGATGGCGGGCGCGTCGGGCTTGAGGATGCCCGCCTTCTCGGCCGCGATCGCCTCCAGCGTGTCGCCCAGGAAGTCGCGATGGTCCATCGAGATCGAGGTGACGGCGCAGGCAGCCGGCGGCGGCACCACGTTGGTGGCGTCGAGCCGGCCGCCCAGCCCCACTTCCAGCACGCACAGGTCGGCCGGGGTGCGCGAGAACAGCAGCAACGCCGCCGCGGTGATGACCTCGAACACGGTGACGGCGCCCCCCGCGTTGGAGCGCTCGATCTCCTCCAGCGCGTCGCCCAGCGTCGCGTCGTCGACCAGGCGCCCGGCGATGCGGATGCGCTCGTTGAAGACGACCAGATGCGGCGAGGTGAACACGTGCGCGCGCAGCCCCTCGGCCTCCGCCACCGCGCGCAGGAAGGCGCAAGTGCTGCCCTTGCCGTTGGTGCCGGCGACGTGGACGACCGGCGGCAGGCGCCGCTCCGGGTTGCCGAGCTGCGCCAGCAGGCGCTGCAGCCGGTCGAGGCTGAGGTCGATCAGCCGCGGGTGCAGCGCGTGCAGCCGGGCGACCAGGGCGTCGAACCGCCCGCCGGCGGGAGCGTCGCTCATGCGGCCGGGCTCAGTCGGCCGCCGCCGGCTCGGCCTCGGCCGCGGGCGCCGCCTCGGGAGGCATTTCGGCCACCGGGAGGTCGTGGACGCGCAGCAGGCCGATCACCCGCGCCAGCGTCGCCGCCAGCTCGGTGCGCCTGGTCACCATGTCGAGGATGCCGTGCTCGTGCAGGTACTCGGCGCGCTGGAAACCTTCCGGCAGCTTCTCGCGCACCGTCTGCTCGATCACCCTGGCTCCCGCGAAGCCGATCAGCGCCCCCGGCTCGGCGATCTGGATGTCGCCCAGCATGGCGAAGCTCGCGGTCACGCCGCCGGTGGTGGGGTCGGTCAGCACCACGATGAACGGCAGCCCGGCCCGCTTCACCAGCCGCGTCGCCAGCACGGTGCGCGGCATCTGCATCAGGCTCACCGCCCCTTCTTGCATCCGCGCGCCCCCGGAGGCGGTGAACACCACGAGCGGCGCCTCCTGCAGCACCGCGAGCCGTGCCGCGGCGACGATGCCCTCGCCCACCGCCGCTCCCATGGAGCCGGCCATGAAGTCGAACACCATCACCGCGACCACCGCCTTGTGGCCGCCGATCAGGCCGTGCGCGACGGCCAGCGCGTCCTCGCCATGGGTCTTCTCGCGCGCCGCTCGCAGCCGGTCGACGTAGCGTTGGCCGTCGCGGAAGCGCAGCGGGTCGGCCGGCACCTTGGGCAGCTCGATGCGGGTGCAGGCACCGTCGTCGAACGTCCAGGCCAGCCGCTCGGCGGCGCTCGGGCGCAGATGGTGTCCGCAATGGGTGCAGACCTTGAGGTTCTTCTCCAGCTCGGTGTGGAAGATCATCTGCTGGCAGGCCGGGCATTGCACCCAGAGGTTCTCCGGCACGTCGCGCCGGCCCAACAGGGTGCGGATCTTGGGGCGTACATACTCGGTGAGCCAACTCATGCGACGCTCCGCGAGACGAGAGGCGCCTCTTCCTTGGCCGGCTGGGGCAGATCACCGATCACCTGCGAGGCACCAGCAGTGGGTGCCTGCTGGCTGCCGCGCTCCGTGAACAGGGTAAAGCCCGCAACCGTATGCCGAGCAGGCTGTTGGGCCGCCGGGAGGTCTAGGGCGAGGAGTGGCCCCAAGGCATGGCGCTTCGACGGCGGCTCGCCGACAAAGTCGCCCATTGGTTGCGTGCCATGCTCAAACCTATGCAGCATGGTGCGTAACGCCTCCGGGCTGTTATCGACTCCGATCCAGTCGCGTCCGAGCATGTCGGCGGCCACAAGGGTGGTGCCCGATCCGGCAAAGCAGTCGAGCACAAGATCACCGGGATTGCTTGAGGCCGCGACCACGCGCCGCAACAGGTTCAGGTTCTTCTCAGTCGGGTAGCCGGTCACATGTACCATCTGATTGTGGGCATCGCGGTAGTCGAGCCAGATATCCTGGACGGATATCCCGGAACTCTCGTCGAGATAGACCTTGCGACGCGGATTACCGTTCCTTGACCAAAAAATCTCGCCGTTCGCGTCCAGTTCGTCGAGCGTGGTGGGTGTGTATTGCCAGTGCTTGCCGGGCGGGGGCATGACGCCGCGCCATGGTTGGCCGGTTTCGCCTCTGCGCACTCCGGGTGCATGCACCGGAACTTTCATGAAGCGGCGACCGGTCGCGGGATCGACATAGTGGTACTCCCGCGCTCGTACCTCAGTCCACGGCTCGGCCTGGCGATTCCAAACGTACTTCGGCGACTTGGAGTAGAACAGCAAGTAGTCGGACGTGTTCCCAAATTGATTGCGCGTGTAGTTTTTTGGGTTCGATTTCTTGCGCGTGATGCAGTTGCGAAAGTTCTCTGGGCCGAAGACTTCGTCCAACAACAGCTTGACGTGAAACACCATCTTGGCGTCGAGATGGACGTAGATCGAGCCGTCGCCAGCCAGCAGCAGGTGGAGAAAGATCAAGCGCTCACGTATGAATTCGAGATACTCGGCGCACTCGTAGACATCCTCGTAAGCGTGGGCCAGCCTGCGTGAGTGGAACACGGTCTGCGTTGCAAACGGCGGGTCGATATAGACGAGACGTACGTTGCCGCAAACCGCCGAGTTGCGCGCCAGGCGCGAGAGCACGGATAGGTTTTCGGCAAAATAGAGTTGCTTGCACTCGCCGGCATTTTCTGGCGAACGCTCGAAGGTGCCAGGTTCCGTCGCCAGGATGGCAGCGGAAGATTTCTTACCCGGGTAGGTCAGCAGGACGGGAGACGGAGCAAGGGGACCCTTACGGCTTGGCCTGCGCGGAGTGCCGGTCGCCATCTGCGCCTACGACCGCAGCCATTCGAGCGTCAGGCGCTCGGGTATCATGCGCAAGGTCGTGACCATGACCCGGCCGGGATACAGGTCCTCAATCTCCGCGTACCGTTGCCACATCAGGCCGAGTAGCAGACCAGGACCATCGTTAAGGAAGATTACTTTTGTGGGTAATCCCTTCCTTGTGGCATATCCCAAAACCTCATGTGCACAGGCCCTGTATTCACCCGTACGATCGTACTCCTGCGAGCCACCCCTATCAGCGTCATAACGCGCCAAACCGACTGCAAGAGTATCTTCTATTTCACAAATCAAAAAATCTATTGCCCTGTCAACTTTGAGATAATCGTGGAAGATATTGCTTAACAGTACATCTCTCCCGGCGCGTTCCGGGCCGCTAAGTTGCAGATTAGGAAATTGCTCGCGCAACAGGATGAAGAAGCGCTCGGTAAGATCGTAACCCTTCTTGCCTCGGTCCTTATACTCCCAAAGAACCGCGCAAAGCGCCTCATCGGGGATAGGCCGTTCGCTAAATCGCTTCTGCACCTCAGTGATTGGACGGAAGCCAGCACCAAAATTGTCGCATATTGCTTGCGCCTTCCGTTTCTGCTTTAGCATTTCGACGGGAGTTTCCGGACTGACATATTTGCGGAACACGCGGGCGAGCTGGATGCGCATCCACTGCTCGGACAGGAGAGAGATTGAAAGCAGAAGGTTGGTTGATGAATGCGCTTGGGCAAGCATCTGCCCGAAAGTGACAAGCACGGGCTTATACAGCTCGCAGGCGAGCGGGAGTATGTCATGGTAATACTCTCCAGAGGAGAGCGTGATCCATAGATGCCCTTCGGATTGGTAATCGCTGAATTTCTTTATCGAGTGAACCATGCTATTCGCAGCGGCTGCGCCGTGCTGGTGCGGCAATCATGCTCTGACCTTCCATCGTCTGACGCTCCCGCGCTCATCCCGACACCCACGCGCCAACAGCCTATCAGAAACTACCTAACACACGGTTGTCGCCTCTTGTCGCCACAGCCGCGTCATCGGCGGTGCAGGAGACGCCTCTTAGCGCCGAACGCGCAGCCGCGCCACGCCGAGCACCAGGTCGACCGGCAGCGCCACCGCCTCGCGCAGCCGGGCCAGCCAGCGCCGCCCCGGATGGCCCAGGGCCGGCGGCGGCGGGCAGCCGCGGGCGCGAATGCCGGCCAGGCGCAGCAGCATCAGGCAGCGCGGCAGGTGGTAGCCGCTGCGCGCCGCTAACACCGGCCCGCGATGCCCCCGCAGCAACGCGGCACAGGCCCGGGCCGAGGCCAGCGTGTCGTGGGCGGTGGGCTCGACCAGGATGCGCGGCTCCGGCACCCCGGCCTCGCGCAGCAGCCGCGCCATCACCGCC
>CAXUHK010000025.1:30484-31652 GCA_964250775.1 uncultured Acetobacteraceae bacterium | reverse complement strand
GCCTACGGCCGCGGCAGCGCGTTCACCTACGGCGGCGGCAACCGCAACATCGCCAGCGGCTTCCTGAGCAACGCGCAGCAGGACACGACCACGATCGGCGGCACGGCCTACGGCCGGGGCAGCGCGCTCACCTATGGCGAGGCCGATCCGGCCGAGAAGCGCGCCACCAGCCATCGCGCCCGAGCGTTCGCCAAGCTGCTCGCGGCGTACGTGCTGCCCTGAGACATTGTGGCAATTCCGCTATGCCAATGGAGAATGCGAGCGGTGCAGGAAAAACCACTTTAAATAATCGTGGGACCGGCCAAACTCGTGTCGAACCTACGGTGTGGACGCGGACATGCTGGCGACGGACATCGAGACGCAGGACGGGCCAGGGCTGTCGCCGATATCGGTGTTCCTGCGCCGGGCCGAGGGTTTGGACGGGCCGGCCGTCCTGCGCGCCGCCCTGGCGGCGTTTCCGGGGCAGGTCGCCGTGGTGTCGTCGTTCGGCGCCGAAAGTGCCGTCCTGCTGGCCATCGCGGCGGAGATCGACCGCGACGTCCCGGTGCTGTTCCTCGAGACCGGCAAGCACTTCGCCGAGACGCTGGATTACCGTCACGCCCTCGCGGCCCGGCTCGGCCTGCGCGACGTCCGCGATATCACGCCGGACGGTGGTGAATTGGTTCGCGTCGATCCGGACGGCGATCTCTGGGCCTGGGACCCGGATGCCTGTTGCGCCGTGCGCAAGGTGTCTCCCCTGGCACGCGCGCTGGCGCCGTTCACCGGCTGGGTGAGCGGGCGCAAGCGGCACCAGGCGGCGACCCGCGCCAGCATCCGGCTGGTCGAGCGCGACGACGCGCGGCTGCGCATCAACCCGCTGGCCGATTGGACGCAGGCGCGGCTGGCGTCGGAGATCGCGGCGCGCGGCCTGCCGGCGCACCCGCTGGTGGCGCGCGGCTATCCCTCGATCGGCTGCGCCACCTGCACGCAGCCGGTGGCCGCCGGCGCCGACCCGCGCAGCGGCCGCTGGGCCGGCCTAGCCAAGACCGAGTGCGGCATCCACCGCGCCGTGGCCGCCTGACCTACGGCGCGGCCGCGGTCTGCGGGTCGGGCGTCGCGGCCCCCGCCCCCGCGCCCCGGGCCGGGGGGGGCGCCCCAAGCGCCCCCCACCCCCCCGTGGGGCACCCCC
>CAXUHK010000025.1:26761-30474 GCA_964250775.1 uncultured Acetobacteraceae bacterium | reverse complement strand
ACCGTGGTCGCCTGCGGGTTGGGCGTCGCGGCGGCCGCTTCGGCCTGCAGGTCCGGGTACAGCGACCCTAGCGCCAGCAACACGCCGTTGGTCCAGCCGAAGCCGATCTGGGTCGCGTATTCGCCGCCGCCTCCCGCGTCGCCGCCTGTGGTGGTGACGTCGTATTTTTCGACCAGCTTGGCCTGTTGCCGGTAGCCGGCGATGGTCTTGGCCACCCACCGCGCCGCGACCTGCCGCGCGAGGGCGGGATAGCGGTAGTTCCGCAGGCCGACCACCGCGATCCACTGCAGCGGCGCCCAGCCGTTCGGGGCATCCCATTGCTGCCCGCTGTCCACCAGGCTGGTGGCCAAGCCGCCGACCTGCAGCAGCGCGCCGTCGACCACGCCGGCGACCGCCCCGGCCTGCTCCGGGGACGCCAGGCCCAGGAACAGGGGATACAGCGTCGCCGCCGTCACGCTGCGCGTGGTGGCGCCCTCGCGCCAGAGATAGTCGGTGAACACCCCGTCCTGGGCGTCCCACAGCAGGCGTCGGATCGCCGCCGCCCGGTCTTGCGCCCGCCGCGCGTAGCGGATCGCGAGCCTCACGTCGCCCCGCAGCACGTAGGCTTCCGAGAGCGTCACCTCCAGATGCTCCAGCAGGCTGTTGAGATCGGGCGGCAGCAGGTCGAGCGTGCGGATCGTGCTCAGGGTCTTGCCGTCGGCCAGCCAGCGCGAGCTGAAATCCCAGCCCGACTCGGCGGCGGCGCGTAGGTTGCGCCAGACCACGCCGGCCGGGCGGGGCGACTTGGACGCCGTGGCCACATCCTCGGCGTACGACTCGTCGCGCGGGGCCTCGCGCTCGTCCCAGTAGCGGTTCAGCACGGTCCCATCCGGCAGCCGCACCACGTTGCGTCCCGCCTGGCCGGGCAGGACCGCCGCCTCACCCTGCATCCAGTAGTCGTACTCCGCCTGCAGCTCCGGCAGGTAGGTGTTGTAGGTCGCGAGGCCATTGTGCCGGGCGATCAGGTCGACCATCAGGGCGAAGAACGGAGGCTGCGAGCGGCTGAGATAGTAGCTGCGGCTGCCGTTCGGGATGTGGCCGTACTTGTCGATCTCGTAGGCGAAGTCCTTGAGCATGTCGGTCGCGAGGTCGTTGCGGCCGTCCGCCTCCAGCCCGAGCATGGTGAAGTAGGAATCCCAGTAGTAGAACTCGCGGAACCGGCCACCGGGGACGATGTAGGGATAGGGCAGCGGCAGGAAGGTCGAGTACGCCGGGACCGATGGCGTCGACTGCTCCAGGACGGGCCATAGGGCGGCGACGTAGTCGAGCAGCGTTTGGCCGCCCGATGCCGGGCTGACCGCGGGCCCGGCCGGGCTTGGCCCGGAGAATTGGGCGCCGACGAAGCCCGCGAGGCTGAAGCCCGGCGCGGCCTTGGCGGCGTCGTAGGCGGCCGTCACGTCGGACGGCGTGCCGGCCGGTATCAGGTCGGGAAAGGTCTTGCTGTCGGGAAAGATGCCGGCGAGCTCCACGTCGCGGTAGAGGTCGCCGTATTCGAGCGAGGGCGGGGTCGGGTAATCCGGCCCGACGGTCTGGGCGCGGAGCCCCGGCGCCAGCGCCGAAATCAGGCCAAGCGCCGCCACGGTCGGGATCGTTCGATTATACCTCACTGGACGAGACCTCGAAACGTTGTTGATTGTTGGGATCACAATAGCGGCGCGACCCGACAATATCGAACGAAACCGTTGGCGCTCCCGTGGCGATCCCGCGTTCGCGAGGCGCGGTCAGTCGAGGAACAGCATCCGCGCCGCCTGGCCGCCGGGAACCTTCAGGTCGGCCACGGTCTGCACCACGCCGGACTGTCGGGCCTGCTCGGCGCTGTATGTCACCTGACCGTGGTTGAAGCGGGCCAGCTCCTCATCCGACAGCTTGGTGCGGTCCTTGTAGATGTTGGTGACGATGTCCTCGGACACCGCCAACTGCTCCATCTGGTCGTGCATTCCGCTCCTGTCGAAGCTGCCGGCGATGGTGGTCGACAGCGGGTGGAACAGGAACCGGGCATTGCGGTCGGCCGAGCGGTCCTGGCCGGCCAGGAACAGCATGGTGGCCGCCGACGCCGCGATGCTCTGCACATGGGTGTTGACGGCGACCGGCAGCGCCCGGATGAAGCCGTAGGTGACGAGCATCGGCCCGACCGCGCCGCCCAGCGAGTTGATGACCAGCGTGACCTGCGTGACACCCGCCTCGACCAGCAGCGTGAGCTGTCGGCGCAGGGCACGCATCGAGGTGGCGTCGATCGCCTCGTTGAAGAACACGTAATAGGTCTTGGTCCTGTCGATGCCACCGGCCTGCGGCGCCGGCGCGGGCGGCGCCCCCGCCTGCGGCGACAAGGTGCGCGTCACCGGCGCCTCGCCGTCAGCGCGCGCCAGGCTCGGGACGGCGGCGGCAGCCAGGGCCAGCAACCCGGCCCTGCGGCCGAACGCCGGTTCGCGACATGCAACCATCCGTGGCGCTCCGATGTGACAGCCGGGCGATATTACGGTGTCGCCGTGCCCTGGCTAGTCGTCATCGGCTATCCGCTGAAGCTGCCTCGGACGGGTGGGGTGATGGGTTGCGCGGTGCGCAGGGTCACGATGCCGGTGGCGACGCTGAGCGCATGGTTGACGCTGCGGACGAAGTTGGCGCCGACGCAGACCGCCAGCGCCAGCAGTGTGGAGCGCACCGCCCAGCCCAGCGCGCCGCCGTCGGTGCGCTGCGCCGCCATCAGCGCACCAGCGCCAGCAAAGGCCGCTGGCCCGCCGCGTCCTCATGCCGGGTGGCTATCGGCAGCAGGTCGGCCAGCAGGTCGCAGGTCGCCTGCGTGACGCGGGTCAGCGGCAGGCGCAGCTCGCCCGAGCACAGCCCGAGCATCGTCAGCGCCGCCTTCACCCCGGCGGGGTTGCCGTCGGCGAACAGCGCGGCGTGCAACGGCTCCAGCAACGCCACCAGCTCGTCGCAGACCACGCGGTCGCCGGTGTCCCAGGCGCGATGCAGCCGCGCGCACAGCCGGGGGACGACGTTGGCCGCGACCGAGATGCAGCCATCGCCGCCCATGGCGCGGTAGGCCAGCGCGGTCGCGTCGTCGCCGCTGAGTTGGAGCAGTCTCGGGCCGCACAGCCGGCGCAGGCGCGGCGGGCGCGACAGGTCGCCGGTGGCGTCCTTGAGGCCCACGATCAGGCCGCGCTCGAACAGGCGGGCGACGGTCGCGTCGGCGATGGGAACGGCGCTGCGCGCCGGCACGTCGTAGAGCAGCAGCGGCAGGCCGGTGGCGTGGGCCAGGACGCGGACATGGCCGGCGATGCCGTCCTGCGACGGGCGGCTGTACGGCGGCGGCGCGCACATCAGCGCGTCCGCCCCGCAGCACGCCGCCACCACCGCGAGTTCGCTCGCCTGCGCCGTCGAGGGCGCGCCGCAACCGGCGATCACCGGCACCCGGCGCTGCACCGCTTCCAGCACGATGTCGAGCACGCGGGCGTATTCCTTCACCGACAGCGCTGCCGCCTCGCCGGTGCTGCCGCAGGCGACGATGGCGGCGGTGCCGGCCTCGACCTGGCGCGTGGCGAAGCGGGACAGTGCCTCGGCGTCGACCATGTCGTCCGCGAACGGCGTCGGCAGCGCCCCCCCCGCCCCCGGCCATCGCGGCGCGGCGCCCGGGGCCCCCCGCCGCCGCCCGGCCCCCGGCACCCACAGAGGCCGCC
>CAXUHK010000025.1:0-26751 GCA_964250775.1 uncultured Acetobacteraceae bacterium | reverse complement strand
GCTACGGCGGCGGCCCGGCCCCCCGCCGCGCCGGCCCAGCGGGCCGCGGCGCCGGCGCGCCCGGTCCGCTCCCGGCCGCGCTCAACCATGCAGGGCGACTCCAAGGCGCGGCAGCTCGGCCTCGACCAGCATTCCGCCCTCGGTCGCGGTCAGCCGCGCGGGGCCGAAGCCGTATTGCCGCAGCGTGCTGGCGACCAGGCCGATCAGCGCCTTCGGGCGCTTGCCCGCCACGAGCAGCACGATCCGCCCGCCCGGCAGCAGGGCGCGGCGCGCCTGCCGCAGCACGTCGTCCAGCGGCTGCAGCCGCAACGGCAGCGACACCACCACCAGATCGGCGGCGGCGGGCTCGGCCTTCTCGTGCCAGCGCAGCGTGCCGGCGGCGGCGCAGCCGCGGCGGATCAGCAGGCACACCAGTTCCAGCGTGCGCTCGCCGATCACCAGCGCGTGCGTCGCGGCGACATCGCCGAGGCCGCGCGCGAAACCGTCGAGCGCGCCGGGCTCGGCGTGTGGGACCGAACTGTTGGATTGAACCTGGGCCAGCATCGCGGAACGCTCCATGGGCGCAACCTTGCGCGCCGGCAGAACTAGCGCGACGCGCATAAAGCGGCGGTGTGGATCGGTGCCGCGAGGCATAAAACCTGCTCGTATCTTGGCCTGTGCCGGAGTGGGACATGCAACGTGAATCCATCCTCGTGCTCGACGCCGGCAGTTCCGGCTTGAAGGCGGTCGTGTTCGACCGTGCCGGCGCCGTGCTGGCGCAGGCCCAGGCCGGCTACCCGACCACCTCTCCGCGGCCCGGCTGGTTCGAGCAGGCGCCGGAGGACTGGGCGGAAGCCGCCCGCCTGGCGCTGGGGCGGCTCGGCGACCTCGGCGGCGTGGCCCTGCTGGCGCTGACCGGGACCATGCAGAACCTGATCCCGCTCGGCCGCGACGGCGCGCCACTCGGGCCGGCGCTGCTGTACAGCGACGCCCGCGCCGCGTTTCGGTTGGCCGGTTTCGCGGAGCGGATGCGGGCGGCGGGCGCCCCCGGACGCCTCGGCAACCAGGTCGATCCGCTGACCACGGCGGCGAAGCTGGACTGGCTGCGCGCCGAGGCCCCCGGCCGGTTCGACGCCGCGGCGATGTTCCATTCCGGGGCCAAGGACTACCTCGCCTGGCGGCTGACCGGGCGGCACGCCACCGACGCGGCGGCGGCCAGCACGACCGGGCTGATGGACCTGGCGGCGCGCGAGTGGGACGCGCCGGTGCTGGCGGCGCTGGGCGTGGCCTCGGACCGGCTGCCGCGCATCCTGCCGGCCGACGCCGTGCTCGGCCCGGTCGGGGCGCCGGCGGCGGCGTGGTTCGGCCTGCCGGCCGGGCTCGCGGTGCTGAACGGGTGCGGCGACGCCGGGGCCGCCACCCTGGGCGCCGGGGCCGGGCGCGCCGGCCAGGCGTACGCCTACCTCGGCACCACCGGCTGGGTGGCGCGCAGCGTCGTGGCCGCGTTCCCGCGCGCGGTGCCGCCGGTCGCCACCGTGGCGCACCCGCTGCCGGACCTGCTGATCGAGGTGGCGCCGATCCTCTGCGCCGGCGACGCGGTGGCCTGGGCGCGGGAGCTGTTCGGCGATCCAGCGTGCGGCGCCGAAATCGAGCCGCCGCTGTTCCTGCCCTACCTGAAGGGCGAGCGCGGGCCGTTCCACGACGCCGCGGTGCGCGGCGCGTTCCTCGGCCTCGACCGCTCGCACGGTCCCGGCAGCCTGCGCCGCGCGGTGCTGGAAGGGGTGGCGCTGGCGATCCGGCACAACCTCGCGGCGCTGGGCGGGGCCAATGGAGCGCTGGGCGCGCTGGGCGGCGGCGCGTCGAGTGCCGAGTGGATGCGGATCCTGGCCGACATCACCGGGATGCCGGTTGCGGTCCATGCCAACCCGGTCGGGGCCACGGCGCTGGGGGCTGCCATCCTTGGCGCCCGCGCGCTGGGCTGGAAGCTGCGTCCGCCGCCGCCCGCCGCCCTGGTACGGCCGGACCCGGAGGCCGCCGTACGGTCGCGACGGCTGTTCGAGCGCTACCTGGCCGCCAGCGACTTCCTGCGCGAGGACGCCGCCCGGGGGTTCTCACGACGAGAGGCTGTGATTATGTGTGAATGACGAGCTGTGACAGTGTGACCAGCCAGTTCCACGGAAGAGCCCCCACATGGACGCAATCCCCGCCGCGATGCCCCACCCCGCTATGAGTGGCGCGTCGAGCGCAGACATATTGTGGTTCCTGCCGACCCATGGCGACGGCCGCTACCTGGGGTCGGAGCGGGGCGCGCGGCACGTGACGCTCGGCTACCTCAGCCAGATCGCCCGCGCCGCCGACGAGCTGGGCTATTTCGGCGTGCTGCTGCCCACGGGGAAATCCTGCGAGGACAGTTGGGTGGTGGCGTCCGCCATGCTGCCGATGACGCAGCGGCTGCGCTACCTGATCGCGGTGCGGCCGGGCCTGTCCGAGCCGTCGATGACCGCGCGCATGGCGGCGACCTTCGACCGGCTCTCCGGCGGACGGCTGCTGATCAACGTGGTGGCCGGCGGCGACCCCTCCGAGCTGCACGGCGACGGCGTGTGGCTCGACCACGCCGCCCGCTACGAGGCGACGGACGAGTACCTGACGGTCTGGCGCGCCCTGATGCGCGGCGAGACGGTGGACTTCGCCGGCAAGCACATACGCTGCGAAGGCGGCAAGCTGCTGTACCCGCCGGCGCAGGCGCCGTATCCGCCGCTGTATTTCGGCGGCTCCTCGGGCGCCGGTCAGGCGGTGGCGGCCGAGCACGCCGACGTCTACCTGACCTGGGGCGAGCCGCCGGCCGATGTCGGGGCCAAGATCGCCGACGCGCGTGCCGCCGCCGCCGTGCGCGGGCGCACGATGAAGTTCGGCATCCGCCTGCACGTCATCGTGCGCGAGACCGCGGAAGAGGCGTGGCGCGCCGCCGACAGCCTTATCAGCCATGTCGACGACGCCGCCATCGCCACGGCGCAGCAGGCGTTCTCGCGCTTCGACTCGGTGGGCCAGCGGCGCATGGCGCAACTGCATGGCGGCCGGCGCGACAAGCTCGAGATCAGCCCGAACCTTTGGGCCGGCGTCGGCCTGGTGCGCGGCGGCGCCGGCACGGCGCTGGTGGGCGACCCGGAGCAGGTCGCGGCACGGATGCGCGAGTACATGGCGCTCGGGATCGACCGCTTCATCCTGTCCGGCTACCCGCACCTCGAGGAGTGCTACCGCTTCGCCGAGCTGGTGTTCCCGCTGCTGCCGCTCGCGTCCACCACCGGCAGCGACCTCGGCCCGGCGCGCAACGCCGGCCCGTTCGGCGAGGTGATCGCCAACGTGGTGGCCCCTTCGCATCGCGTGGCGGCCTCCTGACGGGCGCTTGCGTTGTTAAAAACAGTTACCACTTCGCATGGACAGGTGAACGTTCGCCGTTAAAACAACGAGGCCGAAACCATGCTGAACCCGACCGTCGCCGCCGCCGGCTCCGCGACGGTGCAGTCCGCCGGAGAGCAGACCGGGACGCTGCTGAACACGTTCAACGGCCTGGTCACGCAAGCCAACGACGTGGTCGCCTACAACGGCGCCTACCCGAGCGCCGCCGCGATCGCCTCGCTCGGGGCATTCACGCTGGCGGTGAGCGCCAGCCCTACCGTGGCGGCGGTCCTGGGCAATCCCGGCCCGTTGGCTGGGAACGGCGACGCGCAAGTGCTCCTGGCCGCGGGCGCCCCCAGCGTCACCGTGGCGGGGTTCGGCAACGGGCTGGCCAACGCCGCCAACAATGTCAGCATCAGCGGCGCCACCGCCGGCAACGTCGTCGCCTCGTTCGGCAACAACGACACCGTGAGCGACACCGCGACCGCCGCGACCATCGCCGCCGGCGGCACCGGGAACACGGTCTTCCTCGGCGGCACCAAGCAGGCCCTGCTGACCGACTCAGGCGCCACCGGGACCTATACCGAGACCGCCAGCACGCTGACCGGCGGCGGCACGGTGAACGGCGCCGGCAACATCTTCGTCATCGGGTCGTACGGGACCGACCAGCCGACCACGCCGGCGGCGGCGTCCGTGCTGCAGCTCACCAGCTCCAACTACGCCCTGCTGATCGACCCGGTGGCGCAGGAGGTCGTGGTCCTGAACGGCGGCAACAACACCGTCAGCGCGCTTGCCGGCACCAGCACGGTGTTCGCCGCGACCGGCGCCGACTCCTATTCCGCGGCCGGGACGGCCGCCGCCACCTTCTTCGTCGGCGCCGTGGGGTCGGTGGTCGGGGTGTCCACCGTGGTCGGCGGCACCGGCGCGGACACGATCTATGCCGAAGCCGGGCTGAACTACACCGCGGGCTCCGGCGACGACATCTTCGTCGGCGGCTCGGCGAGCGTGCTGGGATCGGCCGACAGCCTCGCCGCGACGCCGTACTTCCACTCGACCGTCACCGGCACCACCGGCCGCGAAGTGCTGTTCGGCGGCACCATCGGCGACCTGTACAACGTCGGCGGCTCGGCGGACCTGGTCGTCAACGGCGGCGGCCGCGACGAGATCTCCGGCGGCACCGTGGCGCCGACATTGTTCGGCAACACCGGCGGCTACGACGTGCTGCTCAACACCGCCGCCGGCGCGGAACTGGTGCCCAACGGCAGCAACGACATCATCAACGCGGCCGGCGCCGCCCAGGGCAGCAGGTTCTTCATCGGCGACGTGCCAAGCCTCGGCAGCGCCACGCTGGTCGGCTCCGCCGCGACGCCGACCGCCGCGACGTTCGACGAGTTCGTGGTCGCCAGTGTCGCCGGCGCCAACAGCGTCCCGCACAGCATCACCATCGACGGCTACCAGGCAGGCGACGCGGTGTTCCTGTCCGGCTACGGCACGGCGGACGATCAAGCCCTGGCGACCGCGGTGGCCGCGCATCCGGCGGCAGGCGGCAGCCTGTCGGTCACGCTGTCCGACAACACCACGATCCAGTTCGTCGGCAACCATCCGACCGTCACGTTCAACGGGGGCGTCGTGGCGCTCTGAGGCGCTTAGCCGCTAAGCGATATGTGATGGCTTCCCGCCCGGATTTCATGCGCGACTCGCAACGAACCGCATTCTACTGCGGAGAGATCGTGCAAGGTGTCCGGCGATGCCCGACTTGGCCAAGTTGCGGAGCCTGGCGCCGCTCAGGCGACCCAAGACCAACATCGTCCTCGTCGACGTGGGTGCCTCCAAGGGCATCCAGCGCAAATGGCTGCGCTACCGGCGCACCGTCACCCCGGTGCTGTTCGAGCCGAACCCGGATGAGGCGAAGGCGTTGCGGGCCACGCTGGCGAGGTTTGCCGAGGCCTACGTGATCGACAGCGGCCTGAGCGACCGCAGCGGGCCACAGGCATTGAACATCGCCGAGTATTTCGGCTGCACCTCGATGCTGCAGCCGAACATGGCCTTCCTGGGCGACTACGCCATCGGCGACTACTACCGATCCAAGCGGACCGTCGAGGTCGACTGCGCCCGCTACGATGAATTGGTCGCCGCCGGGAAGGCGCCGCGCCCGGACGTCATCAAGATCGACATCGAGGGTTACGAAAGCCGTGCCCTGGCCGGTTTCGGCGAGCTGCTGCGCGACGTGCTCGGGGTCGAGACCGAGGCCTGGCTGTATCCCGCGTTCAAGGAGCAGGCATTGTTGCACGACCTGGTCGATCAGCTCGGCCAGTTCGGCCTGCGGTTGCGCGGCATCGAGCGGGTGCCGGGCTTCGAGGGCGACCTGGTCTGCGTCAACGCGTTCTTCACCCAGCAAGGGACGCGCGCCCGCGACCTGGACGCGGACCGCCGGGCCAAGTTCGACATGATGTGCCGGGTGTGGAAACTGAGCGCCACCTAGCCGAATCAGGCAGCCACGGCGCCCAGGATGCGCTCCAGCACCACTCGCTCGACCGCCGACAGCTCGGGGCTAGGCGGGCGCGGGCGCGGCAGGTCGACCGCAAGGTCGAGGCCGATGCGCCCGTCCTCGATCAACAGGATGCGGTCCGCCAGCAGCGCCGCCTCGCTCACGTCGTGCGTGACCAGCAGCGCGGTGAAGCCGGACCGCCGCCAGAGGTTCTCGATCAGCCGCTGCATCTCGAGCCGGGTCAGCGCGTCGAGCGCGCCCAGCGGCTCGTCCAGCAGCAGCAGGCGCGGCTGCGAGGCCAGCGCGCGGGCCAGCGCCACGCGCTGCCGCTGTCCGCCCGACAGCACGCGCGGCCATTCCCCGGCGCGGTCGGCCAAGCCCACCGAGGCCAGGGCCGCCAGCGCCTTGCCGCGTGCGTCGCCATCGAGGCCCAGCGCCACGTTGTCGACCACCCGCTTCCACGGCAGCAGCCTGCCGTCCTGGAACATGATGCGCAGCGCCCCGCCCAGCGTGTCGGGAGCCGCGCCGGCCATGGCGAGCGAGCCGGTGTCGGGCCGCTCCAGGCCGGCCAGCAGGCGCAGCAGGGTGCTCTTGCCGGAGCCGCTGCGTCCGACCAGCGCCACGAAGCTGCCCGGAGCGAGGTCAAGGTCGATGCCGTCGAGCACGCGGCGGCCGCCGAACGACTTGCCCAGGCCCGATGCCGTGACCGGCAGGCCACGCGACGGCGCCGTGACCGGGCGCGCCTCGCGGCGCGCGGTCGCGGGCGGATGCCAGACGCTCAGGCGCGGCTGAACGAGGGATGCCATGCGAGCCAGTTCCTCTCAAGCAGGCGGGCGGCCAGGTCGATCAGCTTGCCGAGTGCCGCGTAGAGCAGGATGCCCAGCAGCACCACGTCGGTCTGCATGAACTCGCGCGCGTTCATGGTCATGTAGCCGATGCCCGAATTGGCGGCGATGGTCTCGGCCACGATCAGCGTCAGCCACATGATGCCGAGCGCGTAGCGCAGGCCGACCAGGATCGACGGCAGCGCGCCGGGCAGGATCACTGCGCGGAACAGCGCCGTCCCGCGCAGCCCGTGGATGCGCGCCATCTCCAGCAGGCCGGGGTCGATGGTGCGGATGCCGTGGTAAGTGTTGTAGTAGATCGGGAAGAACACGCCGAACGCCACCAGGAACACCTTGGCGCCCTCGTCGATGCCGAACCACAGGATCACCAGCGGCACCAGCGCCAGATGCGGCACCATGCGCACCATCTGCATGGTGCCGTCGACCATGTCCTCGGCGATGCGGCTGATGCCGGCGGCCAGGCCCAGCCCAAGGCCGAGCGAGCCGCCGATCGCGAGCCCGAGCAGCGCCCGCCCGGTCGAGACCGCGACGTCGCGCGGCAACTCGCCGCTGCGCGACAGCTTCCAGCCCGCGAGCAGCACGCGATGCACCGGCGGCAGCAGCCGCGCCGACACCAGGCCGGTGCTGGACGCGCCTTCCCAAACCAGCAACAGCAGCAGCGGCACGATCCAGACCACGAGGCGGCGGTTCATTTGGCGCTCCAGCGCATGTCGCCGACCGTCACCTTGTCGGGGATCAGGCCCAGTTCGGCGAAGGCGTCGGCGATGTGCTGTTGCCCGGCGAGGATCGGGTCGGTGATCGGCTGCACGCCGAACTCGGTGCGGTCGATGGCGCGCTTCACCGCCGCCGGCTGCATCCCCATCGCCGGCGCCAATACGCCCACCAGCTCGTCGCGGTGTCGCGCCGCGTAGGCTTCGGTGTCGGCCATGTCGGCCAGCACCGCGCGCACCGCGTCGGCATGGGCGCTCGCGAAGGCGCGCGAGGCGACGAAGAATTGCCGGTTCTCGTCGATCACCCGGCCACCGCGCCCGACCCCGTCGGCGATCACCCGCGACGGCACCGCGGTCTGCGCCGCCGCCAGGTACGGGTCCCAGATCACCCAGGCGTCGACGCTGCCGCTCTCGTAGGCGGGACGGGCGTCGGACGGCTTCAGGAACACCGTCTTTACATCGTGGATGGAAAGCCCGTTGTCGGCCAGCACCCGCACCAGCAGGTTGTGGACGTTGGAGCCCTTGTTCAGGGCTACGCGCTTGCCCTCGAGGTCGGCGACGCTGCGGACCGGCGAGCCCTCGGGCACGATCACCGCCTCGCCGTGCGGGCTGGACGGCTCGACGCCGACATAGGCCAGCTCGACCCCGCCGGCCTGGGCGAAGATCGGCGGCGCGTCGCCAGCCAAGCCGAAATCGAGCGAGCCGGCCCCCATCGCCTCGAACAGCGCCGGGCCGGACATGAACTCGGTCCATTCGGCGCGCATCCCGAGCGGGCGCAGCCGCGCGTCCAGCGTGCCGCGCGCCTTCTCGAACACCAGCGTGCCGTATTTCTGGTAGCCGATCCGCACCACCTGCTCCGCCGCGCGCGCGGGGAAGGCGGCGGCCAGCAGCAGCGCCACGGCAGCAAGCAGGGTATGCCGGCTAATCACAGTGTCTCCGCGTGTGAAGTATCGCCTGTCTATATAAGTTCGACACGGCCGAGAAGTGGATTTGCCATGTCACGATGTCTCGATGCGGATTGCGCGGTTGAGCTATCCGGCCGCCTGCCGTAAGGCTGCCGGCCGCAGTGCGCGAGGCCCGCCATGTCGACCATCGCCGTCATTGGGGCGGGGTTCAGCGGAACCCTGCTCTCCCTGCACCTGCTACGCCGCTGCCCGCCCGGCACCTGCGTCCGGCTGATCGAGCGCAACCGGCAGTTCGGCCGTGGCCAGGCCTACGCGACCGGCAACCCCAGCCACCTGCTGAACGTGCCGGCGGGGCGGATGAGCGCGTTCCGCGACCGGCCGCACGACTTCCTCGACTGGCTGCGGCGGCAGCCGGCGCGCGAGGGCTGCGACGCGGTCGAGGCCGGCGCGTTCATCCCCCGCCGCGAGTTCGGCGCCTACGTGCGGCACCTGCTCAATGAGGAGCTGAAGCGCCCGGACCTCGGCGAGACGCTGGAGCTGATCGGCGCCGACGTGCTGGGCGTGGCGCCGGACGGTCACCGGCTCGCCCTGCGGCTCGACCGCGAACGCACGATGGAGGCCGACTTCGCCGTGCTGGCGGTGGGCAACGTGCCGCCGGAGTCGCCCAAGGTGCGCGACCCCCGATTCTACGACGGGCCGCTGTACCGGCCCGACCCGTGGGCGGCCGACGTGCTCACCGACCTCGACCCGGACGCCCCGGTGCTGCTGATCGGCACCGGCCTCACCATGGTCGACGTCGCGATATCGCTGCTCGACCAGGGCCATCGCGGGCCGATCCACGCGCTCTCCCGCCGAGGCCTGCTGCCGTTGCGCCACGCCACGGGCGGATCGCAGCCGCCGAGCGAGCCGCGAGCGCTGCCCAGCTCGGCCACCGGCCTGACCCGGATGCTGCGCGCCGCCGCCGCGCGGGCGATGGCGGACGGCGGCGACTGGCGGCCGGTGATCGACGAGCTGCGGCCGTTCACCACCGACGTGTGGCAGGCGATGCCGCTGCCAGATCGGGCGCGCTTCCTGCGTCACATGCGGCCGTGGTGGGACATCCACCGCCACCGCGTCCCCGGCCCCACCGCGCGGCGCATCAACGACGCCTGCGAACGGGCACAGCTCACGGTCCGCGCCGGACGCATCCAGGAGTATGTGGCGGACGGCGCCGGCGTGCGGGTGGTCTACCGGCCGCGCTTCCAGGACCACTCGGCCTTGATCACGGCGGCGCGGGTGGTGAACTGCTCCGGTCCGGGGGCGGATTACGACCGCATCGCGCATCCGCTGGTGCGCAGCATGTTGCAGGACGGGATGGTGCGGCCCGATCCGTTGCGGCTCGGCCTGGACGTCACCGGCAACTGCGCCGTGCTCGACCGCGACGGCGCGGTGTCGCGGCGGCTGTTCGCGGTCGGCCCGGTGACCAAGGGCGCGTTCTGGGAGATGACGGCGGTGCCCGACATCCGCCGGCAGTGCGAGTTCCTCGCCGGCCACCTGGCGGGGCTGGTCGACCCGGCCCCCCCGGTCGCTATGCGCGGCCAGACATAGCGGGTAGCCTGCCGGCGTACCGAAGGAGCCTTGCGCCATGCCCCTAGTCCGCGTCCTGCTGCTCGCCATCGGCGTGTGGGTGTCCTCGCCAGCGCTGGCGCGGGCGCAACAGGTCACGGTGATGGCCGCCTCCAGCCTCACCGATGCCATGCGCCAGCTCGGCCAGGCCTGGGCGGCGCAAGGCCACGCGACGCCGCGCTTCGTGTTCGCCGCGTCCTCGGCGCTGGCGCGGCAGGTCGAGCAGGGGGCGCCCGCCGACATCTTCGCCTCCGCCGACGAGCCGTGGATGGACTACCTGCAGCAGCGCCACCTGATCGTCGATGCCAGCCGCGTCGACGCGCTGGGCAACCGATTGGTGCTGATCGCCCCGCGCGACCGGCCCGGCGACATCGCGCTGACGCCGGGCGTCGACTTGCTGACACGGCTGGGGCCGAACGGGCGGCTCGCCACCGGCGACCCGGCGAGCGTGCCGGTCGGCAAGTATGCGCAGGCGGCGCTGACCTCGCTCGGCGTCTGGGACCGGGTCGCGTCCCGGGTGGCGCGCGCCGAGAACGTGCGCGCCGCGCTGCTGCTGGTAGAGCGCGGCGAGGCGCCGCTCGGGATCGTCTACGCGACCGACGCCGCGGCGTCGCAGGCGGCGCGGGTGGTGGGCACCTTTCCCGAGGGCACGCACCCGCCGATCGCCTACCCGTTCGCCCTGACGGCGCGCGGCGACACGCAAGAGGGGCGCGCGCTGCTGGCGTTCCTGGTCGGCCCCGAGGCGGCGCCCACCTACCGTAAGCTCGGTTTCTCCACGGCCAAGTGAGCCCGCTCGCCTGGTTCACGCCGGAGGAGTGGCAGGCGATCCGGCTGAGCCTGTCGGTGGCGGGGCGCAGCATGGCGTTCGGGCTGCCGCTCGCCGTGCTGGCGGCGCTGGTCTTGAGCCGGGGCCGGTTCGTGGGCCGCCCGCTGCTCGACGCGATGGTGCATCTGCCGCTGGCGCTGCCGCCGGTCGTGGTCGGCTGGGGCCTGCTGCTGCTGTTCGGCGTGCGCGGCCCGTTCGGGGCGGCGCTGCAGCACTGGTTCGGCGTGCGGCTGGTGTTCACCACGGCGGGGGCGGCGCTGGCGACCGGGGTGATGTCGTTCCCGCTGATGGTGCGGGCGATCCGGCTGTCGCTTGAGGCGGTCGACCCCGGCCTGGAGGCGGCGGCGCGCACGCTGGGCGCGGGGCCGCTCGACCGCTTCGCCACCGTCACGCTGCCGCTGATGCTGCCGGGCATCCTGGCCGGGGCGGTGGTGGCGTTCGCCGCCGGGCTGGGCGAGTTCGGCGCGGTCATCACCTTCGCTTCCAGCATCCCGGGCGAGACCGAGACGCTGCCGCTCGCGATCTACGCCGCGATCCAGGTTCCGGGCGGCGAGGCGGTGGCGGCGCGGCTGTCGGCGGTGTCGTTCGCGCTGGCGGTCGCGGGGTTGCTGCTGTCGGAGTTGCTGGCGCGGCGGATGCGTCGCCTGCTTGGCGGGTGAGCCTCGAAGTCAGCGCCCGGCACGGCTTCCCCGGCTTTGCCCTGGACGTGGCGCTGGCAGCGCCGACGCCCGGCGTCACGGCGCTGTTCGGTCCGTCCGGGTCGGGCAAGAGCACGCTGCTGGCGGCGGTCGCCGGGCTGCTGCGCCCGCGATCGGGCCGCGTGGCGCTGGACGGCGTCGTGCTGCTGGACACCGCAGCCGAGCAGGACGTGCCGGCGGAGCGGCGGCGCTGCGGCGTTGTGTTCCAGGACGCGCGGTTGCTGCCGCACCTCTCCGTCGAGGGCAACCTGCGCTACGGCGCGCGCCGGGCGCCGCGCCACGCCACCGGGCCGGGGTTCGTGGAAACGGTGGAACTGCTCGGCCTCGCGGCGCTGCTGCGGCGGCGGCCACGGGCGCTGTCGGGCGGCGAGCGGCAGCGCGTGGCGCTGGGGCGGGCGCTGCTGTCGCGGCCCCGGCTGCTGCTGATGGACGAGCCACTGGCGGCGCTGGATGGCCCGCGCAAGGCGGAGATCCTGCCGTTCCTGGAGCGGCTGCGCGACGCGGCGCGGCTGCCGATCCTCTACGTGACGCACGCGCTCGACGAGGTGGACCGGCTGGCCGACACGCTGGTGCTGCTCGATGGCGGACGGGTGCAGGCGGCGGGGCCGCTGCAAGCGTTGGCGGCGCGCACCGATTTGCCGATCCTGAGCGGGCGGCGGGACGCCGGCGCGGTGCTGCCCTGCGCAGTCGACGCCCACGACGCCGCGCGTGGCCTGACCTGGCTCGGCTTCCCCGGCGGGCAACTGGTGGTGCCGCTGCGGCCGGAGCCGACCGGGAGCCGGCTGCGGCTGCGGCTGCGCGCCCGCGACGTGGCGGTCGCGACCGCGGCGCCGCGCGGGATCAGCAGCCACAACATCCTGCCCGCCACCGTCGCCGCGGTCGATCCGGCCGGGGCGCACGAGGCGTTCGTCACGCTGCGGGCCGGGCCGACGCCGGTGCTGGCGCGGCTGACCCGCGACGCCGTGGCGCAACTGGCGCTGGCTCCCGGTCGGGAGGTGTTCGCGCTGGTGAAGTCCACCGCGTTCGATCATGGTTGGTGACACGAAACCGGGAGATCGCGCGATGGATGTCGGGTTTATCGGAATCGGCGGCATGGGCGCGGCGATGGTGCCGAACCTGGTCCGCGCGGGCCACCGCGTGCAGGTGTGGAACCGCGGCCGCGCCGCGGCCGAGGCGCTCGAAGGCGTCGCGATGCTGCCGTCCCCGGCGGCGGCGTTCCGGTGCGACGCGGTGCTCACCATGCTGTCGGACGACGCGGCCGTGCGCGGCGTCATCCTCGACTCGGGCGCATTGGCCGCCGCCCGCAAGGACTGCGTGCACGTCATGCTCTCGACCATCTCGCCGGCATTGGTGGCCGAGCTGCGGGAGCGGCATCGCGAGGCGGGAATCGCCTACGTGGCGGCGCCGGTGTTCGGCGTGCCCGCCGTCGCGGCGCGGGCGGAGTTGAACATCATGGCGGCCGGCGAACCGGCGGCGGTCGCGACCGTGCAGCCGCTGCTGGACGCGCTGGGGCGCAAGACCTGGCATCTGGGCGACGACCCTGTGCGGGCCAACGTGGCGAAGATCGCCGGCAACTTGATGATCACGCTGGCGATCGAGGCGATGGGCGAGGCGACCGCGCTGACCGAGCGCTACGGCCTGAAGGCGGCGGATTTCCTCGATGTCGTCACCAACACGATCCTGGCGGCGCCGAGCTACCAGCGTTACGGCGGCTACATCGCCACCGACACCTACGAGCCCGGGTTCAAGCTCTCGCTGGGGCTGAAGGACGTGAACCTGGCGCTCGACGCGGCGCGCGCGAAGGACGCCGTGTTGCCTTCGGCCGAGATCGTGCGCGAGAACATGGTGGCGGGGGTCGACCGGGGATTGGGCGGCAAGGACTGGTCGATCCTGGCCAAGATGGCGCGTCGCCGGGCCGGGCTGGACGAGGGGGTGGCTTAGCGGTGGTCTACGAACAACGCGTCTACCACGCCATGCCCGGCCGGATGCCCGACCTGCTGCGCCGGTTCGAGCAGGTGACGCTGCCGATCTGGGCGCGCCTGGGCATCCGCCAGGCGGGCTTCTGGACGGTTCTGGTCGGCGGCTCCAACCATGACCTGATCTACCTGCTGGCCTGGGACTCGATGGCCGAGCGGGAGCGGAAGATGGCGGCATTCGTGTCCGATCCCGAGTGGCTGGAGAAGCGCGACGAGAGCGAGCGAGACGGTGCGCTCATCAGCTCGTTCGAGAACGCGTTCCTGCAACCGACCAGGTTCTCGGCGGTGCGATAGAAGCGGCTTCAAACGAGGAAACGAACCATCAGCACCTCGTCGAAGTAGCCGGCTGGCGTCTTCAATGACCTGGGTTCGACGCCATAGGCCACGAAACCAGCCGCTCGGTACAGCCCGACGGCAGCATCGTTGCCCTGCACGACGGTCAACGTGAGCTGTTCGACGCTCTCCCTGGCGGATTGCGCCATGGCATCGATCAGCGCGGCGCCGATGCCGTGGCGGCGGGCGTCGACCCGTACGTACATGCCCCAGAGGAACGCCTTGTGCGCGTTCTTCTGCCCGCTCTCCTGCTTGAAGCCGGCGATGCCGACAAGCTCTCCACGGTCACAGGCGCCAAAAACGGTCGAGGTCGTCAGCCGGCCCTCGTATTCGGCCAGCGGCCGTGCCGCTTCGACGTCGTACGTCGATCCGAAGGCTTCCGGCGCCTCCTCCAGCGCGGCCAACCGGAGGGCACGGAAAGCCTCGGCATCCGACACACCAAGGCGGCGGATCGCGACGGAGCGCATCGGCACCGCTCAGCGCACCTCGATGGCGACCAAATCCTTCACGCTGCGCGCCGGGTGCGCCTCGCCCGGGACCACCAGGCGCAGCGTCGCGAGCGGGTGGCCGTCCTGCTCGTAGGCGACCAGCACCTGCTTGCCCTCAAGGTTCGGGTCCAGTTCGCCGATCGCCAGCGCCGCCGCGTAGCCGTCGCGGCCGTGCGCCAGGACGGTGTGCCGCACGTGCGTGCGGTCGCCCGGCAGCTCGGTCGGCGCGGCGGCATCGAGCAGCGGCCAGAGCAGCGCCCCGGTGTACGACGTGTGCTGCTTGTCATGGGTCAGCGTGACGGTGACGCGCGGCAGCGCCGACAGGTCGGGCAGGGCCAGGATGCGCGGATGCGCGACCTGGCCCTGGATGGCTACGGTCGGCGCGCCCTGCGGGAACGCCGCCGGCGCGGCCAGCAGGGCGAGGCCGAGGACCGCTCCGGCCAGCCGCCGCACGGCTACTTCGCGACCATGACGTCGGACGACTTGATGACCGCGAACGCCTCGTCGCCGACCTTGAGCGCCAGCTCGTCGATCGCCTCGTTGGTGATCGAGGAGTGGACGGTGACGCCGCCGCCGATGTCGATGTGGACGTGGCCGGTGGTCTGGCCGCGGATCACCTCGGTGATCGTGCCCTTGATCTGGTTGCGCGCGCTGAGCTTCATGGTTCGGTCCTGTCGCCGGTTGCCGTCATAGACTAGGGCCGTCATGCGCCCGCAGGAAGTCGCCCACCACCTGCAGGCACCTCTCGGTCTCCTCGACATGCGGCGAGTGGCTGGACTGCTCGAAGATGGTCCAGCGCACGTCGGGGATGTTGTCGAAGAACGGCTGCACCGTGGCGGGCGTCGCCTCGTCGTGGCGGCCGGAGACCAGCAGGGTCGGCGTGGTGACCGCGTGCAGCCGCTCGACGATGCTCCAGTGCCTCATGCTGCCGATGACGTGGAACTCGCTCGGCCCGTTCATCGCCTCGAACACCTGCATGTCGGCCTCCATCGCCGCGTCGGTGCGCGCGACCTCGGGCGGCAGCGGGTCGAGGCGGCAGAGGTGGCGCTTGTAGAACACCTTGCACGCCGCCTTGTAGTCCGGGTCGCGCGTGGTGCCGGCGGCCTCGTGGCGCAGCAGCGTCGCCTGCACCTCGGGCGGCAGCGCCGCGCGCAGCCGGTCGGCCTCGCTGACCCAGAGCGCGATCGAGGCCGGCGTATTGGCCAGCACCAGCGCGCGCAGGCCCGGCGGACGCGTCAGCGCGTGCTCCGCCCCGAGCACGCCGCCCCAGGACTGGCCCAGCAGCATGTAACGCCCGGCGATGTCGAGGTGGCGCAGCAGCGCGTCCAGCTCGCGCAGGAACAGGTCGGGCGTCCAATACGAGTCCGGCGCGTCCGGCAGGCGGGTCGAGCGGCCGCAGCCGAGCTGGTCGTAATGGATCACCGCGCGCCCGCCCATCTCCGCGAGGTCGGCGTAGCGCAGCAGGTAGTCGTGCGGCGCGCCTGGCCCGCCATGGAGCACCACCAGCGGCGTGTGAGGCGCGCCCAGGTCGCCGGTGACGCGGTACCAGGTGCTGTGGCCCTCGAACGGCATGGCGCCTTCGGCGCTGGGTGTCGCGATCTCTTGCATGGCGCTGCGATGGGCGAGATCGGCGGTCGGGTCAAGCCTTGCCAGCGCTCGCCGCTCCCGCATACGGTTTACGCCGCGCCAGGCTCGTTCACGGAGAACACGCATGACCGGCCTTGCCCGCAACGTGGCGTTCGCCGCCTTCTCGTTCCTGGCGGCGGCCCCGGCGTTCGCCGCCGAGCATCGCGGCGGCACCATGCAGCTCCTGGCGCACGCCGCCGCCGGCACGCTTGACCCACAGATCAACTACACGACGCAGTTCTGGCAGGTCGAGCAGGCGGCCTATGACGGACTGCTGGCGTTCCGCAAGGTCGCGGGCGCGGCCGGCAACACCATCGTGCCGGACCTCGCGGAGGCGATCCCGACGCCGCAGGACGGCGGCCGGACCTACGTGTTCAAGCTGCGGCCCGGCATCAGTTTCTCCGACGGCGCGCCGGTCACGGCCGACGACGTGGCGGCGACGTTCCGCCGCATCTTCGCGGTCTCCAGCCCGACGGCGGGCACGTTCTACAACGGCATCGTCGGCGCCGACGCCTGCCTCAAGACCCCGGCCGGCTGCGCGCTGCCCGGCGTCGTGGCCGATGCTGCGGCTGGCACCGTCACCTTCCACCTGACCGCGCCCGACGCCGAGTTCCTCGACAAGCTGGCGGTGCAGCACTCGCTGGTGGTGCCGAAGGGTTCGCCGCAGAAGGATGCCGGCGTCACGGTGCTGCCGGGCACCGGGCCGTACATGATCGCGGCCTACAACCCGACCGAGCAGATGAAGCTGGTGCGCAACCCGCACTTCAAGGAATGGAGCCACGACGCGCAGCCGGACGGCTACCCGGACGTGGTGCTGTACAAGTTCGGCCTGACGCCCGAGGCCGAGATCACCGAGGTGCAGAACGGCCAAGCCGACTGGACGTTCGACGCGCCGCCGGGCGACCGGCTGGGCGAGCTGGGCCGCCGCTTCGGCAGCCAGGTGCACCTGTCGCCGATGACCGAGATCTACTACGCCTCGCTCAACGTGAACCTGCCGCCGTTCGACAATTTAAAGGCGCGGCAGGCGGTCAACGACGCGGTCGACCGCAACGCGCTGGTCAAGCTGTATGGCGGCCCTAAGCTGGCGGCCGCGTCGTGCCAGATCCTGCCGCCGGGCATCCCGGGCTACAAGCCGTACTGCCCGTTCGGGAGCAAGGCCGGCGAGCGCTGGTCCGGTCCCGACCTGGCGCGCGCCCGGCAGCTCGTGCGCGAGTCCGGCACCGCCGGGCAGAGCGTCACCGTGGTCGCCGACGAGGGCACCGTGCAGCGCAACATCGGCACCTACCTGTCCAGCGTGCTCAACCAGATCGGCTACAAGGCGACGGTGCATTCGCTGTCGAGCGACATCGAGTTCACATACATCCAGAACACCAACAACAAGACGCAGGTCGGCATCTCGTACTGGGCGCAGGACTACCCGGCGCCGTCCGACTTCCTCAACGCGATGTTCTCCTGCGCCGCGTTCCACCCCGGCTCCGACTCCTCGGCCAACATCTCCGGCTTCTGCGACCGCGCGCTCGACGCGCGGATGCAGCAGGCGATGGCGCTGTCGCTCACCGACCCGGCCGGGGCCAGCAAGATCTGGACCGAGGTGGACCGCAGCGTCACCGACCGCGCCCCGGCGGCGGTGCTGTTCGTGCCGCGCAACATCGACTTCGTGAGCAAGCGCGTCGGGCACTTCACGTTCAGTCCGCAGGACAACTGGATCATCACGCAGTCCTGGGTGCAGTAGAGCAATCTGGCTACGCAGGGGCAGCCTGGAGCGCCTGCACCACCATGTCCGGCTCGCGCGCGATCACCAAGAGGTAGGACCGTACGGCTTGATCGGGTTGGTAACGGCCCTGTTCCCAATCGCGGACCGTCGCCAGGCTAAACCCGAACCGTCCGGCGAATGTGACTTGCGTCATTCTCAGCTTCTTGCGGATCGCGCGGACGTCAGTGACGGCCGGAGCCGGGTGGAACCGGGCAGGTTCCGCCTCACCGCGCAAGATGGCCATGCCTTCAGTCAACGATGCTACGAGTTCGTCGCCCACGCTGGTGTCGACGCCGGGAGCGGCTTGCTTGATCTTCATGCGTGTTTTCCTTGCACGGCCTATCTGTCTCGTTGTTCCGACTTTTCGGCTGCGATCAGCGTCAGCAACACCTTCTGCTGCTGCGGCGTGATGTTGGCCTGCTCGTTCTTTGCGTAGATCAGCAGCGCCAGGATGGGCCGATCGACCGACGCGAAGTAGTATACCACCCGCAGGCCGCCCGACTTGCCGCGACCAGAAGGCGCGAAGCGCAACTTGCGGATGCCGCCCAGCCCTGGGACCAAGTCACCGGCCATCGGCGTAGACGCCAGTGTGTCGATCAGCGCAGACCTGTCGGTCTCCCGCAACAAGCGATCAGCCCGGCGTGCAAAGATGGACGTCTCCGCAACCGAGTGCATAGTAGGAATTCATACGGGATACCCGTATAAAAGGCAAGCTGCGCTCAGCCCTTCACCGCGCCCCCGGTCAGCCCTGCGACCAGCGTGCGCTGCAGGCTGAGGCCGATCAGCACCGGAGGGGCGGCGGCCAGGATGCCAGCGGCGGCGAGCAGGCCGTAATCGGTGATCCGCCCGGTCGCCAAGTTGGCGATGGCGACGGTCAGCGTCTGCGCCTGATCGTTGCTGGTGAACAGCAGCGCGTAGAGGAACTCGTCCCACACGATCAGCACCGCCAGCAGCAGCGCCGTGCCGATGATCGGCCGCGCCAGCGGCAGCGTCACCAGCAGCAGCGTGCGCCACAGCGCGGCCCCGTCGATCGCCGCCGCCTCCTCCAACTCGACCGGGATGGCGTCGATGCCGCCCTTGATCAGCCAGGTCGCGAACGGCAGCACGATGGTGGTGTCGGTCAGGATCAGCGCCGTCGTGGTGTTGAGCAGGTCGAGCGCCGACAGGATGCGGTACATCGGCACCACGAACAGGATCGGCGGCAGCATGTAGGTGGCGACGATCAGGTACAGCAGCACGCCCTGCCGCCCGCTGTGGCGCGAGAACGCCCAGGCCGCCGGGACTGCCAGCGCGAAGGACAGCGCCGTCGTGCCGGCGGCCACCACCAGCGTGTTGCGCAGCGCGTGCAGGAACATCGCCCCCTGGCTGTTGGCGGCGACCGACAGCAGCCGGCCGAAGCGCGACAGGTCGAGCTGCGCCGGCAGCCAGCGCAGCGGCAGCGTGGTGAGGTCGTTGGTGCTGCTGATGCTCATGATGACCAGCCACAGCAGCGGCGCCAGCGTCACCGCCGTCACCAGCAGCAGCGCCGCGTACAGCGCCGCGGTGGCCCAGGGCCGGCGCCTCACGCGGCGCTCGCCTGGCGGCGCAGGCTCACGACGTAGCCCGCGATCAGCAGCAGGCTGAGCAATACGGAGAGCAGCGACAAGGCGGCGCCGTAGCCGCTGTGGTGGAACGAGAACGCCTGTTGGTAGACCAGGATCGCCAGCGAGCGGGTGGCGTTCAGCGGGCCGCCGCGGGTCATCACCCAGATGATGTCGAACACCTTCACCGCCTCGATCACCCGCAGCACCACGACGATCGAGATCGGCACCAGGATCGCCGGCAGCGTCACCGCGCGGAACCGCTGCCACGGGCCGGCGCCGTCGATGCTGGCCGCCTGGTGCAACTCGGCCGGGACGCCTTGCAGCGCCGCCAACAGGATCAGCGCCACCAGCGGGAAGGTTTTCCAGATATCCGCGACCGCGACCGCGTAGAGTGCCACGTCGGGGTCGCCGAGCCAGCTCTGGTACTGGCCGATGATGCCGCCCTGTTGCAGCGCCGCGTCGAGCGCGCCGAACTCGGGGTTGTAGATCACCCGCCACATCATCGCGTTGATGACGGTGGGCAGCGCCCAGGGCACGATCATCAAACCACGCACCAAGCCGCGGCCCACCAACTTCTGGTCGAGCAGCAGCGCCACCAGCAGTCCCACCGCCATCTCGACGATCACGGTCAGCGCCGTGAACGTCACGGTGATGCGCAGCGCCGACCAGAACTCCGCCGAGGCGAGGGCGGCGGCGAAGTTGCCCAGCCCGACCCAGCCGCCGCCGCCGCCGATCAACTGCGTCGCGGTGAAGGAGAGCCGCACGGTCTCGAACAGCGGGTAGCCGATCACCGTGGCGAGTGCCGCCACGGCCGGCGCGAGGAGCCACAGCGTGCGCCGGCCGTACATGCTCAGACGCGTTTCATTTGCTGGCGGACAGCGCGGCGGCGGCGCCCTGCAACGCGGCCTCCGGCTGCGCGCGGCCGGTCACGACCTGTTGCAGCGATTGCTGCAGCGCCACCGAGAACTGCTGGTAGTTGACGACCTCGGCGCGGCCGACCATCACCGCGAACGATTTTTGCGCCGCGTCGAGCAGCTCGGTGCGGCCATTGACGACCTTCGGATCGGAGAACGATGATTTCCACATCGGCAGGCTGTTGGTGGCGTACGCGTTCTGCACCTGGGCGGAGGTCAGGTAAAGGATGTAGTCCCAGGCGGCGTCCTTGTGCTGGCTGTTGGTCGGGATGCATAGCGGCTGCGAGCCGTTGACCGCGCCCACGCCGCCTGGCTTGTCGCCTGGCGCCGTGGTGACGCCGACCTGGCCCGCGATCTTGGTGTCGCTGCTGGGCGTGTTGGCGCCGTCCCACATGTAGGTCCAGTTCAGCGCCATCGCCGCCTGGCCGCTGGCGAACACCCGCTTCACGTCGTCCTCGACGAACTCCAGAGAATGCGGGTTGGTGACCTTGTCCTTGGTCAGGCTCTGCGCCATCCAGGTCGCGGCCTGCAACCCGCCGCCGGACTGGAACGCCGGCTTCCCGGCGCCGTCGACCGACTGGCCGCCGAAGCCCGCCATGATCGCGGTGTAGTCGGCGACCAGCGCCTCGTTCTGGCTCCAGCTCGACACCAGCGGGAAGTCGACGACGCCTTTCTGCTTCAGCAGCTTCGCGTCGGCCTCGACCTCGGCCCAGGTGCGCGGGGCAGACGTGATCCCGGCCTTGGCAAACATCGCCTTGTTGTAGAACAGGAACTTGGAATCGACGATCCAGGGCAGGCCGTAGAACTTGCCCTTGTACTCGGCGCTGCCTAGCGCCCCGGTCAGGATGCCGTCGCGCAACTCGGGCGTCATGCGCGCGGTGACGTCCTCGATGATGCCGTTCGCGGCGTATTCCGGCGTCCACACGCTGTCGGACAGCACGACGTCGTAGGCGGTGTTGGCGCCCTTGGCCAGCACCGTCTTGTCGTGCAGCGCCTCGTACGGCACGAACTCCATGGTCACGGTGACGTCGGGATGCAGCTTCTGGTACGCCGTGGTCATGGCGCGAATCTCGGCCTCGCTATAGCCGGCCTGGGCCTGGAACAGCGCGTTCAGCGTGGTCGCCGCCCGCGCCGGTGCCGCCTGCGCCGCCGCCGCCAGCAACGCGCAGGCGAGCATGGTCCCGTTACGCATCATCCGGTCTCCATTCGTTTGTTGAAGCAGCTTTGCGGGCCGCGCCGGCAGTGTCAACGCGTCCGGCCTCGCGCTGCAACCGAAATGATTTCCTGGGCGACGCCGTCGCGGGCGAGCACCACCTGGTCATGCAGGTTGGTCACCACGCAGACATGGTTGGGCACGATCCGCACCCGATCGCCGATCTCCGGCTGCCGCTCGCAGGCGGAAAGATCGACCATGCCGTGCTCCTCGTTGACCCGCTCGATCACCGCGTCGGGATATTCCAGGATCAGGCCGTAGCCGGAGCCCAGGCCCCGCTGGATCAGGTCGGGCGGCAGCAGGTCGCTCGACAGCGTCTTGGAACCGGCGTCGATGATGGCGCGGTCCGGCGCCGGTCGGCTCACCACGGTCGCGTGGACCTGCAGCGCGCAGTCGTCGAGCGTGGCCGCGCCGAAGCCCACCATGGTGCGGTCGTTGTAGACATAGGTTCCGACACGCATTTCGGTGACGCCGGCGACCTCGTGCATGTGCCCGGCGTTCGGCGAGCCGCCGGCGGAGAAGTCGTGCAACCCGGCATCCGCCAGCTTCGCCGCGGCGATGAACTCCGCGGCGGCGGGGCCGGCGGGATAGGTCATGAGGCCGTGGCAGGACAGCCCACGCTCGCGCGCCGCGGCGGCCAGGGCGACCGCCTCGGCCACGCTGGCGACGCCGGTGCGCCGCGCGCCGCTGTCGAACTCGATCAGCGCCTCGATCACCCGGCCGCTGTCGCGCGCCGCCTGCGCCGCGGTGTCCAACGCGGCGAGGCTGTCGGCCGCGACCTGCAAGCGGCTCACCCGCCGCGCCAGCGCCGCCAGCCGCGCCGCCTTGGCGAGGCCGATCAGCGGGAACGAGATCAGCATGTCGTCGAGCCCGGCATCGGCCATCACCTCGGCCTCGCCGAGTTTCTGGCAGGTGATGCCGACGGCGCCCAACGCCACCTGACGCTGCGCCAGGCGCGGCAGCTTGTGCGTCTTGATGTGCGGCCGCAGGCGCAACCCGTTGGCGTCGGCGTAGGCCTGCATCCTCGCCAGGTTGCGCTCCACCACGTCCAGGTCGACGACCGGGACCGGCGTCTCCAGGTCCTCAACCGGGGTCACGGTCGAACACCTCCATGACGTCGAGCTTCCCCTTGAATGCGCCGTAGCCGCCGTCGCAGGCGTGGATGCCGCCGGTCAGGTAGCGGGCGCGGTCGGACATCAGGAACACCGCGAACTCGGCCACGTCCTCGGCCGCCATGATCGGCATCAGGTGCATGTCCTCGATCCGGGCGCGCTGCTCCGGCCGGTCGAGGAACTCGCGCTGGTGCGGGGTGTCGACGAAGCCGGGGCAGAGCGCGTTGACCCGCACGCCCTCGGGCGCCAGCCCGGCGGCCAGCGAGCGGGTCATCGCCACGACGCCGCCCTTGGCCGCGGTGTAGGCGTCGAGTCCGGCCTGGCCGATCAGCGCGTCGGCGGTCGCGGTCAGCACCATGCTGCCGCGCCCCGCCCGCAGCATCGCCCGCCCCACATGCTTGCACACCAGGAAGGTGCCGGTCAGCACCAGCTCGATGATGGCGTGCCAGGTCGCGTCCTCCAGCTCGGTGGCGCGGCGGTCGCCCTTGTTGACCAGCGGCACCGACATCGCGGTGTGGAACAGCGCGTCGACGCGGCCGTGCCGGTCCAGCACCGCCTGCACCAGCGCGGCGACCGAGGCCGCGTCGCGCACGTCGACCGGCAGCGCCACGCCGGCCAACGGGGCAGCGACGGCGGTGGCCGCCGCCAGGTCGAGGTCGGCCACGACCACTTCGGCGCCCTCGCGTGCCGCGAACCTGGCCCCGGCGGCGCCGATGCCGGAGCCGCCGCCGGTTATCAAAACGATCTGTCCGGCCAGCTCGCCCAACACCTTGCCTCTCGACGTCGGGCCATTCATCCCATCATCCTGCATCGGGTCAAGCGGAAGGGTGGGCGATGCTGGAGCGGGCGGACGCGGTGGTGATCGGATCGGGGGCGCTGGGCGGTGCCATGGCGTGGCACCTCGCCGCCGCCGGGATGCGGGTGGCGCTGCTCGACCAGCACGCGATCGCCTCGCAGACCTCGCCGCGCGCCGCCGGGCTGAGCGCGCAGGTCCGTCCGTCGGAGCTGATGACGCGGCTCGCCGTGCGCGGGGTCGAGAAGCTGCTCTCGTTCACCGCCGACACCGGCCAGCCGCTCGAAATCCACCGTTCCGGCAGCCTCAAGGTGGCCCGCACCGACGCCCACGCGCGCCAGGTCGAGGACGAGGTGGCGCGCGGCCATGCCTTCGGCGTCGCGGTCGGGATGGTGACGCCGGCGCGGGCGCACGAACTCAACCCGTTGCTGGAGACCAACGAGCGCCACGCCTACTCGTTCTGCCCCGGCGACGTCTACCTCGACCCGGCGCAGGTGACGCGGGGCTACGCGGCGGCGGCGGCCTCGCTCGGCTGCGTCCTGCTGCCCGACACGCGGGTCGAGGAGGTGGTGGTCGAGGCCGGCGCGGTCGCGGGCGTGCGCACCGGGGCCGGGACGTTGCGGGCACCGGTGGTGGTCGACGCCGCTGGGGCCTGGCTGCGGGCACTGGCCGGGTCGGCGGCGCTGCCGATGCTGGCGGTGCGCCACCAGCTGCTCATCACCGTACCGATCGCGGGGGTCGCGGCGCTGCAGCCGATCACCCGCGTGCTCGACGCCAACGTCTACGTCCGGCCTTGCGACGGCGGGCTGATGCTGGGCGGCTACGAGGCCGACCCGCTGCTCTACGACGAGGCGCCGCCGGGCTTCGCCGTCGCCGACATGCCGCTCGACGCCGAGGTGCTGCATCGCCTCGCGGATCGTGTGGCGGCGGAGTTCCCGGCGTTGCGCGACGTGGGCCGGGGCGGCGTCGGCGTCGCGGTGCTGCGCGGCGGCCTGCCGACCATGACGCTGGACGACGAGCACCTGATCGGCCCGGTGCCGGGCATCGCCGGGCTGTTCGTCCTCGGCGGCTGCAACGTCGGCGGCCTGTCGACCGCGCCGGCGTTCGCCGAGGCGCTGTGCGAGATCATCCAGGGCAAGCGGCCGGCGGGCAGCCTGGCGCCGCTGCTGCCGGAGCGCTTCGCCGGCGGCGCCGTCGACCCTGCGGCGTTGCGGGAGGCGTGCCGCACGCATTACGCATGGCACTACTCGTCCGAGGCGACGCGCGCGGCGGTGGCGCTCGCGGCTTAGTGGCCGCGCATGTCTCGTGGCGCGATGTTGCCGGCCTGCCTTCTCGCGCTGCTGCCGGGCAGGTGCGCGGCGCCGCCCAGCGCCGCCGACTGCGTGCCGAGACCGCTGGCCCAACTCCCGGTGGAGTTCCACGACGCCGTGCCGACCGTCGCCGTCACCATCGACGGCCAGCCGGTCGCCATGGTGCTCGACCTCGGCGCCGACCGGACGGTCATCGCGGAGGACGCGGCCGACCGGCTGCGTCTCGAACGCGACCCGAGCGAGCTGCCCACGATCATTGGGGTGGGTGGCAGCCAGACGCGCTGGGCGGCGGTGGCGCGGCGCCTGACGCTCGGCGGCATCACCTTGGAACGCAAACGGCTGGAAGTTGCGCCGATCGGCACGACCGACACGCAGCCGCCGATCGGCGGCCTGCTCGGCCTCGACGTGCTGCGGCGTTACGACGTCGATTGGAACCTGCCGCGCCGTCGCGTGACGCTGAACGCGGCGTCAGGCTGCCCCGGCCCGCCGGCCGGATGGCCGCAGGCCGCCGTCGCGGTGCCGTTGACGCATCCTTGGGGTGCGGCGGCCCATCGGTCGAACCTGCTGTTGCAGGTGCGGGTCGACGGCAAGCAAGTGACTGCCACGCTCGATTCCGGCACCGGCATCAGCATGATCGATTCCGGATTCGCCGCCGGCCTGGAACCGCTGGACCCCAACGGCGACGAAGGCGTGAAACTCCTCAGCACCGGCCTGGGCAGCGCCGACGGCATTGCCCACCGCTTCCGCAGCCTCGCCGCCGCCGGAGACACCCTGCCGGGATGGCGGATGGTCGTGGGGCCGGTCCTGGCCGGCGCGGGCGAGATGATCCTGGGTGCCGACTTCCTGCGCCTCCATCGCGCATGGCTGCCGGCCGGCGGTTCCGCGATCTGGTTCGGCCCCCGCGTGCCGGCGCAAGCCGCCGCCGATCCCTGACGCGGGTTAGTTCGGGCCAACGATATCGATCGTGCATCCGGGCGTGCAGCCAGGCAGGCGCCCCCCGGTTGCGGCTCTTGTCCGAGCGATGGACACCGCCTCGTCCTCCGCGATCAGATCGTGGAACTCCTCCTCCTCGCGCAACAGGCCGAGCGCATTTCCATCACGGCAAATGGTGTTCGATGTCGAACGCGTCGTGGACGCCGCTCGCCATCCCCTCGTCGCCGAGCGCCGCCAGCCGCTCAACCACGCGCGCGTCCTCCGCCAATCGCCGCAGGCCCGCACGGCAGGCTTCCGACAGGTTCTCGAACCAGCCGTCCGAGACCAGGCGCAAGCCGATGGCGTTGGTAGACCCCAGGCTCACGCTCGCCAGGCCATCGCGCATCACGCATCGACGCCGGACGCGAGCAGCGGGAACGGCTCGACCGCCGCGCACCCGATCTCCGTGACCTCGATCATCCATTCGGTCCGCACGCCGCCGATGTCGGGATCGTAGGCGCCCGGTTCGATCATCAGCACCATGCCGGCCCGCAGCGTCGCATCCTCCCGTGCGGTCACGCGCGGGTATTCGTGCACGGCGGTGCCGATCGAGTGGCCGGTGTGGTGCGGGTAGTCGAAGCCGTGGCCCTGCACGCAGCCGCGCACCGCCTCGTGCAGCGCCGACACCGTGAGGCCGGGGCGCATGATCGACATCGCGTGCTCCAGCGCCGAGCGGGCGGCCGCGTACAGCCGTAGCTGCGCCTCGCTCGCCTCGCCCACGACGATGGTGGCGCAGCTATCGCCCCAGTAGCCGCCGAACCGTGGCCCGAGGTCGGCGATCACCGCGTCGCCCGGCCGGATCACCCGCCCGCTCGGCCAACCGCCGATGCCGGCGGTGCGGCCGACGCCGGAGAGCAGGTCGCCGCCCACCGGCAGCCGTTCGCCGGCGTCCTCCTCCATGGCGCGTCGAATGTCGGCGAACAGCGCCAGTTCGGAACGCCCGGCCGCGAGCGCCTGCGCGAAGGCGCGCTGGCCGGTGGCGGTGATCGCGGCCACGCGGCGCAGCGCCACCAACTCGGCCGCGGTCTTGGTCATGCGCTGCCGCCGCAGCGCCGGCGTGATGTCGACGGCCGCGGCGCCCAGCGTGGCGTCAAGCAGCGCCGTGTGCGACGCCGGCTCGCGCGCCAGCGTGCCGGCGACGCCGCGGCCGGCCGCGCGGCGCCGCAGCGCCGCGCCCTACGCCTCGGTCGGCGCGTCCGCCTGCCGCGTGCCCTAGGCGGCGTAGG
>CAXUHK010000024.1:0-31742 GCA_964250775.1 uncultured Acetobacteraceae bacterium | reverse complement strand
GAGCGATGAGGGCGCCACGGCCCGGCGCGCCGGGCCGTGGCGCCCTCATCGCTCGACGACGGCATCGCCCGGCCGCGCCCATTCCAGCACCAGCGTGTAGCCGACGCCCAGCAGCACCGGCCCGACGAAGATGCCAAGCAGCCCGAACGCCAGCGCGCCGCCCAGGACGCCCAGCATGGTGAGCAGGAACGGCAGTTGCGCGCCCCGCGCGATGAAGAACGGGCGGATCACTGAGTCGGCGCCGCTGATGAACACGACGCTGTAGGCGGCCAGCAGCAGGCCGCGCCAGGTATGCCCCTGGGACAGCAGCCACAGCGCCGCAGGAACCCACACCACCGGCGCGCCCACCGGCAGCACCGAGAGCCCGCCGGCGACGACGCCCAGCAACAGCGGGCGCGGCAGGCCCGCCCCCCACAGCCCGATCGTGGTCAGGATGCCCTGCACGATGGCGGTGCCGAGGATGCCGTAGACCACGCCGCGGATGGTCGCTCCGGTGACGACGATCAAGCGCTCGGCCTGCGGCCCGGCGATGCGGCGCAGCAGGGCGGCCAGCACCTGCGCCAGCCGGTCGCCGGAGACGAAGAAGAAGAACGCCACGAACAGCGCCAGCAGGAACTGCAGCGCGCCGCCCGCCAGCCCGAGCAGCAGCGATAGGCCGAACTCGGCCGCCATGCCGAAATACGGCCGGAAGAAATCCACCATGACTTCGAGGTCGGCGGCCCAACTGTTCCACAGCTCGGACAGGGCCCGCCCCGCGACCGGCACGTCCGGCAGCCAGGGAGGGGCTTTCGGCAGCCCGGCCGCGGCCGCGTCCTGCAGCAGGCGGCGTAGCTGGTCGGCGTCGTCGGCGCCTCCGGGCGCCGCCAGCGCCAGCGGCAGCACGACGACCACGGCGACGGTCGCGACCATGATCGCGGCGGTCCCGGTGCGCCCGGTGCGGGCGCGAACGCGGACGTACTCGAACAGCGGCCAGGTGGTGAACGCCAGGATGGCGGCCCACAGGATCGCCGACAGGAACGGCCGCAGCACCAGCACGCATCCGATCGCCACACCGCCCAGCAGCAACGTCATCAGCAGCCGCTCGGCGCTCACCCCGCCAGATCCCATCCTCTCCCCACTGGCGCGTGTATCCGCCATGGCCGCCAGGCACGCAACAGCGGGCTGGACGCTGGCAAAGCGGGAGGCGCGCCGGTAGCGTCCAGGCAAACGCAGGAGAGCCTGATGCCCCGCTTCGCCGCAAACCTGTCGATGATGTTCAACGAGGTCTCCTTCCTCGATCGCTTCGAGGCTGCCGCCCGCGCCGGCTTCAAGGCGGTCGAGTTCCTGTTCCCGTACGACCATCCGGCCGCCGAGGTGCGCGCGCGGCTCGATGCCGCGGGGGTGGAGCTGGTGCTGTTCAACATGCCGCCGGGCGACTGGGCGGCCGGCGAGCGCGGCATCGCCGCCCTACCGGGGCGCCAAGCCGAGTTCCGCGAGGGCGTCGAGCGGGCGCTCGAGTACGCCGCGGCGCTGGATTGCCGCATGGTGCACTGCATGGCGGGGCTGGCGCCGGCAGGGCTGCATCCCGTCACCGCCGCCGCGACCTACGCGGCCAACCTCGCCTGGGCGACCGAGCGGGCGCACGCGGCCGGCGTGCTGGTGGCGATCGAGCCGATCAACCACCGCGACATGCCCGGCTACCACCTGCACACCATGGCCCAGGGCGCGGCCCTGGTGGAGGCGTTCGGGCGCGACCGGCTGGGGTTGCAGTTCGACATCTATCACTGCCAGGTGAGCGAAGGCGACGTGACCACGCGGATGGCGGCGTTGCTGCCGGCGATCGCGCACATGCAGATCGCCGACGTGCCGGGACGCCACGAGCCCGGCACCGGCGAGATCGGCTGGGAGTACGTGCTGGGCCAGGTCGATGCGCTCGGCTACGCCGGCTGGCTCGGCTGCGAGTACCGCCCGGCCGGCGACACCGTCGCGGGCCTCGCCTGGCGGTCGCGCTACGGCGCCTGACCGGGCGCCTACTCGGCGTGGCCAGGCTTGCTTTCGCTATGGCATCCGTCCTACTCAGGTTCGTAACGAGTATGGCCGGCCCGTAGGGTGCTTGCCGCCTGGAGCAACCGATGCGCTTCACCGAGATCGGTCAGCAACTGCGCGCGTACCGACTCGAATCCGGGATGCGAGCGGAGGAGATCGCCACACGGCTCGGCGTGTCGCGCGCCGCGCTGTACCGCTACGAGAAAGGCGACGTCATCAAGCTGGACACCGTCCAGCGGCTTGCCGAGCTGCTCAAGATTTCGCCGTTGTCGCTGCTCGGCATCGGCGTCGAGTATTACAGCCGCCCGATCGGCTACTTCGAGCGCCTGCGGCAGCTCGAAGAGACGGCCGAGCAATTGCTCGCGCTGGACGGCGCGCTGCTCTACCTCACGACTTCGGAGGCCTACGACGCCGCGCTGGCCGACGCGTTCGCCGACGCGGCGGCACGGCGGGACGGCGCGCCGGTCGATGCCAGGGCGGCCGGCGAGCAGGTGCTCGGCATCCTGGCGGCGCGCAAGCGGGCATACGCGATGCGGACCCCGGGTATGATCTGCATGATCCCAGCCTCGCGGCTGCGGCGGTTCGTGGCGGCCGGCGTGGGCGGCGGCTTGGCCCGCTCCGAGGCGCTGCAAGCCCGCAACCGTCAGGCGGCACGGTCCGAGGCGCTGCGCATGGCCGACATCATGGCGGCGGAGCCGATGGGCCTGCAGTTCGGCCTGCTGCCGGAGGCCGAGCCGGAGTCCCGCTTCGTCGTCCTGCGCTCGCGCGACCGGGCCAATGTCGCCATCAACCCGTTCTCGCCGGACGCCGCGGCCCACCTGCCGGCCGGGGTGGCGATGCTGACGGCCGCCGACGAGGCCGTCGCGGCGCACCAGCGCGTCGCCGACGCGCAGTGGAGCGGGGCGCTGAAAGGGAGCGCGGGCGCCAGCCAAGTACACCGGATCGTGGCCGAGTTCGATTGATGGCCGGCTGACTTCCCAAGGCGCTCGGCACGTTGCAAATCCGCCATGTTGCAACTCGGTCGCGCCATCGCACGTAATCCGGCCGGAACAAGCGCCACAATAGAGCGACGACGGCAAACCAAAGGGACGAAGCGATGGATGTGACCGACGCCTCGGCGAGAGCCCAGTTCTCGGGTAGCCTGCTCGACCGCGAGCGGACGGTCGCCACCGCGGGCTTCAACCGCTGGCTGGTGCCGCCGGCGGCACTGGCGATCCATCTGTGCATCGGCATGGCGTATGGGCTGAGCGTGTTCTGGCTGCCGCTCACGCACCTGGTGGGCGGCGCCAAGCCGATCGCCTGCGGCGGCCTGGCGCAGTCGCTGGTCGCGACCGGCTGCGACTGGCGCGTCGACGACGTGAACTGGATGTTCAAGCTGTCGATCGTGGTGCTCGGCGCTTCCGCGGCGATCTGGGGCGGCTGGCTGGAACGCGTGGGTCCGCGCCGCGCCGGCGTCGCCGCCGCGCTGTGCTGGTCGGGCGGCCTCGCGGTCACGGCGGCCGGAGTCATGTTGCACCAGCTCTGGTTGATGTGGCTCGGCACCGGTGCCATCGGCGGCGTGGGCCTCGGGCTCGGCTACATCTCGCCGGTGTCGACCCTCATCAAGTGGTTCCCGGACCGTCGCGGCATGGCGACCGGCATGGCGATCATGGGCTTCGGCGGCGGCGCCATGATCGGGGCGCCGCTGGCCAACCTGCTGATGGTGCGGCTGCACGACCAGGGCGCCGCCGGCGCGGTGGCCGCCACCTTCCTGGTCCTGGCCGGCATCTACCTGGTGTTCATGCTGGGCGGCGCGTTCGGCTATCGCGTGCCGCCGGCCGGATGGGCGCCCCCGGGCGTGCCGGTCGCCGCCGCGCGCGCCATGGTCACCACCGGCCACGTGCACTTGCGCGACGCGCACAAGACGCCGCAGTTCTGGCTGGTCTGGGCGGTGCTGTTCCTCAACGTCAGCGCCGGCATCGGCCTGCTGGCGATGTCCTCGCCGATGCTGCAGGAGATCTTCGCGGGACGGCTGATCGGCCAGCCCGGCACCGGCTTCCTGCAGCTCGACGCCGGGCAGCGCACCGCCGTCGCCGGCATCGCCGCCGGGTTCACCGGGCTGCTGTCGCTGTTCAACATCGGCGGCCGGTTCTTTTGGGCGTCGTTCTCCGACCGGATCGGGCGCAAGCTGACCTTCGCCACCTTCTTCCTGCTCGGCGCGGCGCTCTACGCGCTGTCGCCGCTTGCCGCCCATACCGGCAGCCAGGCGCTATTCGTGCTGGCCCTGTGCGTCATGCTGTCGATGTACGGCGGTGGCTTCGCGACCGTGCCGGCCTACCTCGCCGACCTGTTCGGGACGCAGTTCGTGGGCGCGATCCACGGCCGGCTACTGACCGCGTGGTCGGCCGCGGGGCTGGTCGGACCCACCATCGTGGGCGTCCTGCGCGACCACCAAATCGCCGCCGGGGTGCCGCGCGACCAGGTCTACGACCAAGCCATGTATGTCCTCGCCGGGCTGCTGGTGGCGGGTTTCGTGGCCAACCTGCTGATCCGGCCGGTCTCCGCCCGCTGGTCGATGTCCGAGGCGGAGTTCGCCGGCACCCGCGCGGGACAGGCGAAGGCGGCGCAGGGCGGCAGCTACGGCATCGGTGTCGGCGGGCTCACCGGCGGCGCCGTGCTGGCCTGCGCCGTGGTCGGCCTGCCGCTTGCCTGGGGCGTCGCCCGGACGGTGATGACCGCACTCAAGCTGTTCAGTTGAGGCGATGCGCGCGATCTACGTCATGGTGAAATGCGACATGGGCCAAGCCTACCGGGTGGCGCGCGAAGCGGCCGACAGCATCGCCGAGCTGTCGGAGCTGCACTCGACGTCCGGCCAGTACGACCTGCTGGCCAAGTTCTACCTGGAGCCGGGACAGGACACCGGGCTGTTCGTGACCGAGCGGGTGCAGACCTTGCCGGGGGTCAAGGACACCTACACCATCATCGCGTTCAACGCCTTCGTCGGCTGATCGCCGGTTCCTTGCGCGCCCGGCATCCGTTCTCTACACGCGGCCCTCACCAAGCAGCGCGGGTGCCAAATTGGCGAGCATCGAGGATTTCGACCGGCTGGACATCCGCGTCGGCACCATCGTCGAGGCGCGGCCGTTCCCCGAGGCGCGCAAGCCCGCGTTCAAGCTGGTGATCGACTTCGGCCAGCCGCTCGGCACACGGCGTTCGTCCGCCCAGCTCACTACCCATTACACGCCGGAGTCGCTGGTCGGGCGGCAGGTGCTGGCGGTGGTCAACTTCCCGCCGCGCCAGATCGGCCCGTTCGTGAGCGAGGTGTTGACCCTGGGCGTGCCGGACGCCAACGGCGCCGTGGTGCTGCTGCGCCCGGACCAGCCGGTGCCCGAGGGCGGACGGCTGTTCTGATGGCGACGCACTACTACACCGTGACCTGGGACCAACTGCACCGCGACGCCCGCGCGCTGGCCTGGCGGCTGATGCCGCTGCGCCCGCTGCGCGGCATCGTGGCGATCACCCGCGGCGGCCTGATCCCGGCCGCCATCATCGCGCGCGAGCTGGACATCCGGCTGATCGAGAGCGTGTCCATCGTGACATACGACGAGGAAGAGCGCGGCGAGCCGCGCGTGACCAAGCCGCCGAGTGCAGCGGGCGACGGCGAGGGCTTCCTCACCATCGACGACCTGGTGGATACCGGCGCCACCGCGAAGCTGGTGCGGGCGTTGCTGCCGGCCAGCCACTTCGCCTCCATCTACGCCAAGCCCGCCGGCCGCGACCTGGTCGACAGCTATGTCACTGAGGTCAGCCAGGACACCTGGATCCTGTTTCCCTGGGACACCGAGCCACAGTTCTCGCCGCCGCTGGCCAAGCGGGACGCGGCCAGGTAGCGCCTCACCCCTCCGCCAACGCCTCCCGGCTCGCCCGGACCCTCTCGACCCGCCGGCCCTCCATCTCGACCACCTCGAACAGCCAGCCGGCGAACACGATGCGGTCGCCCGCGCGCGGCACCCGTTGCAGCAGCGCCAGCACCAGGCCGGCCAGGGTGTGATAGCTGCCCTGGGCCGGCAGGTCGGGCAGCATCAGCCGCGCCTTCACCTCGTCGACCGGCATCATGCCGTCGAGCAGCATCACACCCGGCGTGGCCGGGGCGTCGCCCTCGCCATCCTCGTCCGGCTCGCCCACGATCGCCTGCAGCACGTCGGCCGCCGTCACCACCCCCTCGAAGCTGCCGTACTCGTCGAGCACCAGAGCCAGCCCCATGACATCGACCCGCAGCCGCTGCAACGCGTCCAGCGCCGTCACCGTGTCCGGCATCACCAGCGGCTGCCGCAGCACCGAGGCGATCGACAGCGGCCGGCCGTCGATCACGCTGTCGAGCAGGTCCTTCACCTGCACCACGCCGATCACGTTGTCGACCGCGCCGTCGCACACCACGAAGCGGCTATGCGGCGAGTTCTTCAGCGTGTCGACGATCTCGTGCGGCGGGTCGGTGCGGTCGATCCAGTCGAGGTCGGTGCGCGGCGTCATGATGGCGCGCACCGGCTTGTCGGCCAGGCGCAGCACGCGCTCGATCATGTCGCGCTCCTCGGTCTCCAGCACGCCGGTCTGCTCGCCCTCCGCCAGCAGCGCCTTGAGTTCCTCCTCGGTCACGGTCTGCGGCTGGGTGCGGTCGGCGCCCAGCAGCCGCAGCACCACCGCCGACGAGCGCGACAGCACCCAGACGAACGGGCTGACCACCCGCTCCAACGCCGCGAGCGGCCGGGCCATGGCGGCGGCCACCCGCTCCGGGTCGCGCAGCGCGAACTGCTTGGGCACCAACTCGCCCAGCACCAGGGTCAGGTAGGTGACAAGCGCCACCACGCCCAGCAGCGACAGGCTGCCGGCCAGCCGTTCCGGCATCCCGGCGCGGACCAGCAGCGGCGTCACCAACGCGGCACCGCGCGCGCCGCCGAACACGCCGGAGAGCACCGCGACCAGGGTGACGCCGACCTGCACCGTGGGCAGGAAGCGCTGCGGGTCCTCGGCCATCACCCGCGCCAGGGCGGCGCCGGGGAAGCCCTTGCGCTCCAGCACGGTCAACCGGGCGCGGTTGGAGGACACCACCGCCAGCTCGCTCAACGCCAGCAAGGCGTTGACGCCGATCAGCGCCAGCACGACCACGATCTCGATCAGGATGTCCATGGGCCGCCCGTCCGGTTGCGCGTTGCGGAGCATAGCGGCTCGCCGCACGATGCCGAACCCGCCGTCGATTACGAGGTCGCCATGCCGCGCCACCTGCCCAACATCGCCGTGACCCTCGGCGTCGCCGGGCTGATCCCGTTCGTCGCCTGCGGGATCGAGGCGCTGTCGACCGCCCAGGAGCTGCGGGCGCTGTTCTTCCTGCAGGCGCTGATCGCCTACGGCGCGACCATCCTGGCCTTCCTCGGTGGCGTGCACTGGGGCTTCGTGCTGGAGACGCCGGAGCCGGACGGCACCGCCGCCCGCCGGCGCGACGCGTCGCGCCTGGTCGGCGGCGTGCTGCCGTCGCTGATCGGCTGGGCGGCGCTGGTCGTGATGCTGTCGGGCATCCCGGCGGCGGCGCTGGCCCTCCTGATCGCGGGCTTCATGGCGCTCACCGCGACCGAGGCGGCGCTGCGCCGGCGCGGGCTGGTGCCGCCCGGCTACATGTGGCTGCGCTGGGGCCTCAGCATCGTCGTCGTGCTGACGCTCGCGACCGTGCTGACGTTGCGCTTGATCGGCGCGCGCATCAGTTTCTGAGCGAACCGCCCGGAGATCGACCATGCCCGTTCCCGACCTGCTGCAACAGCTTCGCGCCGCCCGCATCGTGCCGGTGGTGCGCACCCGCGCCGCAAGCCACGCCGCGACCGGCATCGGCTGGTTGCGCGAGGCGGGGCTGCGCATCTTTGAAGTCACGATGACGATCCCGGGCGCGCCGGAGCTGATCCGCGAATTGGCGCGCGACGAGGGTCTGCTGGTGGGCGCCGGCACGGTGCCCGACGTGACCACCGCCCGCGCCTGCCTCGACGCCGGCGCCCGCTTCATCGTGGCCCCCTGGGTCGACCCGGCCCTGCTCGCGCCATGCCGCGAGGCCGGGGCCGTGCTGATGCTGGGAGCCATGACGCCGACCGAGGTGCGCGCGGCGATTGCGGCAGGGGCCGATGTGGTGAAGGTGTTCCCCGCCGCCTCGGCCGGCGGACCCGCGCACATCAAGGCGCTGGCCAGCGTGTTCCCCGATATCGCGTTCTGCCCGACCGGCGGGGTCGATCCGGGCAATTTCGCCGCCTACCTGCAAGCGGGCGCCGCGTTCGTCGGCATGGGCGGCAACCTGGTGAACGAGGCGCGCATCGCCGCCGGCGACCGCGACGCGATCATGGCGGCGGCGAAGCTGGTTCTCGCCGCGGGTTAGCTGTTGCGGCCCGGCGCGCCGGATGGTCCAACACGGCCGCGACATCGCACGGAGACCACCGATGAAACATGAGACGCTGACCTACCAGGCCGACGGCCTCACCATGCAGAGCCAGTTGTTCTTCGAGCCGGGCTCGACGCCGCGCGCCGGCGTGCTGGTGTTCCCTGAGGCGTTCGGCATCAGCGAGCACGCGATCTCTCGGGCGCAGCGGCTCGCGACCATGGGCTACGTGGCGCTGGCCTGCGACCTGCACGGCGACGGCAAGCTGATCGACGAACTGGAGCCGGCGATCGGGGCGCTGAAGCCCTTGTTCGCCGACCCGTCGCGCACCCGCGCCCGTGCCACCGGCGGCCTGCAGGCGCTGACCGCGCACGCCGAGGTCGACGCGTCGCGCGTCGCCGCCATCGGCTTCTGCTTCGGCGGCACCATGGCGCTGGAGCTGGCCCGCTCGGGCGCGCAACTGGCGGCGGTGACAGGCTTCCACAGCGGCCTCGGCACGGCGGCGCCGAAATCCGACGCGCGCGCGATCAAGGCCCGCGTGCTGGTCTGCATCGGCGCCGATGACCCGATGATCCCGGCCGACCAGCGCGCCGAGTTCGAGAGCGAGATGCGTGACGCCGGCGTCGACTGGCAGATGCACCTGTATGGCCGCACGGTGCACAGCTTCACCAACCAGGGCGCCGCCAAACGCAACATGCCGGACGCGATCCGCTACAGCCCCGAGGCCGACGCCCGTTCCTGGGCGGCGATGGAGCAACTGTTCTCGGAGACGTTGACCGGACGCTGATGGCGTTCTCGCTGGCCCGCCTCGCGATGACCGACATGGACGCGGCCAGCGTCGTCCACCGCCGGTCGTTCGACGAGCGCCTGCCGTGGCTGGCCGGGCTGCACACGCCCGACGAGGATCGCGCCTATTTCCGCGAGCTCGTGTTCGCGGCGTGCGAGGTCTGGGGCGCGTCCGACGCGGCGCTGGTCGGCTTCATCGCGTTCCGCGAGGACTGGATCGACCAGCTGTACGTGCTGCCGCACCGGCAGAACCAGGGGGTCGGCACTGCCCTGCTCGGCATCGCGCGCGCCGCCTGGCCCCGCCTGTCGCTGTGGACGTTCCAGCGCAACGCGCCGGCGCGCCGCTTCTACGAGGCGAACGGCTTCGTGGTGGTCGAGGAGACCGACGGCGGCGGCAACGAGGAACGCGAACCGGACGTGCTGTATCGCTGGGACAGTGCTACGGCATGAACCATGTCTCCGTATCTCACGCTCGCCATCGCCATCCTGGCGGAAGTGACCGGCACCTCGGCGATGAAGGCGGCGGACGGGTTCAGCCGGCCGGTGCCATCGGCGGTCGTCGTGCTGGCGTATTGCACGTCGTCCTATTTGCTGTCGCTCACGGTGCGCGCGATGCCGGTCGGCATCGTCTACGCCGTGTGGTCAGGCGTCGGGATTGTCGCGGTCTCGGCGATCGGCTGGCTGTGGTATGGCCAGGAGTTGGACTTTGCGGCGTTGGCCGGCCTGTCGCTCATCATCGCCGGCGTGCTCGTCATCAACCTGCTGTCCAAATCGGTTGGGACCTGATCAGTCGAACTCGGTCGGCAATCCCGGATCACGGTGATGCGCGAACATCCGCGTCAACTGTCCCGGCAGCACGCGCCCGAGCGATAGGCCCAACGGCAGGGCCGCCTCGGCGAAGAACGCCACCTCCGAAGTCTCCAGGCTGGCGCGCGGCGCGCCGCCCACGATCTCGCACAGGTAGAACAACTTGGCGGCGCTGAAGTAACCCGGGAGGTGGCCCTGCCGGGTGCGGTCCCAGACGCCCACGACCTTGCGCGCCACGACCTCGAACCCGCTCTCCTCGCGCACCTCCTTCGCCACGTTCTCGGCCGGCGTCAGGTTCACGTCGGCCCAGCCGCCCGGCAGCGTCCAGCGCCCGGCGTCCTGCACCTCGCGCACCATCAGGATCTCGCCCTGCGCGTTGAACGCGGCACCACGCACGTCGATCTTGGGCGTGGCGTAGCCGCTCTCGCGCGCGAACAGCCCGGCGATGCGCTCGGTGGTGTCGCCCGTGTGCGCCGCCGCGATGCGCGCCGCGAGGTCGCGCAGCGCCTCGTAGCGCTCGATGTCGTACGGGTCGCGGGCGAAGGCGAGGCCGGACTGCGCCACGCCCTGCAACTCGCGCAGCCAGCCCAGCCAAGCGGGTTCGGCGCTCACGCCGGCGGCAGCGGCCGTGGCCGCCGCTGCTCGTCGATGGCGACGAACACGAACACGCCGGCGGTCACCTTGGTGATCTCGTCGAAGTGGCGCAGCCGCCGCCACGCCTCGATCGCGATACGCATGGAGGTGCGCCCGGTCGAGAGGATGCTGGCGTAGATGGTGATCTCGTCGCCAACCGAGACCGGGCTGATGAACGTCATGCCCTCGACCGCGACGGTTGCCGCCCGCCCACGCGCCCGGCGCAATGCGAGGTTGCCGCCGGCCAGGTCCATCTGCGCCATCAGCCAACCCCCGAAGATGTCGCCGTTGGCGTTGGTGTCGGCGGGCATGGCGATGGTGCGGATGGCGATCTCGCCTTGCGGCGTGGCGCCGGTCTCGGTGTCCATGACGGTCTGGCTCACGACGGCTCCTCCAGCCCCAGCGCGCGCAGCCGCGCACCCTCCTCGTCCCAACCGGCGCGCGCCTTGACGTTGAGGAACAGGTGCACCGGCCGTTCCAGCAGGCTGGCCAACTGCTCGCGCGCCCGAACGCCGATCTCGCGGATGCGGGCACCGCCGGCGCCGATCAGGATCGGCTTGTGGTTGCCGCGCGCCACGTACACCGTGGCCTCGATCCGCACCGAGCCGTCCGGCCGCTCCTTGAAGCTCTCGGTCTCGACCGTCGTGCCGTATGGCACCTCCTCGTGGGTCTGCAGGAAGACCTGCTCGCGCACGATCTCGGCCGCGAGCAGCCGGTCCGGCAGGTCGGTGAGGTCGTCGGGCGGGAACAGGAACGCGCCTTCGGGCATCGCCGCCGCCACTGCGGCGAGGAACTCGGCCAAGCCGTCGCCGGTCGCGGCACTCACCATGTAGGTCTCCTCGAACGCGGCGAGCGCGCTGAGTTCGGCCACCAGCGGCAGCAGTTGCGCCGGGGTCACCTGGTCGACCTTGTTCAGCACCAGCCACATCCGCCCGCCACGCGCCCTGAGGCTGGCGCCGATGTCGCGCACCTGGGCACGCACGCCGGCGCGGGCGTCGACCAGGAACAGCACCAGGTCGGCGTCCTGCGCGCCGGTCCAGGCGGCGGCGACCATGGCGCGGTCCAGCTTGCGCTTCGGCTTGAAGATGCCCGGGGTGTCGACGAACAGGATCTGCGCGTCGCCCTGCATGACGATGCCGAGCACGCGGAACCGGGTGGTCTGCGCCTTGGGGCTCACGATCGACAGCTTGGCCCCGGCCATGCGGTTCAGCAGCGTCGACTTGCCGGCGTTGGGCGCGCCGACGATGGCGGCGTAGCCGCAGCGCGTGGTCATGCGACGAGCGTCCCCAGCAACTGTTCCGCCGCCAGGCGCTCGGCGGTGCGTTTGCTGCCGGCGACGCCGATTCCCTGGCGCTCGCCGGCGGTGACGCTCACGGTGAACACCGGGTCGTGCGGCGGCCCCTCCTGCGACACCAGCGCGTAGGCCGGCAGTCGCTCGCCCCGGCCGAGCAGCCACTCCTGCAGCGCGGTCTTGGCGTCCTTCGGTGGCTCGGCCTGGGTCGCCATCACCGCCTCCCAGGCGCGGCGGACGAAGCGGCGCGGCGGCTCCAGCCCGGCATCCAGGTACATCGCCCCGATCAGCGCCTCCATGGCGTCGGCCAGCACGGTGGCGCGGTGGCGCACGCCGGCGCGCGATTCGCCGTCCGCGACCGACAGCAGCGCCGCCAGGCCGAGCCGCTCGGCGATGCCGGCGATCACCGGCTGCGACACCAGGTTGGCGAGGCGCGGGCCGAGCCGGCCCTCCGGCTCGTGCGGGAAGCGTTCGGCCAGCCACTCCGCCATGACCAGGCCCAGCACCCGGTCGCCCACGAACTCCAGCCGCTCGTTGGAGCCGGCGCCGGTGCTGCGCGCGGTGCGGCCGTGCGCCAACTGCCGCCCGGTGACGGCGGAGCGATGGGTCAGCGCCTCGCTCAGCAACTCGGGGCGGGCGAAGCGGTGGCCGAGCAGGGCCTCGCTGGCCGCAACCGGGCTCTCGATGCCGGGCGGGACCGCGGCGGCGCTCAGGAGATGCCCGAGAACAGGCGGCTCCAGCGGATCTCCATCGGCCATTCCCAGAACTGCCACCAGGGGTAGGCGGCGTCGATGCTGAAGAAGATGAACTCGGCCCGGCCCACCAGGTTCTCCAGCGGCACGTAGCCGACGGCGTTGGGCACGCGGCTGTCGAGGCTGTTGTCGCGGTTGTCGCCCATCGCGAACACGTAGCCTGGCGGCACGTGGAACTCCTCGGTGTTGTCGAGCGGCTGCTCGTCGCCCATCTTGAGGATCGGGTGCTGCCGTCCGCCCGGCAGCGTCTCGACATACTGCTTCTCCTCGATCGGCGGCCCCTCGCCCTCGGCCAGGTAGGTGCCGTCGGTCTTGCGCGGCAGTTCCACGCCGTTGATGTAGAGCCGGCCCGACTTCATCTGGATGGTATCGCCGGGCAGGCCGACCAGCCGCTTGATGTAGTCGGTCGAGGTGTCGCGCGGCAGCTTGAACACCGCCACGTCGCCGCGCCTGGGGAGCTGGCCCATGATGCGGCCGTCGAACAACGGCGGCGACAGCGGCAGCGAGAAATGCGAGTAGCCGTAGCTATATTTCGAGACGAACAGGTAATCGCCCACCAGCAGGGTCGGGATCATCGAGCCGGACGGGATGTTGAACGGCTCGAACGCCACGGTGCGGATCGCCAACGCGATCAGGACGGCGTAGACGATCGTCTTGATGTTGTCGACGAGGCCGCCGGTCTTGCGTTTGGCGAGCGTGATGGGAGCCATGCGACAGCGTTGCCGATCGAGCGGTTTGAGCCGCGGATGAAGCCTACCGACCCTCTCCTGTCAAGCGAACGGCGGGCCACGCTTCCGCAGAGAGGATCACCTGCGCATAAGCGTAAGGGTGCTCGTCAGTCATGGTGAGGTCGAGCCGCCCGGTCATCCCCGCCGGCATCAATGAAGCCAGCCGCAGGGCCGCACCGCCGGTCAGCACCAGCGTCGGCTGGCCCCCAGGCCGGTTGACCACGCCGATGTCGGACATGTGCACGCCCTGCGCGAAGCCGGTGCCGAGCGCCTTGGCGCAGGCCTCCTTGGCGGCGAAGCGTTTGGCGTAGGTGCCCTCGCGCGCGGCGCCTTGGCGGCGGTCGGCGCGGGCGCGCTCCGCAGGCGTGAACACCCGCGCCAGGAAGCGGTCGCCGAACCGCTCCATGGCGCTGGCGACGCGGCGGATGTCGCAGATGTCGGAGCCGAGGCCCAGGATCATGACCGTCAGATCACCGCGTCACCCGCGGGCGCGCTCGACCTGATGCACGCCGGAGGCACCCCGCAGGCCTGCGATCACGGTCGCCAGGTGGCGCACGTCGCGCACCTCGACGTCGACCAGCACCTCGAAGAAATCCGCTTGCCGGTTGACGGTGCGTAGGCTGGAGACCGCGCCGTCGTGCTTGCTGACCGCGTTGGTGATGGCGGCCAGCACGCCCGGCTCGTTGTGCGCGATGACGCTGACCCGCGCGGTGTGGCCCTCCGGGCCGCGCTCGCACGAGCCCTTGCCGCCATGCCCGAACGCCGACGCCTCCCAGTCGACGTCGAGGAACCGCTCCGGGCTGCTGGCGAAGCCGTCCAGCGTCGGGCAGTCGCGGACATGGATGGTGACGCCCTTGCCGGTGGCGACGATGCCGCAGATGCGGTCGCCCGGCACCGGATGGCAGCAACCGGCGTAGAAGATCGCCATGCCGGCGACCAGGCCGCTGATCGGCAGGTCGTGGCTGCCACTGCCGGGCGAGCGGTTGGCCGGGCGCGACGGCAGGTTCGGCATCATGCGCGGCGCCCGCGGCGCCTCGCGCAGCTCCGGGTATGCCGCCGCCACGACTTCCTTGGCGGTCAGGTTGCCGTTGCCGACCGCCACGTAGAGGTCCGGCAACGAGCCCTTCTGCAGCGCCTTGAGCGCCGGCTCCAGTGCCCGCTCCGAGCCGTCGACGCCCTCCTGGCGGAACGCCTTGGCCAGGGCGGCACGGCCGTTGTCGAGATGGAGCTGGCGCTGCTGCTGCTGCACGAAGCGGCGGATGCGGGCGCGCGCCTTGCCGGTGACGACGAAGCGTTCCCATTGCGGGTTGGGCGTGCCGCCGCGCGAGGTCATCACCTCGACCTGGTCGCCGTTCTGCAGCACGTATTTCAGCGGCAGCAGCTTGCCGTTGACCTTGGCGCCGACGCAGGTGTCGCCGACCTGGCTATGGACGGCGTAGGCGAAGTCGATCGCCGTGGCGCCGCGCGGGAGCTGGATCAACTGTCCCTTCGGCGTGAAGCAGAACACCTGGTCCTGGTACAGCTCCAGCTTGGTGTTGGTCAGGAACTCGTCCGGCGTCGAGTTCTCCAGGATTTCGAGCAGGTCCTGCACCCACGCGAAGCGTTCCGCCTCCTGGCCGGGTGCCCTTTGCTTGTAGGTCCAGTGCGCCGATAGGCCGTTCTCGGCCACGTCCTGCATCTCGGCGGTGCGGATCTGCACCTCGATCTTCTGGTTGCGCGGCTCGCGCAGCGTGACCCCGGTGTGCAGGCTCTGGTAGCCGTTCGATTTCGGGGTCGAGATGTAGTCCTTGAACCGTCCGGCGATCACCGGGTAGGCGGCATGGACCGCGCCCAGCGCCATGTAGCAGGCCTCGCGCGACGGCACCACGATGCGGAACGCCATGATGTCGGAGAGCTGCTCGAACTGCACGTTGCGGCGCTGCATCTTCTCCCAGATCGAGTATGGCGACTTCTCGCGCCCGGAGACTTCCGGCCCCGCCACGCCGCCGTCGACGCAGACGCGGGTGAGTTCGGCGCGCACCTCCTCGATCACGTCCGCTCCCTGCCCGCGCAGGAAGTTCAGCCGCGCCTGGATGGTGTCGTAGGCCTCCGGCTCCAGTTGCGCGAAGGCCAGCGTCTGCAGCTCGGTCTTGACCCGGTCCATGCCGATGCGCTCGGCCAGCGGCGCGTAGATGTCCATGGTCTCGCGCGCGATGCGCTGCCGGCGCGCGGCCTGGGTCACGAAATGCAGCGTGCGCATGTTGTGCAGCCGGTCGGCGAGCTTGACCAGCAGCACGCGGATGTCGCGGCTCATCGCCAGCACCAGCTTGCGGAAGTTCTCCGCCTGCTTGGTGCGGTCCGACTGCAGTTCGAGCTGGGTCAGCTTGGTGACGCCATCGACCAGGCCGGCGATCTCGGCTCCGAAGCGCCGCGACAGCTCGGGCAGCCGCAGGCCGGTGTCCTCGACCGTGTCGTGCAACAGCGCCGTGGCGATGCTGGCGGAATCCAGCCGGTAGCCCGCCAGGATGCCGGCGACCGCGAGCGGATGGGTGATGTACGGGTCGCCGTTGTCGCGGAGCTGGCCACGATGCGCCTGCTCGGCCACCCCGTACGCCGTCTCGATCATCGGCAGGTCGGCGCGCGGGTCGAACCGCCGCACCGAGGCCATCAGCTCGGCCAAGCCGTCTGGCGCGGCCTTGGCGCTTGCCGGCGTCGCGCCCGCAAGCCCGTCCGGCGCCCGCAGGAACGCGCCGGTCATGGCGTCCGGCTAACGGCGGGCGCGGCCGCCAAGCTCGGCCTCGATCGCCGCCTCGAGGTCCTCGGGCGCGATGTCCTCGCCCTCGACCGGCAACAGGTTGGCTTCCTCCTCGGCCGAGACGTCCTGCAGCCCGAAGATGTTCTGGTCGGTCGGGATCAGGTCCATGACCTCCTCGTCGGCCGGCTCCGGCTCCGGGGCTCGCGACAGCGACTTCATCAGGTCGGCCTGCAGCTTCTCCACCGTGACGGTGCCGTCGGCTATCTCGCGCAGCGCCACCACCGGGTTCTTGTCGTCGTCGCGCTCGACGGTCATCTCCTCGCCGCGGCTCAGGTTGCGGGCGCGCTGCGCCGCCAGCAGCACCAGCTCGAAGCGGTTCGGGATCTTCTCAACGCAATCTTCAACGGTGACGCGCGCCATGCGGCCAGCCTCCGGTCATCTGTTCGGGCGATCCCTCGATATAGCGGCCCGCCGCTGCCGCAACAAGGTATTGCTGCATCACAGCATTTCGACCCGCGACGGCGGCAGCGCAGCCAGCAGCGCGGCGACATCACGGCCGAGCGCCGGATGCACCCACTCGGGCGCCACGTCGGCCAGCGGCGCCAGCACGAAGCGACGCAGATGCGCCCGAGGGTGCGGCAAGATCGGGTCAGGCGCCGCGCGCACCAGGTCGCCCATGGCGATCAGGTCGAGGTCGAGGGTGCGTGCGGCGTCCGCCACGCCCCGGCGGCGGCCGAACGCCGCCTCGACGCCGAGCAGCCGCGCCAGCAACCAGGCTGGATCGGCGGCGCCGCGCAAGCGAACGGCGCCGTTGACATAGGGCGGCTGGCCGGACGGCGGCACCGGCTCGGTGCCATACCAGCGCGACACCCCTGTCACCGACACTCCCGGCAGCGCCCGGAGCGCCTCCACCGCCGCGAGGCAGGTCCGGTGTGCCGGCTGCCCACCCGGTCCCGGCAGGTTGGCCCCCACCGCCACCAGGATCATGCCACTCGCACCCGCTGCGTTCATGCCGTATTGACTTATCGGCGGCACATTTGCCGCGCAATACTCGCGCGGCGACGATTCCAGGCTTTCATTTCAGCACCTCACCAGGGACAGGCCATGCCGCACTTCCTTCCCAGCGAACGCACCGCGCTGTTCATCGACGGCGCCAACCTGTACTCGGCGTCGCGCAATCTCGGCTTCGACGTCGATTACCGCAACCTGCTGCAGTATTTCCGCAAGCAGACCAACGTGCTGCGCGCCTACTACTACGCGGCCGTGCTGGAGACGGAGGAATATTCGCCGCTCAAGCCGCTGACCGACTGGCTGGCGTACAACGGCTACACGCTGGTCACCAAGCCGGCGCGCGAGTTCACCGACGCGGCCGGGCGGCGGCGGGTCAAGGGCAACATGGACGTGGAACTCGCGATCGACATGCTGGAGCTGGCCGAGCGGGTCGAGCACGCGGTGCTGTTCAGCGGCGACAGCGACTTCCGCCGGCTGGTCGAAGCGGTGCAGCGGCGCGGCGTGCGGGTCTCGGTGGTCTCCTCGATGCGCACCTCGCCGCCGATGGCGGCCGACGAGCTGCGCCGGCAGGCCGACCAGTTCATCGAGCTCGCCGAGATCGCGCCCGAGTTCACCCGCCGGCAGACCGAGCCGCGGCAGTCGCGCGCCGCCGGCCGCACGCCCACCGAGCCGTACGCCGAACCGCATGATGCCTGATCCCTCGCCGACCCAAGGCGGGACCGGCGACCTCGCCAGTTGGGAGGCGCCGCCGCACGACTGCCAGTTGTGTCCCCGGCTGGCGGCGTACCGCGAGGCCAACCGGCTGGCCAACCCCGGTTGGTTCAACGCCCCGGTGCCGAGCTTCGGCCCGCGCGACGCGCGGCTGCTGGTGGTCGGCATGGCGCCGGGCGTCAAGGGCGCCAACCGCACCGGCCGGCCGTTCACCGGCGACCATGCCGGTGTGCTGCTCTACCAGACGCTGATCGAGGCCGGACTGGCGCGGGGACCCTACCTGGCGGAGCCGGATGACGGCCTGGCCTTGCACGATTGCCGCATCGTCAACGCGGTGCGCTGCGTGCCGCCGGCCAACCTGCCGGAGCCGGCCGAGGTCGCGACCTGCAACCGCTTCCTGGTACACGAGCTGGCGGCGATGACGGACCTGCGCGTCGTGCTGGCGCTGGGGGTGCTGGCGCACGCCGCGGTGCTGCGCGCCTGCGGCATGTCGCCGGCCCGGGTCAAGTTCAGCCACGGCGCGGTGCACGCGCTACCGGACGGTCTGCTGCTCGCCGACAGCTACCACGTGTCGCGCTACAACACCTCGACCGGGCGGCTGACCACGGAGATGTTTCGGGCGGTGATGGCCGATCTGGTTCGCCGGTTGGCGGAACCGCCGGCGGCGGGGTCGCCGGCATGAGGATGGCCGTGGTCGGGGCCGGCATCGCCGGGCTGGGCTGCGCGCTTGCCTTGACGCGGGCCGGGCACGACGTCACCGTGTTCGACAAGGGGCGCGCCGCCGGCGGCCGCATCGCCACGAGGCGCACCGGCGACACGAGCTTCAACCATGGTGCGCAATACGCCACCGCCCGCTCGCCGAGCTTCCACGCGCTGATGACCGAGCTGCAGGCGGCCGGTGTCGCGGCGCCTTGGGAGGCCGCGCAGGAGGGCGAGGATGTGCGCTGGTCCGGCCTGCCGGGCATGAGCGCGATCCCACGCCATCTGGCCTTGCAGTTGCCGCTGCCCGTGCTGACCGAACGCCACGTCGCGTTCCTGCGCCGTGGCGGCGATGGCTGGACGGTGCGCCACCTCGCCGCCCGCGACGCGGCGCCGGGCACGGTCGCGGACAGCGGCGGCGAGTTGAGCGGTCCGTTCGATGCCGTGTTGCTGGCCCTGCCGTCGCCGCAGGCGGCGCCGTTGCTGGCGGCGATCGGCCACAAGTTCGCCGAACGCGTCGCGACGACGCGCTACGCGCCGTGCTGGGCCGGGATGGCCAGCTTCGCCGAGACGGTCGAGGCGCCGGACGCGCAACGACGGCGCGATGGCGGCCCGCTCGGTTGGGTCGCGCGCGAATCGTCGCGGCCGGGACATCCCGGCGGCCCCGATTCCTGGGCGCTGCACGCCAGCGCCGAGTGGAGTCGGGCCAACCTGGGGCGCGATGCGGGCGACGTCGCCGCCGACCTGGCGGCGGCGTTCCAGGACCTGACCGGGGCGCCCGACCCGATCCACCGCGCGGCGCAGCGCTGGCGCTACGCGCTGGTCGAGCGGGCGCTGGGCGAGGATTGCCTGTGGGACGCGGCGAACGGCATCGGCGCGAGCGGCGATTGGTGCATCGGCGGGCGCGTCGAGGCGGCGTTCCTCTCCGGCGAGGCGCTTGCCGCCGCGGTGTCGGCGCCGCCATAACCCGGTGTGACCGAGGACACGGCCATCGCGGCCGAAATCATCCGCCTGACCGGCGAGCGTGGCCCGGACCGCTCGATCTGCCCGAGCGAAGTGGCAAGGGCGATGGCCGCCGACTGGCGGCCGCAGTTGACCGCGGTGCGCCGCGTGGCAGTCGACCTCTCCGATGCCGGCCGCATCGACATCTTGCGCCATGGCCGTCCGGTTACGGGCGAGGCGGTGCGCGGCGTCATCCGCCTGCGCGCCAAGGGGCCGGCTTGAACCGCGTCGCCGCGCTGCTGCTCGGCCTGGCGCTGCCCGGCTGCTCCGGCCACGGCGCGCAGGGGTTGCCGGTGCCGCCGCCGATGGACATGGCGCACCTAGTCCGCCCAGCGACGCCCAACACCGCCCTCGCCGCCCCCGCCGGGTTCCAGCCGGCGCCCGACATCACGACGCGGCGCTACGAGTTGCCGCCGGCGGCGCTGTACCAGGCGGTCCGCCGCATGGCCGCCGCGCAGCCGCGCACGTTCGCGCAGGTCGCCTATGACGACCGCCTGCAGGCGCACTACGTCGCGCGCAGCGCGCTGCTGAATTTCCCCGATTTGATCGCGTTGCAGGTCAACCCGGACAGCACGCTCGTGCTTTGGTCGCGCAGCGTCTACGGCCAGTCCGACCTGGGCGTGAACCGCCGCCGCCTGACACGCTGGATCGCGGCGCTCGACACGGCGCTCGCCGCCCACTGACCGGAGTTCCCACCGATGCGCAGCCTCGGCTCGTTCCTGGCGGATTCGTGGCGGCTGTCGCGGCCGTATTTCTGGTCGTCCGAGGAACGCTGGTCGGCGCGCGGGCTGCTGCTGACCTGCCTGCTGATGCGGCTGGCCATGGTCGAGATCACGGTCTACCTGAGCTATTGGGGCAACGCGTTCTTCAACACGCTGCAGAACAAGGACTGGAACGGCTTCATCGCCCTGCTGACCACCTACCAGGTCACGCCCGACCGAATCCTGCCCGGCTTCTTCTACCTGGTCATCGTGTTCATCGCGATCGCGGTCTACCGCGTCTATCTCACGCAGTTGCTGCAGATCCGCTGGCGGCGCTGGATGACGCGCGACTTCATCGACCGCTGGATGTCGGAGCGGGTCTATTACCGGCTCAGCCTGGCGCCGTCCGGCATCGCCACCGACAACCCCGACCAGCGCATCGCCGAGGACATCCGCGACTTCATCGGCGACGGCGTGGTCGGCACCCAGGGCGTGCTGTTCTTCGGCATCGACTTCATCGCCAACATCGTCTCGCTGTTCAGCTTCATGCTCATCATGGTGAAGCTGTCCGGGCCGATCACGCTGCTCGGCTGGACCATTCCGGTCTACATGGTCTGGGTCGCGATCCTGTACTCGATCGCCGGCACCGTGCTGACGCACCTGGTCGGGCGCAAGCTGGCGCCGCTCAACTTCGTCAAGCAGCGGGTCGAGGCGAACTTCCGCTTCGCGCTGGTGCGGCTGCGTGAGAATACCGAGGGCGTCGCCCTCTACGGCGGCGAGGCCGAGGAGACACGCGGATTGGGCCAGCGGTTCGAGGCGCTGGCCGGCAACTGGCGGCTGCTGATGCGGCAGACCAAGTACCTGAATGCGCTGACCGCCGGCTACGGCCAGCTCGCCGGCATCTTCCCGCTGGTGGCGGCCGCGCCGCAGTTCTTCTTCGGCAAGCTGACGCTGGGCGCACTCACCCAGACCGCCGACGCGTTCGGGCAGGTGCAGGGCTCGCTGTCCTGGTTCGTCGACAACTACAACGGCCTGGCGGTGTGGCGCGCCACCGTCGACCGGCTGGCCTCGTTCCAGGCGGCGATGGATGGCGCGCACGCGATGGCGATGAAAGGTATTTCGGAGGAGGCCGCCACAGGCGACGGCTACGCGCTGCATGATGCCACTATCGACCTGCCCAACGGCGAGCGGCTGCTGGCGCACTCCAACCTGGCGTTCGCGCCGGGGCAATCGGTGGTGGTGACCGGCCGCTCCGGCGTCGGCAAGTCGACGCTGTTCCGCGCCTTGGCCGGCATCTGGCCGTTCGGCGAAGGCCATGTGCGACGCCCGCGCGGCACCAGCCTGTTCCTGCCGCAGCGCCCGTATATCCCGCTCGGCACGCTGCGCCACGCGCTGACCTACCCGAAGCCGACGGCCGCCTACGATGACCCCACGGTGCTGGCGGCGCTGCAGGATTGCGGCCTGGCGCACCTGTCCGGGCGGCTCGACGAGGAGGACAGTTGGACGCAGCGGCTATCGGGCGGCGAGTTGCAGCGCGTCGCCATCGCCCGCGCGCTGCTAGCGCGGCCGGACTGGCTGTTCCTCGACGAAGCCACCGCCAACCTCGACCCGGAGTCGGAGGCGGCGCTGTACCGGACGCTGACCGAGCGGCTCACGGCCACCACAATCGTCTCGATCGCCCACCGCCCAGCGGTGGCGGCGCACCACGACCTGCACCTGCGCTTCGAGCGGCCGCCCGGCCGGTTGGTGCCGGTGGATTTGGCGGCGGCGGCGGAGTAAGGCCGGCCTCAGCCGGCCGCCAGCGCCGCCAGCAGCGCCGTGCCGTAGCGGCCGAGTTTCGCGGCGCCGACCCCTTTGATGCCACCGAGTTCCGCCAGCGTGCGCGGACGCAGATCGGCCACTTCCAGCAACACGCTGTCGTGGAAGATGACGTAGGGCGGCACGCCTTGCGCCTTGGCCTCGCCGCTGCGCCAGGCGCGCAGCGACTCGAACACCGGCCCGCCTTTCGCCGGCTCGGCCCTGCCCGTGGCGGTCGCCGGCAAGGCGGAGCGAGCGCTTTTGCCCCGTGCGCGCGGTGTCGGCGGGGTCGGAGCCGGCTCGTCGCGCAGCATCAGGCGCTGCTCGCCGCGCAGGATGGCGCGCGCCTTCTCCGTCACCAGAGCCAGCGTGCGGTGCTCGGGATCGACCGCCAGCACGCCCTGCGCCACCAATTGCCGCTGCACGCCGCGCCAGAACGACAGCGGGCGGTCGCGCCCGGCGCCGAACACCGCCAACCTGTCGTGGCCCCAGCGCGTCGCCATGTCGCTGGCCTCGCCCATCAGCACGCCGATCACGTGCAGGCCGCCGAACCGCTGGCCGGTGCGGAACACCGCGCTCAGCAGCTTCTGCGCCTCGATGGTGCCGTCGAACGTTCGCACCGGGCTGGCGCAGTTGTCGCAATGGCCGCACGGCTCGGCCAGCTCCTCGCCGAAGCAGGCCAGCAACGCGCGGGTTCGGCAGCCGGCGGTCTCGGTCAGCGCCACCATGGTCTCGAGCCGCTGGCGCATCACCTCCTTCTGCCGCTCCGGGGCGGCCGACGTCTGCAGGAAGTGCCGGGCGCGCACGATGTCCTCGGCGCCGTAGAGCAGCAGCGTGTCGGCGCGCTCGCCGTCGCGCCCGGCGCGGCCGATCTGCTGGTAGTACGCCTCCGGGCTGTCCGGCATGTCGAGATGGGCCACGAAGCGCACGTCCGGCCGGTCGATGCCCATGCCGAAGGCGATGGTGGCGACGATCACCACCGCCTCGCCGGCACGGAAGCGCAGCAGCGCCGCGCGCTTGTCCTCGGGCGGCAGGCCGGCGTGGAACACCACGGCGGCGAGTCCCTCGCCCGCCAGCCGGGCGGCGATGCGCTCGGTCTTGGCGCGGCTGCCGCAGTAGACGATGCCGGCCTGGCCCGGGTGGCGGCGCACCAGCGTCATCAGCTGCGCCGTCTCGCTGTCCTTGGCGGCCGCCGCGATATGCAGGTTGGCGCGGTGGAAGCTGGCCGAGAACACCCGTGCGCCGCCCATGCCGAGCGCGGCGAGGATGTCGTCGCGGGTGCGGGGATCGGCGGTCGCGGTCAGGGCGATGCGCGGCACCTCCGGGAACAGCTCCGGCAGCCGCGCCAGCATCCGGTACTCGGGGCGGAACTCGTGGCCCCATTGGCTCACGCAATGCGCCTCGTCGATGGCGATCAACGCGACCCGGCGCTGCCGCAGCCGATCCAACGTGCCGGCGCTGAGCAGCCGCTCGGGCGAGACGTAGAGCAGGTCGAGCTTCCCGGCATCCAGCGCCCGCCCGACCTCGCGCGCCACGTCAGGCTCCAGCTCGGAGTGCAGCGCGCCGGCGGCGACGCCGAGCTGGCGCAGCGCCGCCACCTGGTCGTCCATCAGCGCGATCAGCGGCGAGATGACGATGGCGGTGCCGCGCCGGCACAGCGCCGGCACCTGGTAGCACACGCTCTTGCCGGCCCCGGTCGGCATCAGCACCAGCGCGTCGCCGCCGCCGGCGACATGCTCGACCGCCGCTTCCTGCAGGCCACGGAACGCGGGGAAGCCGAACACCCGCAGCAGCACCGCGCGCGGCGTCTCCGCGCCGCCGGCTTCGGATGGGCGAGAACTCACCCGTACAGCTTAATACCCAAGCGCGCGGTTGAACAGGTTCGGCACCGCCTCGCCGCGCCGGTCGCGCGCCACGATGTCGGCCACGTAGGCGGCGCGGCCCTCGGGCGAGCCATACGCGGCGCCATGGGCGGTGACGATCACGCGCGGATGCGACCACACCGGCGAGTGCGCCGGCAGTGGCTCGGGGTCGAGCACGTCGAGCACCGCGCCGCCAAGCCGGCCGCCGTCCAGCGCCGCGAGCAGGTCGGGCAGCACGAGATGGCCGCCGCGCCCGGCGTTGACCAGCCCGGCGCCGCATGGCAGCCACGCCAGCGTCTCGGCGCATAGGATGCCGACCGTGGCCGGCGTCTGCGGCAGCAGGTTGACCACGATGTCGCTGGCGGCCAGGAACGCGCGCAACTCGTCGCCGCCCGCGAAGCACTCCATGCCGGGCACCGCGCGGCGCGTGGCCGACCAGCCGGCGAGCCGGAAGCCGAGGGCCGACAGCGCGCCCGGAAGATCGGCGGCGACGCGGCCCAGCCCCATCACCCCGACCCGGACGTGGCGCGCCGTCCGCCGCGCGGGGAACTCCTCCCACCGCCCGGCACGTTGGTTGGCCAAGCTGCGCGGCAGGTCGCGCAGCAATGCCAGGCAGGCCATGCACACGTACTCGGCCATGAGCTGCGCCGCCTCCGCCGTCACCAGCCGCGCCACCGGCAGCGCCGGCGGCAGCGTCGGGTCGCGGACGATGTGCTCGACCCCGGCGCCGTCGCTGCACACCAGCCGCAGGTTCGGCAGCGCCGCCAGCCGGCCGGGCTCGGGCTCCCAGACGAAGGCATAGGCGACCCGCGCCGGGTCGACCGCGGGATCGTCCCACCAGCGCAGTTCGAGGTCGGGGGCGAACCGGGCGAACCAGTGCCGCCACTCCGGCATCGCCGCCTCGCCGCCCGACTTCACCAGCATCACCGGGCCGGCCGGGGCAGGCATCTCACTCGGCTCCAGGCTGCCACAGCCATGTGGCTGACGCGACCGGGCGCCGGCTCACCCGCACGAAGCGCCAGCACAACAGCGCCGCCGCCGCCGTCAGTCCGGCGATCAGCCCGATCCACATGCCCGTCGCCTGCATCGCGCCGCGATAGGCCAGCCAAAGGCCAATCGGCATTCCCACGCCCCAGTACGCGACCAGCGTGATCCCAACCGGCACCCGGACGTCCTTCAGGCCGCGCAGCGCGCCCATGGAGGTGACTTGCAGCGCGTCGGAGAACTGGAAGACGCCGGCCAGCGGCAGCAGCGCCGCGGCGCGGGCGATCACCGCGAGGTCGCCGGTGTAGAGCCCGGCGATCGCCGCGGGTGCCGTCAGCAGCAGCGCGCTCGATCCGGCCTGCAACGCCATCGCCAGCGCCATCCCGCAGAACCCGGCCCGTCGCACCGCGAGCCGCTCGCCACGCCCGGCGGCGTTGCCGACCCGCACCGTGGTCGCGAGCGCCACGCCCAACGGCACCATGAAGCTGACGCCCGCGACGCTGAAGGCGATCTGGTTGCCTGCCGCCGCCGCCTCGCCGAAGCCGCCGACCACCAAGCCGGCGACGGTGAACAGGCTGCTTTCGAGCACCTGGCTCAGCGTCATCGGCAGCCCCACCCGGAGCAGCCGCGCGATCGCCCGCCGGTCCGGGCCGCGCCGCCCACGGCTCCAACCAGTGCCACGGTAGCGTCGCGAGCAGCCCAGGATGGCCGCGAAAATGGCCAGTTGCAGCCAGATCACGAGCGCCGTGGCGATGCCGCAGCCGCGCGCGCCCAGCATCGGGGCCCCGAGCCGCCCGTACATCAGCGCGTAGCCGATCGGTATCAGCAGCAACAGCCCGAGCAGCCCGAGCAGCATACTCGGACCGGGCCGCGACAACCCCTCGCTGAAGCCGCGGCAGGTGAGGAACAGGCTGAGCGCCGGGGCGCCGAAGCTGATGGCGCGCAAGAACGCCGCCGCGTCGGGCCGCAACGAAGCCGCGACGCCGCTAAGCCGCACCAGCTCCGGTCCGCCCCAGCGCACCGCCGCCATGAGCACGAGGCCGACGGCGAGGCCAAGCCACAGCGCCTGCCGGAACACCGCGCCGGAATCCCCGCGGCGCCCGGCGCCGTCCAGTTGCGCCACGGCCGGGGGAAGCGCGTAGGAGACGCCGATCGCCGTCATCAACGCCAATCCCCAGACGTTCGTCCCAACCGACACCGCGGCCAAGACATGCGCGTCGAGATGGCCGGCCAGCAGGACGTCGACCATGTTCTGGCCCATGTAACAGAGCTCGCCCGCGACGATCGGCAGCGCCAGCGCCACGGTCGCGCGCAGCTCCGCCCACCAAAGCGCCCGCATCAAACGGGTGGCGGCGGGGCGCGCTCCGTCCAGCGTGTCGCGAGGTCGTAGCCGTGCGCCAGTTCGAGGCAGGCGCGCTCGGCGTGCGGCGCCATGACGAGCTGGATACCCATGGCGCGGCCGCCGGCATCGAACCCAGCCGGCGCCGCCAACGCCGGGCATCCCGCCATGGTGGCGGGGATCATGACCTGCATCCAGGCGTGGTAGGTCGCCATCGCCCGCCCGGCGATCGACCTCGGCCATGGCTGCTCGACCGGGAAGGCGAACACTTGGGCGGTCGGCAGCACCAGGCAGTCGTGGCGCACCAGGAAACGCCGCATCACGCCGGTCCAGGCGGCGCGCACCTCGGACGCCCGGACCACGTCGGCGAGGCTGAGCGACAGCCCGTGCTCGACCTCCCAGACCACCTCCGGCTTCAGCAGCGCGCGGCGCGCCGGGTCGCGGTAATGCTCCAACAGCGTGAAACCGGTCTGCCAGCCGCGCAACGTCGCGAACGCCCGCCACAACATCTCGTAGTCGAACTCCGGCGCCGCCGGTTCGACGACGCAGCCGAGTTCGGTGAACGCCGCCAGCGCCTCGCGGCACAGGTCGAGCACGCCCGGCTCGAACGGCATCGCGCCGCCGAGGTCGCCGCCCCATGCGATGCGGGTGCCGCGCAGCTCCCGCCCGAGCGGCGCCGCCAACGCTTGTGGGTCGCCCTGGACCGACAGCGGTTCGGAGGCATCGAAACCGGCCTGCACCGACAGCAGCAGCGCCAGGTCCGGCACGTCGCGCGCCATCGGGCCGAGTACCCCCATCGACGGCAGCCAGGGGTCGCGCTCGCCGGATGGCACCAGCCCGACGCTGGGGCGGAAGCCGAACACGTTGTTCCAGCCGGCCGGGTTGCGCAGCGATCCGCCGTAGTCGCTGCCGTCGGCCAATGCCAGCATCCGCGTCGCCAGCGCCACCGCGGCACCGCCGCTGCTGCCGCCCGCGGTCAGGCCGTGGTCGTAGGCGTTGCGGGTCGGACCGTAGACGTTGTTGTAGGTCTGCGAGCCCAGCGCGAATTCCGGCACGTTGGTCTTGCCGATCGGGATGCCGCCGGCGGCGCGCAGCCGCGACACCATGAGGCAGTCGGCGTCGGGCACGTGGTCGCGGAAGATCGGCGAGCCCTTGGTGCTGCGGATGCCGCGCACCGCCTCCGTGTCCTTGATCGCCAGCGGCAGGCCGAACAGCGCGCCGGGCGCCTCGCCTCGCGCCAGCCTGGCGTCGTGCGTCCGGGCCTCGGTGAGCAACTCGTCCGCTGGTCGCAAGGCGACGATGGCGTTGACCGCCGGGTTGACCGCCTCGATACGGTCCAGCGTCGCCTGCATCAGCTCGGCGCAGGACACGCGGCGCTCGCGCACCGAAGCGAGCTGCGCCACGGCGCCCTGCTCCAGCATCAGTGGATCTCGCCCGCCCCGCGCAGCGCCTCGCGCATCCGCGCCGCCGTGAAGCCGGGGGCGCGCGCCATGTCGAAGATCACCTTCTCCCGCCGCATCACCAAGTCGATCGCCGCCGGCAGCTTCGCCACCGCCTCGGCCGGGATCACCACCGCCCCGTGGTAGTCGGCGTGGATCACGTCGTCATGCACCGCCAGCATCCCGGCGACGTTCACCTCGCCGCGCATCGCCAGCATGTGCACGTGGGCGTGGCTCGGCACCACGCCCTGCCCGACGATCTGGAACCCTGGCGCCAGCATGTCGACGTCACGGTAGCTGCCGTTGGTGACGCAGCCGGCGACGCCCAAGGCGAGGTGGACGGTCGACTGCACCTCGCCCCAGAACGCGCCGAAGCCCGGCTGGTCGTCGATGTCCTGCAACACGGCGATCGTCGGCAGGTCGCCGGCGGCCACGTACTCGTACCAGTCCTCGCGCGCCGGGATCGGCCCGCGCGCCGGCTCACGGCTGCGGATGGTGCCGGTGCGCGCCACGCCCACGATCGGCGGCAGCGCGTGGTTCGCCGGCGCCAGCGGGCGGACGGTGAAGCCGCAGGCGCGCCGCTCCGGCACGATCAGTTCCAGGCCGTTGCAGATGGTCGGCGTGTCCCACTGGCGCAGCGCCTCCAGCTCGGCGCGCGAGAAAATCGGCATCGTCAGGCGGCGACCTCGGCCAGCGGGTCGGCGCTGGCGCGCACGGCGCGCTTGGCCATGACGCCGACCAGGTGGGCGCGGTACTCGGCGCTGCCGTGGATGTCGGAGTTCATGTCCTCGGCCGGCGTGGCGATCCCGTCCAGCGCCTCGGCGGCCCAGTTGGCCGCGAGCGCCCGCTCGAACGCCGCGTGGCGGAACACCCCGCCTTGCCCGGCCCCAGTCACCGCGACGCGCACGCCGGCGGGTCCGCTGGCCACGAACACGGCGGCCATGGCGTAGCGCGAGGCCGGGTTGGCGAACTTGGCGTAGGCCGCGCGCTCCGGGATCGGGAAGCTCACCGAGACGATGACCTCGTCCGGCTCCAACGCCGTCGTGAACATGCCCTGGAAGTAGTCGTCGGCGTGGATTTCGCGGCGGTCGGTCTTGATCGTGGCGCCCAGCGCCAGCACCGCAGCCGGGTAGCAGGCGGAGGGGTCGTTGTTGGCGAGCGAGCCGCCGATGGTGCCGCGGTGGCGCACCTGCAGGTCGCCGATGTTGACCGCGAGGTAGACCAGGCCGGGAATCGCCTCGGCCACCACGGGCGACAGCGCCACGTCGTGATGGGTGGTCATGGCGCCGATCACCAGCCGGTCGCGCTCGCCCGCGATGCCGGACAGGCCGAGCCTGGACAGGTCGACCACGGTGGACGGCTTGTTCAGCCGCTGCTTCAGCACCGGGATGAAGGTCTGCCCGCCGGCCAGCGCCTTGGCGTCCATGTCGCCGGTGCCGAGCAGGCGCACCGCGTCGGGCAGGCTGGTCGGCTTGGCATAGGTGAAGTCGTACATCGCGCGCCCCTTATTCCGCGGCCAGCGGCAGTTGCTTGTCGTGCATCAGCGGCCAGGCGGCGGCGATCGCCTTGACGATGTTGTGGTAGCCGGTGCAGCGGCACAAATTGCCTTCGAGGCCGTGGCGGATCTGGGTCTCGGTCAGCCCCTCGGGGTGGCTCTGCACCAGGTCGATGGCGCTCATCACCATGCCGGGCGTGCAGAAGCCGCATTGCAGCGCGTGGTGCTCGCGGAACATCTCCTGCATCGGGTGCAGCGTGCCGTCGGCGCCGGCCAGCCCCTCGATCGTCGTCACCGATCCGCCGTCGGCCTGCAGCGCCAGCATGGTGCACGCCTTCACCGAGCTGCCGTCGAGATGCACGACGCAGGCGCCGCACTGGCTGGTGTCGCAGCCGACATGGGTGCCGGTCAGGCCCATCGTGTCGCGCAGCAGCTCGACCAGCAGGGTGCGCGCCTCCACCTCGAAGGTGCTGTGCGCGCCGTTGACCGTCAGACTGACCTGAGGCATCGCGCCCTCCCGAATGTTCTGGAACCGGACGCCCGCGCCCGGCTGCGATCGATAGTTGTCATCGCGCTGCGGGGTGGTCAAGCCGAGCACCGCCTTGCCTCACCCCAACCGCATCTGGAGCCATCTCGTTATCTCAAGGCTATGACCTGGCTTGACCCGCTGCTGTCCGGTTCTTCCCGACTCGCCCGCAGTTCGTCATGGCCGGGTCAAGCCCGGCCATGACGGTAATGCAACGAAATGCGCAGTCCTGCACTTCACTTTTTGAGTCGATACAGCGCATGACGTCTGAGCGGGTGGCCGTCGGGTACAAGGGGATGGTCGAAGTTCTCCGCCGCATCGTGCGACATGCCCAGCTTCGTCATCACACGCCGCGATCTCACGTTCCCGACCACCGCGTTCGCCACCACCTCCGGCAAGCCAACATCGTGGAAGCCGAACCGTAGGGCTATCCCGGCCGCCTCCGGCGCATATCCCTCTCCCCAGAACCGGCGCGCGACGCGCCAGCCGACCTCGACGGCGGGCGTGAAGTGGGCGGCGTACCCGATCCGCCCCAATCCCACCGCTCCCACGAACGCTCCTGATTCCCTGGCCTCGACGGCCCAGAAGCAGAAACCGTTCGCGGCCAAGTGAGACATCTGCCGGTCGATCCACGCGTCCGAGGCGTCCCGAGTCGCGAGCGGCATGAGGTATTCTATCACGTCATGGTCCTGCGGCATCGCCGCAAACGGTTGTCGATCCCTCCGGGTCCACGGACGCAGGGTAAGCCGTGCCGAACTCATTTCCATACCCATACACTATCACGTCCGCCGGACTTCCTTTGCGCGCGCCGCTCGTCTAGGTGCGGGCGGTGCAAGCCCTCCTCCAACGATCCTTCTCCCCGGCCACCCTGGCGCTCGCGGCGCAACTGTTCCGCTTCGGCGTGGTCGGCACGTTCGGCTACGCGGTCGACACCGCCGTGGTCTACGCGCTGCGCGCGCCGCTCGGCCTGTATGGGGCCGGGCTGGTGTCGTTCGTGGTCGCGGCCAGCGCCAACTGGGCGCTGCACCGCGCCTGGACGTTCCGCGGCCTCGGCCACCACTGGCCGCGGCACCGGCAGTGGATGCGCTTCCTGGCGGCGAACTCGGTCGGCTTCGTGGTCAACCGCGGCGTCTACGCGGGCCTCGTCACGTGGATCGCGCTGTGCGCGGCGCAGCCGGCCTGGGCCACCGCCGGAGGCGCCATCGCCAGCATGTCGATCAACTACACCATGTCGCGGCGGCTCGTGTTCCGGTGATCCCGCGGCTTGGCCTGGGCCGACGCCGCAGCCTGGCGGTCGCCGCGGCCGGCTTCGCGACCTTCCTCAACCTCTACACGCCACAGGCGATCCTGCCGTTGCTGGCGACCGCCTTCCGCGTGAGCGAGGAAGCCGCCAGCCTCTCCGTCACCGTGTCGCTGGTGGCGGTGGCGGCGGTGGCGCCGTTCGCGGGCGGCGTGTCCGACCGGCTCGGGCGCAAGCGGGTGATCGTGAGCGCGGCGCTGCTGCTGGTGGTCCCGACCCTGCTGGTGGCGCTGTCGCCCAACCTCGGCACACTGCTGGCCTGGCGCTTCGTGCAGGGCCTGCTGCTGCCGTTCATCTTCGCGGTCGCGGTCGCCTACATCGCCGACGAGTGCGACGGCGAGGAGGCGATCCGCACCACCGGCCTGTATGCGTCGGGCACCATCGTCGGCGGCTTCAGCGGACGCTTCCTGTCCGGCGTGGTGGCGGAATTGGCCGGCTGGCGGGCGTCGTTCGCGGCGCTGGCGTTGCTGACCGGGCTGGCGGCGCTGCTGGTCGCCGTCGCGATGCCGGTCGAGCGGCGGTTCCGCGCCAGCACCGGCGGCTGGCGCGGGACGCTGGCCAGCTACGCCTCGCATCTGGAGAACCGGCGGTTGCTGGCGACCTGCGCGGTCGGCTTCGGGATGCTGTTCTCGCTGGTGGCGAGCTTCACCTTCATCAATTTCCGCTTCGCGGCGCCGCCGTTCGGCCTCGGGCCGGCGCAGTTGGGCGCGGTGTTCGCGGTCTACCTGCTGG
>CAXUHK010000023.1:11064-32391 GCA_964250775.1 uncultured Acetobacteraceae bacterium | reverse complement strand
CCACCCCGGGGGAGGGAGGGGCGGCCGGGGCGGGCTGCGGCGGCGCCGGCTTGGCCGGCGGGGAGGCGCGGGCTGGTGGGGATGGCTTGGGCGCCGGGGCCGCGGCGGCGGCGCCCTCGCCCACCACGCCCAACACCGCGCCAACCTCGACCTCGCCGCCCTCCGGCACGGTGATCTCGGCCAGCGTGCCGGCGGCGGGCGCGTTGACCTCGACCGTCACCTTGTCGGTCTCCAGCTCGACCAGCGCCTCGTCGGCGGCGACGCTCTCGCCGGCCTGCTTGAGCCAGCGCGCCACCGTCGCCGAGGTGACGCTCTCGCCCAGCGTGGGCACCTTGATCTCGGTCATCGTGGTTCCATTCCCTCGCGTGCGCCGGCTCAAGCCAGCCGGAGCGCCCGCTGCACCAATTCGGTCTGCTGCGCCGCATGGACCTTGGCCTGCCCGGTCGCCGGGCTCGCGGCGTCGCAGCGGCCGACATAGAGCGGCCGCGTCGCGCGGCCCGGCAACTCGGCCAGCACCTCTTCGATGCGCCGGTCGACGAAGCTCCAGGCGCCCATGTTGCGCGGCTCCTCCTGGCACCAGACCACCTCGGCGTTCGGGTAGCGCGCCAGCACGCGCGGCAGCGAGCGGTTGGGGAACGGGTAGATCTGCTCCATCCGCACCAGCGCCACGTCGTTGACCCCGCGCTCGCGCCGCTCGGCCAGCAGGTCGTAGTAGACCTTGCCGCTGCACAGCACCACGCGCGTCACCCGGTCGTCGGCAGCGATGGTGTCGGCCTCGTCGATCACCAGGCGGAACTCGCTCCCGGTCGCGAACTCGGCCAGGTTGGAGACCGCGAGCTTGTGCCGCAGCAGCGATTTCGGCGTCATCAACACCAGCGGCTTGCGGTAGTTGCGCGCGAGCTGGCGGCGCAGGACGTGGAAGTAGTTGGCCGGCGTGGTGACGTTCGCGACCACCATGTTGCGCTCGGCGCAGAGCTGCAGGTAGCGCTCCAGCCGCGCCGAGGAGTGCTCCGGCCCCTGGCCCTCGTAGCCGTGCGGCAGCAGCAGCACGAGGCCCGACATGCGCAGCCACTTGGTCTCGCCGCTGGCGAGGAACTGGTCGATGATGACCTGGGCGCCGTTGGCGAAGTCGCCGAACTGGCCCTCCCACAGCACCAGCGTCTTCGGGTCGGCCAGCGTGTAGCCGTACTCGAAGCCGAGCACGCCGGCCTCGGACAACAGCGAATTGTAGATCTCGATCTTCGCCTGGCCAGGCAGGATGTTGTTCAGCGGCACATATTCGTGCTGGTTCTGCTGGTCGATCAGTACCGCGTGGCGGTGGCTGAAGGTGCCGCGCTGGCTGTCCTCGCCCGAGAGCCGCACGCGATGGCCGTCGGTCAGCAAGGTGCCGAACGCCAGCGCCTCGCCAGTCGCCCAATCGATGCCCTCGCCGGTCTCGATCATGGCCCGCTTGCCGTCGAGCTGGCGGGTGATCTTGGGGTTCAGCGCGAAGCCGTCCGGCACGTGCGCGAGCGCCATGCCCACCTGCTTGAGCCGCTCGGGCGAGGCGGCGGTCTCGCCTTCCTGGCTCTCGCCCTCGCCGTTGGGCTGCTTGAGGCCGGACCAGGCGCCTTCCAGCCAGTCGGCCTTGTTCACCTTGTACGACTGCGCCGCCTTGGACGCCGCATCGAGGGTCGCCGTGAACTCGTCCCACATCGCCTGGGTGCCGGCGGCATCGAGCACGCCCTCGGCGGCCAGCCGCTCGGCGTACAGCACCCGCGTCGTCTTCTGCTCACGGATGGCGCGGTACATGATCGGCTGGGTGAACGCCGGCTCGTCGGTCTCGTTGTGGCCGTGGCGGCGGTAGCAGACAACGTCGAGCACGAAGTCGGTGCCGAACTCCTGGCGGAACTCGGCCGCGGTGCGGGCGCACCAGACCACCGCCTCCGGGTTGTCGCCGTTGACGTGCAGGATCGGCACCTGGATCGACTTCGCGACGTCGGTGCAATACAGCCCGGAATAGGCGTGCGCCGGAACCGTGGTGAAGCCGATCTGGTTGTTGACGATGAGGTGGATGGTGCCGCCGGTGCGGTAGCCGATCAGCTGGCTCATCGCCAGGGTCTCGTAGACCAGCCCCTGCCCGGCGAACGCCGCGTCGCCGTGCATCAGGATGCCCATGACCGAGTGCCGCTCGCGCGTGTCGCCGGCCATGTCCTGCCGCGCACGCACCTTGCCGACCACCACCGGGTCGACCGCCTCCAGGTGCGACGGGTTCGGCTGCAACGAGATGTGGACGTTGTGGCCGGCGATCTCCACGTCGGTCGATGTGCCGAGGTGGTACTTGACGTCGCCCGAGCCCTGCACGTCGTCGGGCTTGAAGCTCTCGCCGCCGAACTCGCTGAAGATCGCGGTGGGCGGCTTGCGCACGATGTTGACCAGCGTGTTGAGCCGGCCGCGGTGCGGCATCCCGATGCACACCTCGCGCACCCCGGCCGCCGCCGCGGTCTCGATCAGCGCGTGCATGGCGGGGATGGTGACCTCGCCGCCCTCCAGCCCGAACCGCTTGGTGCCGACGAAGCGCTTCTGGCAGAACGCCTCGAAGCCCTCGGCCTCGGTCAGGCGGCGCAGGATCGCCTTCTTTCCCTCGGCGTCGAAGCTGGTGCGCCAGGGCGCCCCCTCCACGCGGCGCTGGATCCAGGCCTTCTGGCCTGGATCCTGGATGTGCATGAACTCGATGCCGACCGGGCCGCAATAGGTCTCGCGCAGCAACTCGACGATCTGGCGCGGCGTCCCGCTTTCCAGACCCAACACGTTGTCGATGAAGATCGGCCGGTCGAGGTCGGCGGCGGAGAAGCCGTAGGTCGCGGGGTCGAGCTCGGGATGCACGCGCGGCTTGGTCAGCGACAGCGGATCGAGCTGCGCCTCCAGGTGCCCACGCACCCGGTAGGCGCGAATCAGCATCAGCGCCCGCAGGCTGTCCTTGGTCGCGGCGCGCAACTGGTCGGCGGAGGCGGGCGCCCCCTGCGGCTTGGACGTCGCCTTGGCGGCGAGATCGGGCTCGCCCACGCTGTAGTGGCGCGGCGCCCACGACGCTCCCTGCGCGTCGGTCAGGACCGCGCGGGCCTCGTCGTTCAGCGCCCCGAACAGCTCTGCGAAGCTCGCATCGACGCTGCCCGGATCGGCCACCCAGCGGGCATAGGTGTCGGCGATGAACGCCGCGTTGGCGCCGCTGAAGGCGCCTGCCAGGATATCCACGCCAGCCATATCAGTCCCTCGTCTGCAATCACGCCTGTCGCGCGATTGTCACTAAATAGGCGTCGCGCGGGAAGATTGCCCCTGAAACATCGCAGGATTGCGGCAGACGCCGGGCTTAGCCGCGCAACGCCCGGATCATCGTGCTGCCCAGGGCGGCCGGGCTTTCCGCGACATGGATGCCGGCCAGCCTCATCGCCTCGAACTTCGCCGCCGCGGTGTCGCGCCCGCCGCTGATGACCGCGCCGGCATGGCCCATGCGGCGGCCGGGCGGAGCGGTGGCGCCGGCGATGAAGCCGACCGTCGGCTTCTTGACCTTGTTGGCGGCCAGGAACTCGGCGGCGTCGATCTCGCTGGCGCCGCCGATCTCGCCGATCATGACGATCGCCTCGGTCTCGGCGTCGGCCAGGAACAGCTCCAGCACCTCGATGAAATCGGTGCCCTTCACCGGGTCGCCGCCGATGCCGACGCAGGTGCTCTGGCCCAGTCCGGCGGCGGTGGTCTGCGCCACCGCCTCGTAGGTCAGCGTGCCGGAGCGCGAGACGATGCCGACCTTGCCGCGACGGTGGATGTGGCCCGGCATGATGCCGATCTTGCAGGCGTCGGGCGTGATGACGCCGGGGCAGTTGGGGCCGATCAGCCGCGAGCGCGAGCCGTCAAGCGCCCGCCTGACCCGCACCATGTCGAGCACCGGGATGCCCTCGGTGATGCACACGATCAGCCGCACGCCGGCGTCGATCGCCTCCAGGATGGCGTCGGCGGCGAAGGGAGGCGGCACGTAGATGGCGCTGGCGTCGGCCCCGGTGCGCGCCACCGCCTCGGCCACGGTGTCGAACACCGGCAGGTCGAGATGGGTGCCGCCGCCCTTGCCCGGCGTCACCCCGCCCACGACCTTGGTGCCGTAGGCGATCGCCTGCTCGGAGTGGAACGTTCCCTGCGCGCCGGTGAAGCCCTGGGTGATGACCCGCGTCTCGGCGTCGACCAGGACCGCCATCAGGCGGCGTCCTTGACGGCGCGCACGATCTTCTCGGCGGCGTCGGCCAAATTGTCGGCCGGGATGATCGCCAGCCCCGACTTGGCCAGGATGTCCTTGCCCAGTTCCACGTTGGTCCCTTCCAGCCGCACCACCAGCGGCACGTCCAGGCTGACCTCGCGGGCCGCCGCGATCACCCCCTCGGCGATGACGTCGCAGCGCATGATGCCGCCGAAGATGTTGACCAGGATGCCCTCGACGTTGGGGTCGGACAGGATGATCTTGAACGCCGCCGTCACCCGCTCCTTGGTGGCGCCGCCGCCGACGTCGAGGAAGTTGGCCGGCGCCGCCCCGTACAGCTTGATGATGTCCATGGTCGCCATGGCGAGGCCGGCGCCGTTGACCATGCAGCCGATGCTGCCGTCGAGCGCCACGTAACTCAGGCTATGCCGGGCGGCCTCCAGCTCCTTGGGGTCCTCCTCGGCCTCGTCGCGCAGTTTCTCCAGCTCGGGATGGCGGAACAGCGCGTTGTCGTCGAAGCTCACCTTGGCGTCGAGCGCCACCACCTCGCCGGCGCCGGTCACGACCAGCGGATTGACCTCGACGATGGCGCAGTCGAGCGCCACGAACGCCGAGTACATCGCGGTCACGAAGCGGCTGAACGCCGCGACCTGCTTGCCGGTGAGGCCCAGGCCGAACGCCAGCTTGCGGCCGTGGAACGCGGAGATGCCGGCGGCCGGGTCGACCTGCACGCGCAGTATCTTCTCGGGATGGTGCTCGGCCACCTCCTCGATCTCCATGCCGCCCTCGGTCGAGGCCATGATGACGACGCGCGAGGTGGCGCGGTCGATCAGCAGCGACAGGTACAGCTCGCGCGCGATGTCGCAGCCGGCCTCGACATACAGGCGATGCACCTTGCGCCCGGCGGGGCCGGTCTGCTTGGTGACGAGAGTGTGGCCGATCATCCCCTCGGCGGCGGCGCGCACCTCCTCGGCCGAGCGCGCCAGGCGGACGCCGCCCTTGCCGCCGGGGTCGTCGCTGAACCGCCCGGCGCCGCGCCCGCCGGCGTGGATCTGCGACTTCACCACGTAGACCGGGCCGGGCAGCTTGGCGGCGGCCGCGGCCGCCTCCTCCGGGGTCCAGGCGACGTGGCCGTCCAGCACCGCGACGCCGTACTGCTTTAGCAGCTCCTTGGCCTGGTACTCGTGAATGTTCACCGGCTCAGGTTCCCAGCTTCTTGAACGCCTCGACCAGCCCGCGCACCGCGTCGCACGACTTGTCGAACGCGGCGCGCTCGTCGGGGGTGAACGCCACCTCGACGATGCGCTCGACCCCGCCGGCGCCGATCACCACCGGCACGCCCACGTACATGTCATGCAGCCCGTACTCGCCGTTCAGCATCACGGCGGCGGGCAGCACCCGCTTCTTGTCGCGCAGGTAGGCCTCGGCCATGGCGATCGCGCTGGCGGCGGGCGCGTAGAAGGCGCTGCCCTTCTCCAGCAGCTTGACGATCTCGCCGCCGCCATTGGCGGTGCGGGCGCAGATCGCGTCGATCCGCTCCTGCGTGGTCCAGCCCATCTTGATGAGGTCGGGGACCGGGATGCCGGCGACGGTCGAGTACCTGGTGAGCGGCACCATGGTATCGCCGTGGCCGCCGAGCACGAACGCGGTCACGTCCTCGACCGAGACGCCGAACTCCTGCGCCAGGAACAGCCGGAAGCGGCTGCTGTCGAGCACCCCGGCCATGCCGACGACGCGCTCCTTCGGCAGACCGGAGCGCTGCTGCATCACCCAGACCATGACGTCGAGCGGGTTGGTGATGACGATGACGAAGGCGTCGGGGCAATGCGCCTTGATGCCGTCGGCGACCTGCTCGATGACCCCGGCGTTCTTGCTCAGCAGGTCGTCGCGGCTCATGCCCGGCATCCGCGGGAAGCCGGCGGTCACGATCACCACGTCCGAGCCTGCGATGGCGGCGTAGTCGGAGCCGCCGCTCATGGCGCTGTCGAAGCCGTCGACCGGGCTCGACTGCATGATGTCGAGCGCCTTGCCGGCCGCGACACCGCCGAACACGTCGAACATCACGACGTCGCCGAGTTCCTTGAGGCCGATCAGATGCGCCAGCGTGCCGCCGATGTTGCCGGCGCCGACCAGCGCGATCTTGTTGCGTGCCATGCGGGAAAGTCCTTCGGAACGGGAGGGCGCTGCAGGCCCGGCCGGGCACCGGCGTGTCCGGCACGGCCCGCGTTGCTAACTCATCGCAGCCACCCCGACAAGCCGACGCCGGCGGCGAGCCAGGGACTCGCTCTGTCGATCGAGTGGCGAGAATTTTTTTGGCCTGGCCACATCCGCCGGCTCGACCGGCCCGTAACCGCTCTACCAGAGATGGGAGAAGCCGGTGCCCCGCTATGCCGTCGCCGACAATCTCTCGGGCGTGATCCACACCTTCATCATGGCGCCCGATCCCGTCTCCGCCTGCCGCTTGTTCGACCTGAGCCTCGGCAATGCCGGACGGTCGTACGACGAGCATGACCCGAGAAGCCGGTCGGCGCACGCCACCGTCCATGCCTACGCGGTCTACAAGGCTTCCCCCACTTCCCCGGAAAGCCCCATGGAGCATGGTGTCAGGGCCGAGCAGGTGGACGGGTTGGCCAAGGTCGCGGTCGTGGTCGTGCGCGGCCCGTGATCGAGGCCGTCGGCTAGGGGAGGTGCGGCAGCGCCAGGTATTCCTGGCTCTGCATCTCCTCCAGCCGCGAGGCGGTGCGCTCGAACGCGCGGGCGCCCTCGCCGCTCTCGTACAGCCCGTCCGGGGGCGCCGCGGCGGAGGCGACCAGCTTGACCCGGTGGTCGTACAGCGCGTCGACTAGCACGATGAAGCGGCGCGCCTCGTTGTGGTTGCCAGGGGCCAGGCGCGGCACCGCGTCCAGCACCAGCGCGTGATAGTGCGTCGCCAGCGCCAGGTAATCGCCGGCTCCCAGCGCCGTGGCGCAGAGGGCGGCGAAGTCGAACCGGGCGACACCCGAAGCCGCCAACGCGATGCGCAGCGCGCGGCCGCCGACCAGCAGCCGCTCCTCGCCCGCTTCCTGGCCGTCGGTCAGCTCGGCGAAGGCGGCGTCGAGCGCCGCGTCGGCGCGGCGGCCTATGGGCACGATCCAGGTCGGCCGGGCGCGCAGCCGGGCGCGGCGGAAATCACGCCCGGCGTCGAGCGCCAGCACGTCGAGGTTGCGTTCGATCAGCGCGATGAATGGCAGGAAGGCGTCGCGCCCCGGCTGCCCCGCGAACAGCTCGCGCGGCGGGATGTTGGAGGTTGCGACGACCACCACGCCGCGCTCGAACAGCGCCTCGAACAGCCGGCCCAGGATCATCGCGTCGGCGATGTCGTTGACCTGGAACTCGTCGAAGCACAGCAGCGCCGCCTCGGCCGCCAGCGCGTCGGCCAGCGGCGGCACCGGGTCGCCGCCCTGCGCGCCCCGGCCTTGCGCAACCTGGCGGCGCATGGCGTGCAGGCGGGCGTGCACGTCCTGCATGAAGTGGTGGAAATGCACGCGGCGCTTGCGCGCCACCTTCGCCTGCTCGAAGAACAGGTCCATCAGCATCGACTTGCCGCGCCCGACCGCGCCGACCAGGTACAGCCCGTGCGGCCTGGTGTCGTCCGCCCCCTCGATGGCGCGACGGCGGAACAGGCGCGCGAGCAGGAAGCCGGGTTCCGGCCGTGGCTCCGGGTCGTAGCCGCGCAGCGCCAGCCACAGCGTCTGCAGCCGTTCCGCCGCCATCGCCTGCGATGGGTCGGCGGCCAGCGCGCCATGCGCCACGCGGGCGCGATAGGCGGGAAGCGGGCCGCCGGCGGTCTCGCCGGGAGGGGGAGCGGGCGCGTCCATGGATCGGCGCCCTTAGCCGGAAAGCCGCCGGCTGCAAACCCCGCACCCGAGATCAACGAAGCGCGACCGTGACAACCGGGCCACGCCTGGGATCGTTACGTTAATCAATGGTGACGCAACAATCATTCACGCAACGGAGCACGCGATGCGCTCGGCACCAGGTTCTCTCGTCCTCGGCCTCCTGCTCGCCACCGCGACGCTGCCGCAATCGGACCAGCAGGCGGGATGCGGTCGCATGATACGGGCGAGCGCGAGGCTGGCCGAGCAGGCTGGGCAGCGCTGTCCGCAGCCCTTGGCGATGACGCTGGCGCGGCCTTCGCGCGTTCGTCATACCTGACCCCGCGCCACTGGTCCGGTGACGGCGGCGGCGCTAGATAAACCGGGGCCAGCTATGGAGCGACTGTCGCCATGATCCTCGACCTCGACGCCCTGCGGGCGACGCCCGTCGCGGCGCAACCGTTTCCCCACCTTGTCGTGCCCAATTTCGTGCCGCCGGCGGCCTTGCGGGCGGTTGTCGCGGACCTGCCCGAGATCGCGTCCGGCGGGTCCTTCCCGCCCGGCTCGCTGCGGCTCGGGCCGCAGGCGGCGGCGTTGATGGAGGAGATGGGCGGCATGGCGATGCGCCAGGCGATCGCCGCGCGGTTCGACCTCGACCTCGACGGCGCGCCGACCATGGTGACGCTGCGCGGCCAGACGCGCGAGAAGGACGGGCGCATCCATTGCGACTCGACCGCCAAGCGAGTGACGGTCCTGCTCTACCTCAATCCCGGCACCGCCGAGTGGGCCGGCAAGGGTGGCAGCCTGCGCCTGCTGCGCGGCCCGGACGACATCGAGGATTACGCCGTCGAGGTGCCGCCCGCCGACGGCACGCTGCTGGTGTTCCCTAACGGCCCCACCACCTGGCACGGCCACAAGCGGCATGTCGGGCGGCGCTACGCCGTCCAGCTCAACTACATGACGGCGGACACGGCGGCGCGCTCCGAACTGCGGCGCCACCGCATTTCGGCCTTCCTGAAGCGGCTGCGGCGCGCGGCATGACCGCCGAGCAGGTGGCGCGCGCCTATTACGCCGCGTTCAACGCGCATGATACCCCCGCCTTGCTGGCGCTGCTGACGCCGGACGTCGTCCACGACGTGAGCCAGGGCGGCCGCGAGGTCGGCATCGAGGCGTTTCGGCGCTTCATGGCGCACATGGACCGCTGCTACGACGAGCGGATCGAGGATTTGGTGGTGATGGTCGACACCGGCGGCGCGCGGGCGGCGTCCGAGTTCACCGTCCACGGCCGCTATATCGCGACCGACCCCGGCGTGCCGGCGGGCACCCCGAGCGCGTCCGGCCAGCGCTACATGCTGCCGGCCGGCGCGTTCTTCGCGGTGCGCGACGGCCGCGTGGCGCGGGTCAGCAACCATTACAACCTTGGGGAGTGGGTGCGACAGGTCGGCGGGACGGTTGCATAATCGTATCTCATCTGAGATACATCGGTCGTGCTTTGACACAGGAGCCGAGCGTTATGGTTCAGACCTCGATGTTGCACGTCCGCGTCGATGATCGCCTCAAGACGGAGGCGACGGAAACGCTTGCCCGCTTTGGCCTGACGGTCTCGGACGCGGTACGCATCCTGTTGACCAGAGTCGCCAAGGAAGGAGGGCTGCCAGCCGCTCTGACGACCGATCCCGATGCATACGACAGATGGTTCCGGGCCAAGGTGCGGGAGGCACTGGAGGACACTAGGCCCTCCGTGTCCCACGCGCAGGTTATGGACGAGGCGCAAGCGCTGATCGACCGGAAGCGGCGTGCCCGAGCCGACGCTTGAATGGCGGGAGGCAACCCGCGCCGACCTGCTGGCGATTGTCGATTACATATCGGATGATACTTTGGACGCTGCCCAACGTCTCAAGGATGATATCGAGACTCGAGCGTCCAGGCTGCCGCAGCATCCAAAACTTTGTCGGGCGGTTCGGGTCTTCAATATGCGAGAGATGGTCGTGCGAACGAATTATCTGGTGGTCTATGCCGAGGACGCCGCTGCCGTAACGATCTTGCGTGTGCTGCACACAGCTCAGCAATGGCCGCCAAGCCCGAAGTGATCGTCAGGCTGCCGGTATTACGCCTATCGATTCATCAGCACCGGCAGCTCCGCGTTCTCCAGCACGTGCCGCGTCACCCCGCCCAGGATCAACTGCCGCAGCCGGCTGTGCGAATACGCCCCCATCGTCAGCAGGTCGGCGCCGAACTCGCGCGCCGCCGCCAGCAATCCCGCCCCCACCTCACGGTCGAGCGGACGGAACTCGGCCAGTTCGGCGGCGACGCCGTGCAGCGCCAGGTAGTCGGCCAGCGCCGCCGCCGGCGGCCCGCGCCGCTGGTAGGCGGCCGACGACAGGATGCGCACCTCGGACGCGCGGCGCAGCCAGGGTAGCGCCGACTGCACCGCGGCGGTCGATTCCGAGGTGCCGTTCCAAGCCACGCAAATCCTGGTGGCGAACGTCTCCGGCGTCTTCTGCGGCGCGATCAGCACCGGATGGCCGCTGTCGAACAGCACCGCGTGCAGCGCGTCCGAGGAGGACAAATCCTCGTCCGCCTCCGGGTGCGGCACCACCGTGAGGTCGGCCAGCCGGGCCAGTTGCGCCACCAGGTCCTCCTCGCGTCCGGTCACGTTGACGAAGCTGGCCGAGGCCTCGCGGTCGCCGAAGCTGGGCGCCGCCAGCCGCACCGCGTGCCCTGCCACGAAGCGGTCGAACAGCGCCCGCACCGCCATGGCGCGCTGGCCGCTCTCGGTCTCGGTCGCCGACATCATGTCCTCGATCATCGCCCCGGACAGGCCCTCGCCGGCCAGCGGCGCCACGTCGCGGCTGTCGAGGCGCACGTGCAGCGCCTGCAAGTGCGCGTGGAACGCCTCCGCCACGCACCAGGCGGTGGCCAGCGCCGCCTCCCCGGCGGCGGTCCCGGTCAGCGGCAGCAGGATCTTGCGGATCGGCATGACGGAGCCTCCTGGGTCAGGGGTACAGCTTCATGGTCTCCCACCCGGCCCCGCTCGCGCCCTCATGGCCGGCGCGCTCGTAGACGGTGCGGTCGTGCAGCCGGAACGGCATGTCCTGCCAGAACTCGAACCGACTCGGCAACAGCCGGAAGCCGGACCAGTGCGGCGGGCGCGGGATGTCCTCGCCGGGATGGCGCGCGTCCGCCGCCGCCACCCGCCGCTCCAATTCGGCGCGCCCCGGCAACGGGCGCGACTGGTCGGACGCGATGGCGCCCAGGCGGGAGACGCGGGCGCGGGTGGCGAAGTAGGAGTCCGCCTCGGCCGGCGTCACCGGCTCAACCACGCCCTCGACGCGGACCTGCCGGCGCAGCGACTTCCAGTGGAACAGCAGCGCCGCGCGCTGGTTGGCCGCGAGCTCGGAGCCCTTGCGGCTCTGGGTGTTGGTGAAGAAGGTGAAGCCGCGCGGGTCCAGCGCCTTCAGCAGCACGACCCGCGCCGAGGGCACGCCGTCCGGCGTCGCGGTCGCCAGCGTCATGGCGTTGGGGTCGTTCGGCTCCAGGCCGCTGGCCTCGTCGAGCCACGACTGGAACTGCTGGAACGGGTCGGGCATGGCGGCGCTCTCCTTGGCGCCCTATCTTGCCGCCGCCCTCGCGCGTATGCCAGGACGTTGCGGCGCTCTCTTCCGAAGCAGGATGACACCATGCCCGACGACCAGCCGATCGTGACCGCTGCCCAAGGCAACCGCACGACGGGCAACCTCATGGCGGGCAAACGTGGCGTCGTCATGGGGGTCGCCAACGACCGCTCGCTGGCCTGGGGCATCGCCGCCGCCTGCGCGGCGCAGGGCGCCGAGATCGCCTTCACCTACCAGGGCGAGGCGTTGGAGCGCCGGGTGCGCCCGTTGGCCGCCGGCATCGGCGCCAGCCTGCTGGCGCCATGCGACGTCGCCGACGATGCCAGCATCGACGCGGCATTCGGGCGGATCGGGCGCGAATGGGACGGCATCGACTTCCTGGTCCACGCGATCGGCTTCGCGGACAAGCAGTTCCTGCGCGGCCGCTACCTCGACACCCCGCGCGAGGCGTTCGCGCAGGCGCTCGACATCAGTTGCTACAGCTTCGTGGCCGCGGCCCGGCGGGCGGCGGCGATGATGCGGCCGGGAGGCGCCATGCTGACGCTGACCTACCTGGGCGCCGAGCGGGTGGTGCCGCACTACAACGTCATGGGCGTCGCCAAGGCGGCGCTGGAGGCGTCGGTGCGCTACATGGCGACCGACCTCGGCCCCGACCGCATCCGCGTCAACGCCATCAGCGCCGGGCCGATCCGCACGCTGGCGGCCAGCGGCATAGGCGATTTCCGCTACATCCTGAAGTGGAACCAGTACAACTCCCCGCTGGAGCGCAACGTCACCATCGAGGACGTCGGCGGCGCCGGGGTTTATTTGCTCTCCGACCTGGCCTCCGGCGTCACCGGCGAGGTGCATCATGTCGACAGCGGCTACCACATCGTCGGCATGAAGAACGTCAACGCGCCCGACATCGCCACCGCGGAATAATGTTGCGGCCGGAGCGCCGTTCGGGTCGAAATCCCTGTCACGAGCGCGCTAGGGCATGGCGGTGGCATTGCCGGCCGACCATATGCCGGATGACCGTGCCCAAGCCCAGGCTTGAGAGGGCGACATGAGTGCGGCGGAACCGCGTCGTCGTATCCACGTTGCACGGACTTGACCTGCATGAATGAAGTTCCCGGGCCAACGCTCTCCGACTCCAGCCTGATCGACGTCGCCGAGGATTTCGTGGCGCTGGTGGGCGTCGCGCGTTGGAACCGACGCATCGCCGAACTTGGCCGCGCCATCGTCGCGACCCAGCGCACCGGCCGCGCGCTGATGCAGCGTCACGTCATCGAGATTTCCATCGAGCGGTTGCGCCGACAAGGCCGCAACACCGCGCCAACCGATGTCGAGCGGCTGGTTGCCGCGATGGCGTACGAGCTGACCACGCTCACCGGTCGGATGACCGCCGCGGGACGCGCCCGGCTGCACGCCGAACTGGTTGCCGCCCTGCCCGGGAGCGCTACTTTGATCCCGCTGTTCCACTTGGCGAGCACCGCCATACGTCAGCGCCGTCGCGGGTTCGAGGTCGGCTATCTGGGCTTCGACGAGGGCGCCTCGTTCGACCTGATGCTGCTGCGGCAGGGGCAGGAGGCGGAACTGGCGTGCGACGTGGTCTCGGCCGAGGACGGGCGCGACCTGCATCGTGGCGCCTGGGTGCGGCTGGTCGACCGGGTCGACCCCGACCTGCAGACTTGGCTTGCGGCCCATCCCGGCCGCTATTTGCTGAAGATGACGCTGCCGCAGGGACTGCGCTCCCCGGCGGCGGACGCTGGTCCGTGCGAACGCCTGGCGTCGCTGCACGCCCGCATCACCGCGATGCTGCGGTCGCAGCGGCGGGCCGACCACGACGAGGCGGCTGTGCTGCGCCTCGACCCGCTGATGCTGGCCGGCTCGCAGGCCAGCGAACTCGGCATGATGAACCGGCTGCGCCGCGAGTTCGGGCACGAGGCGCATCTCGCGGTGACGGCCGTGGGCGGTGGCGTGTTCGTCATGGCGGCCCGCGCTGGCCGCGAGGATGAGATCGCCGCCGCGATCCGTCGCCGGATGGCGGCGATCGCGCCGGCCCGGCTGACCGGCGGGCGGCCCGGCATCCTCTCGATGCTGATCGACGACATCGATCGCGCCGAATGGCGGCAGTTGCGCGACAGGCTGACGCTGGAGGGCGAGGCGCGGCACTTCCTGACCCATCCCGAGGCGCGCGGCATCGTCGCGGTCACTTGCGCGTCGCGGCTCGAACTGCTCGGCGAGTGCTCGGCGGACGCGGCCCCGGATGGCGAGATGCGGTTCCGCAACCCGGCGCACCCGGCGGCCAGGGCGGCTGGCCTGGCGCCGGCGGTGCTCTCGTCGGTCTAACGCTTTTGCGTACGCAACTGCCCTGGTCAGGCCACGTTTGCAGGCTACGGTTCCGTGACATCACGGGCGGTAGGAGACGGGCGTGACCGAGGCCGACTACGAACACAAGCTGGACGAGCTGGATCGGCTGCTGAACGACCCCGACGTGCCGATGGAACCGGAACGGATCTGGTCGTTGCTGGCGGAAATCTCGCAGCGCGACCTATCCAGGCTGCGCGCGCCCACGGACGGTTACGCGCAATAGCGCGCGCCGATCAGGAATTCCCGATTGCCCTGCGGCCCGGTGATCGGGCTTTCGGTGATCCCAGCCACCTGCCAGCCCGGAATCTTGGCCCACCACGCGGCCACCGCGTCGCAGACGCGGCCTTGCACCGCCGGATCGCGCACCACGCCACGCGCGCCGACATCGGCGGGACCGGCCTCGAATTGCGGCTTGATCAGCGCCACCGCCCAGGCGCCGGGCGCGCACAGCGCGAGCGGCGCGGGCAACACCGTCGCGAGCCCGATGAAGCTCGCGTCGCACACCAGCGCCTGCACCGGCTCCCCGACCTGCGCCGCCGTGAGCCGGCGGGCATTGGTCCGCTCCAGCACCACGACCTGCGGGTCGCTGCGCAGCTTCCAGGCCAACTGGCCATGGCCGACATCGACCGCGTGAACGCGTGCCGCGCCGCGCGACAGCAGCACATCGGTGAAGCCGCCGGTCGAGGCGCCGATGTCGAGGCACACCAGCGCCCTCGCGTCGAACCCGAACGCGTCCAGCCCGTGCGCCAGCTTGAGGCCGCCGCGCGACACCCAGGGATGGTCCTGCCCGCGCACCTGCAACGCCGCGCCGGCGGGCAGCGGCTGGCCGGCCTTTTCAACCCGGCGCTCGCCCGAGAACACCTTGCCGGCCAGGATCAGCGCCTGCGCACGGGTCCGGCTCTCGGCCAGGCCGAGGTCGACCAGCCGTTGATCGGCCCGATCCCGCGCCGTCCCGTCGCGGGCCATCAAGCCCGGCGCGACACCACGTAGTCGGCCAAGTCGCGCAGGCGGTCGGCGGCCTGGCCGAACGCCGACAGGTGGCCGGCGGCCTGCTCGGCCAGCATCGCCGCCTGTTCGCGCGCCCGTTCGGTGCCCAGGATCGCCACCAGCGTGGCCTTGCCGGCGGCGGCGTCCTTGCCGGTCGCCTTGCCGACCTCGGCGATCGAGCCGGTGGCGTCCAGCAGGTCGTCGGCGATCTGGAACGCGGCGCCCAGGTCGCGGCCATAGGCTGCCATCAGGTGCCGCTGGGTGACGTTGGCGCGGCCGAGCATCGCCCCGGCCTCGGCGCTGAACTGGATCAGCCGCCCGGTCTTGAGCGCCTGCAGGCGGATGATCTGCGTCTCGTCCAATTCGGCGCCCTCGGCCAGCATGTCGATCATCTGGCCACCCGCCATGCCGCGCGCGCCCGAGGCATGGCCGAGGGCCACCGCCAGTTCGCACCGCGCCTCGGCGCTCGGGTGCGTGTCGGCCTCGGCCAGCACCTCGAACGCCCGCGCCTGTAGCGCGTCGCCGGCTAGGATCGCGGTCGCCTCGTCGAACGCCCGATGCGTGCTGGGCTTGCCGCGCCGCACGTCGTCGTTGTCCATCGCCGGCAGGTCGTCGTGTACCAGCGAGTAGGCGTGCAGCATCTCGACCGCCGCCGCGACCCGCGCCGCCTGCGCCCGCTCGACGCCGAACAGCGATGCAGTCTCCATCACCAGGAAGCCGCGCATCCGCTTGCCGCCGCCCAGCGTCGCGTAGCGCATCGCCTCGGTCAGTCGCGCCTCGGCGCCGTCCGGCACCGGCAGCAGCCGGTCGAGCGCCGTCTCCACCTCGCCGCCGACCGTGGCCATGGCCTCGGCGAGTTCCTGCTCGTGCCGCATGGTGGTCGTCCTCGCCGTCATGTTGCGCTTCCCGGCCTTCCTGGTTTGTGTGGCGTTTGCGACACAGTGATGCACAGCGATAGCTTAGCCGGCCGAAACGGCGGCAGCCAGATGCCTGGAATGCGTTAGCCTGGGTTGAAGCCGGCGCGCGCCGTCCCGTCATTGATGCACTGCGGTATGAGGCTTAGGAACGCGCACCCGCCGCGCGGCGCGCGGCTCGGTCGGAGGTTGTCGGAATGATGCGTGTGATCCTGGCCCAGCCGCGCGGCTTCTGCGCCGGCGTCGAGCGGGCGATCGAGATCGTCGAGCGGGCGCTCAAGAAGTACGGGCCGCCGATCTACGTCCGCCACGAGATCGTGCACAACCGGCATGTGGTCGAGGACCTGCGCACCCGCGGCGCGGTGTTCGTCGACGAGTTGGCGGAGATCCCGCCCGGCGCCATGACGGTGTTCAGCGCCCATGGCGTCGCCAAGCGGGTCGAGGAGGTGGCGCGCGAGCGCGGCCTGCCGGTGATCGACGCCACCTGCCCGCTGGTCGCCAAGGTTCATAACGAGGGCCGTCGCTACGCCGCCCAGGACCGCGAGATCGTGCTGATCGGCCATGCCGGGCATGCCGAGGTCGAGGGTACCATCGGCCAGGTGCCGGGCAAGGTGCATCTGGTGCAGACTGTCGACGACGTGGCCGCGTTGCGGCCCGGCAGCCCTGACCGGCTGGCCTACATCACCCAGACCACGCTCTCGGTCGACGACACGCGGCACATCATCGCGGCGTTGGTGGCGCGCTTCCCCGGCATTGTGGGGCCGGACGTGCGCGACATCTGCTACGCGACGCAGAACCGGCAGCAGGCGGTGCGCGACCTGGCCGAGCGGGCCGACGTGATCCTGGTGGTCGGCAGCCGCAACAGCTCGAACTCGAACCGGTTGCGCGAGATCGGCGAGGAGTTGGGCCGCCCCGCCTACCTGATCGACGACGCCGCGGCGCTGCGCCCGGAATGGTTCGCCGGCATCGCCACGGTGGGCCTCACCGCCGGCGCGTCGGCTCCAGAGACGCTGGTGCAGGGCGTGATCGACGGCCTGCGCGCGTTTGGCCCGATCGAGGTCTCCACCCTGGCCGGGGTCGCCGAGGACGTGCGCTTCCGCTTTCCCGCCGAACTCGCCGACGCCTGAGGAGAACACGCCATGTCCGTCCCGATGAACCAGGTGGCCCGCGTGGGCGCCTACGTGGTGAAGCAGCATATCCTGGGCCGCAAGCGCTACCCGCTGGTGCTGATGCTGGAACCGCTGTTCCGCTGCAACCTCGCCTGCTCCGGCTGCGGCAAGATCGACTACCCGGCGGAAATCCTGAACCAGCGGCTTTCGGTCGAGGACTGCCTCGGCGCCATGGACGAGTGCGGCGCGCCGGTGGTGGCGATCGCCGGCGGCGAGCCGCTGCTCCACAAGGAAATGCCGCAGATCGTCGAGGGGATGCTGGCGCGCAAGAAGTTCGTCTACCTTTGCACCAACGCGCTGCTGCTCGAGAAGAAGATGGACGACTACAAGCCCAACAAGTACTTCAGTTGGGACGTCCACCTCGACGGCGACCGCGAGATGCACGATCGTTCGGTGAGCCAGGACGGCACCTACGACCGCGCCATCGCCGCCATCAGGAAGGCGAAGGAGCGCGGCTTCCGCATCTCCATCAACTGCACCTTGTTCGACGGCGCGCAGCCGGAGCGGGTGGCGGCGTTCTTCGACAGCGTGATGGCGATGGGCGTCGACGGCATCATGACCTCGCCCGGCTACGCCTACGAGCGGGCGCCGGACCAGGGCCACTTCCTCAACCGCCAGAAGACCAAGCAGCTGTTCCGCGACATCCTGAGCCGCGATCCCGGCCGCAAGCGCGGCGGCAAGGCGTGGCGCTTCACCCAGTCGCCGCTGTTCATGGATTTCCTGGCCGGCAACCAGAGCTACGTCTGCACGCCCTGGGGCAAGCCCACGCGCAACTATTTCGGCTGGCAGCGGCCGTGCTACCTGCTGGGCGAAGGCTACGCCAAGACCTACGCCGAGCTGATGGACAGCACCGATTGGGACCGCTACGGCACCGGCAACTACGAGAAGTGCGCCGACTGCATGGTCCATAGCGGCTACGAATCGACCGCCGTGATGGATGCGGTAAAGAGCCCACTGAAGGTCGCGCGCATGGCGCTGCAGGGGCCGAAGCTCACCGGCCCGATGGCGCCGGAGATCTCGCTCGCCAACCAGCGGCCGGCCGAGTTCGTGTTCAGCAGCCACGTGCAGAAGGCAATGGAGCGCATCAAGCACAAGCCCAAGGTGCGTGCCGCCAACGACACCACGGCCGACGCCGCCGACTGACACGCCATGGCGCTGCGGCTGACCGAGGTGGCGCTCCCGCTCGACCACGGCGAGGAGGCGATCAGGGAAGCGGTGCTCGAGCGGCTGCGCATTCCCTCCGAGGCGTTGCTTGCCCATAGCGTGTTCCGCCGTGCCCACGACGCGCGGCGGAAGTCCCGCGTCTCTCTGGTCTACACCATCGATGCCGAAGTGGCCGACCCCGCCGCCGTGCTGGCCCGGGGCGATGTCCGGGTCGTGCCCACTCCCGACACGACCTATCGCCATGTGGCGCGGGCTGCCGGCCGGAGCCCGCGCCCGGTGGTGGTCGGCGCCGGGCCGTGCGGGCTGTTCGCCGGGCTGGTGCTGGCGCAGATGGGGTTCCGGCCGCTGATCCTGGACCGTGGCACGCCGGTGCGGCAGCGCACCAAGGATACCTGGGGCCTGTGGCGGCGCGGCGTGCTCGCCCCCGAAAGCAACGTGCAGTTCGGTGAAGGAGGTGCCGGCACGTTCTCCGACGGCAAGCTGTGGAGCGGCGTCAAGGACCCGAACCACGTGCGGCGCAAGGTATTGGACGAGTTCGTGCGCGCCGGCGCGCCCGGGGAAATCCTGGTCGCTGCCAAGCCGCATATCGGTACCTTCCGCCTGGTCTCGATGGTCGAGCGGATGCGCGCCACGATCGAGGCGCTGGGCGGCGAGTACCGCTTCGGCGCGCGGGTCGAGGACATCGACATCGACGCGAGCCGTCAGGTGCGCGGGGTGGTGCTGGCCGGCGGCGAGCGGATCGCGGCCGAACACGTGGTGCTGGCGATCGGCCACAGCGCCCGCGACACCTTCGCCATGCTGCACGGCCGCGGCGTCGCGATGGCGGCCAAGCCGTTCTCCATCGGCGTGCGGATCGAGCACCCGCAATCGGTGATCGACCGCGCCCGGTTCGGGCCGGCGGCCGGCCATCCGGCATTGGGCGCGGCCGACTACAAGCTGGTGCATCACTGCGGCAACGGGCGTTCGGTCTACAGCTTCTGCATGTGTCCCGGCGGCACCGTGGTCGCCGCCGCCTCGGAGCCGGGGCGGCTCGCCACCAACGGCATGAGCCAGTACTCGCGCAACGAGCGCAACGCCAATGCCGGCATCGTGGTCGGCATCACGCCGGCCGACTACCCGGACGGCCCGCTGGCCGGCATCGCCTACCAGCGGCACTGGGAGGAGCGGGCGTTCGCGGCCGGCGGCGGCGGCTACGCGGCTCCGGCGCAACTGGTGGGCGACTTCCTGGCCGGCCGCCCCTCGACCGATCTCGGCGACGCGACACCCTCGTACCGCCCCCGGGTGCAGCCGACCGACCTCGCGCGCTGCCTGCCCGGCTTCGCGGTGGCGGCGATCCGCGAGGCGCTGCCGGCGTTCGCGCGGCAGATCGCCGGGTTCGCCATGGACCAGGCGGTGATGACGGGGGTCGAGACACGGACCTCCTCGCCGGTCCGCATCGGCCGCGACGGCGGTTTCCAAAGCATGAACACGCCCGGCCTGTATCCGGGCGGCGAGGGCGCCGGGTACGCCGGCGGCATCATGTCGGCCGGCATCGACGGCATCCGCCTGGCCGAGGCGGTGGCGCTCGCCGTGCTGGCGCGCCGGTGAAGCTGGGCGGCCTCGCGGACCAGGCTGCGCGCATCCTGGAGCGCGCCGATTTCCGCGCCCTTGCCGCCGACACCACGATCCGCACCGTGCCGGGGCTCGACGTCGCCTTCACGGTGGCGCCGTCCGGCGACGTGTCGGTGTCGCCCACCAGCGGCGGCGACGCGGTGGCGCTGCGTCACGCGCTGGAGCTGTCCCTGCTGCTGCGGCTGTGGCCCGACGCGCCGGTGCTGGCCGGTCTGGCGGCGGCGCGCACCGCCGCCTTGTTCGCGGCGCTGGAACGGCCGGCGCCGATCTCGGCCGCGCCGGACTTCACCGCCGACGCCGCGCAGACGGTGGCACTCTGGCCGGCCCTCGCGTGTCACCAGCCGGGGACGCCGGCTACGGTCCCGGCCGGGGTGGCGACGGCGCTCGGCCGTGTCTGGCGCGTGCTCGGGCCGGCCGAGTGGCTGATGCAGACCGGCGGCGATGCCCGGTTGTCAGTCGATCCGCTGACCGGCCTGAACGGCTATGGCTGCAGTCACCGGCCACGGCCCTGGGCGGTCACGTTCGCGTCCTCGACCGCCTCGTCCAGCTCGGAGCGCGGCTATGCCGGCGCCGAGGCGATGCGGCGGCAACTCCTGGGCGGCGAGTCGGTCGCGACGGCGCTGGGCGGCGTGCGCGAGGAGTTGGCGGCGCAGTACCGGCTGCCGCCGGGCACCCTGATCGCCCTGGCGCCGTCCGGGACGGACGGGGAGATCTTCGCGCTGGCCGCGGCGCAGATGCACCCGGCCGGCCGGCCGCTCACGGTCGTGCTGGTCGCCCCGGAGGAGACCGGGAGCGGCGTGCCGCTGGCCGCGGTCGGACGGCACTTCGCCGCCGACACCGCGCGCGGCGTGCCGGTGGCGCGCGGCACGCCGATCGAAGGTTTTCGGGACGACACGCTGCTGGAGACCGTGGCGCTGCGCCGCGCCGACGGCACCGTGCGCGCGTCCGCCGAGATCGCCGCCGATTGCCGCCGCGTCGCCGATGTCGCCGTGGCCGCCGGCCGCCGCCTGCTGCTGCATCGGGTGGACGTCTCCAAGACCGGCCTGCTGGCGCCGGACACCGAGACGCTGCGGGCGATCGAGGAGCGGCATCCCGGCTCGGTCGATGTCGTGGTCGATGGCTGCCAGGCGCGCTTCGGCGCGGCGCGGGCGCGCGACTACCTCGAACGCGGCTGGATGCTGCTGCTCACCGGCTCGAAGTTCCTGACCGGACCGCCGTTCTCGGGCGCGGTGCTGTTCCCCGCCGCCATGCGGGCGCGCTTCGTGGCACGGCGCCTGCCGGCCGGGCTGCGGGACTATTCCGCCGCCCCGGAGTGGCCGCGATCCCTGCCGGCGGCGTCCGAACTCGACGCCGGAGGCAATGTCGGCCTGGCGCTGCGCTGGGCGGCGGGGGGGGCCGCGCGGGGCGCGGTGGGCCGGGGTGCCGCAGCGGGGCCAG
>CAXUHK010000023.1:6130-11054 GCA_964250775.1 uncultured Acetobacteraceae bacterium | reverse complement strand
GCCGCGCACCGGCGCCGGGCTGGGCGTCGCCGCCGCGCGGCAGGTCTACCTGTGGCTGAACGCCGATCTCGGCCCGGCGCTGGGCGGCGCCGGCGGCAGCCTGGCGGCTCGACGCTTCCATGCCGGCCAGCCGGCCAAGCTCGTGCTGGACGGCGCGGAGGCTGGCGTGCTGCGCCTCTCCGCCGGCGCGCGGCTGGTGTCGGGCGAGCCGTCGCACGCGGCGCTCGACCCCGCGCGGCGGCTGGAGCGGGAGATCGGCGACGCGCTGGCGCTGCTGGAGAAGGTGTCGCTCGTCCTGCGGCACTGGCCGGCGCTGCAACGCGCGTCGCCGGTCGCCACCTACGTCTGACGCTCACCCAGTTTGGCAGGTGGCGCACCAGTACAGCGTCCGTCCGCCCAGCGGCTCCGCCAGCACCTTGCTGCCGCAGACGCGGCACGGCAGGCCGGCGCGGTGGGCGACGTAGGTGGCGGCGTCGCGGCCCACCGTGCCGCTGCGGCGCGGCCGGTGGCGCGATTCGGTGGTGACGATGCGCCCGGTGCGCACACCCTCGCGCAGCAGGCCGGCAAGGTCGGTCCACAGCCGCCGCCACATCGGCTGGGCCAATTCGCGCCCCGGCCGGTGCGGTTCGAGGCGGGCACGGAACAGCAGCTCGGCGCGGTAGATGTTGCCGATGCCGGCCACGATGTCCTGGCGCATCAGCAGCAGGCCGAGCGGGGCGCGCGAGGCGTGCAGCTTGGCATAGGCCCGCGCCGGGTCGCCATCCTGGCGCAGCGGGTCGTCGCCGAGCCGGGCCATGAACGCCGCGCGCTCCGCCGAGGATTGCAGCGCGCAGGCGGTGGGGCCGCTCAAGTCGGCGAGGTGGCGGCCCGCGAGCAGGCGCAGCCGCACCGCGCCGCGTGGCTCGGGCGGGAACTCGGCAGTGTCGTCGGACAGCTTGGCGCGGCGGCGGCCGATGCCTTCGAGCCCGTCGCCCGCGAAGCGCCACATCCCGTACAGGCCCAGGTGCACGCGCAGCCACAGCTCCTCGGAGAAGCCCAGGAACATCTGCTTGCCATGCGCCTCGGCGGCCAGCAGCATCCGTCCGTCCAGCATGGCGGCGCCGTCGGCGAAACGCCCCTGCGGACTGCTCGCCTCGACCTGCTTGCCCGCGAACTGGGCGGCGAAGGCGGCGGCGAGGCGGTGGACGGTGTGGCCCTCCGGCATCGGGTCATCCAAGCTGGTTGAAGGAGTGAGGGAACGCGATGGACGACATGGTGCCGCGGGAGCCGGAGCGGGGATTGCGGGTCTCCTCGACGGTGTTCCTCACCGTCGAGCACGGCATCCACATCGCGATCGGCGTGGTGCTTTCGCTCACGGCGCTGATCGCGCTGGCCAGCGCCACCGCCTCGCTGTGGAGTGCCATGCTGGACTGGAGCAGCAGCATGGGCCTGCTGCTGATCATGGACCGGCTGCTGTTCGTGCTGATGCTGGCCGAGATCCTGCACACCGTCCGGGTGTCGATCCGCTCCGGCACGCTGACCTGCGAGCCGTTCCTGATCGTGGGCCTGATCGCCTCGATCCGTCGCGTGCTGGTGATCACGCTGGAATCGTCGCAGGCCACGCCCGGCAAGACCACCGACGCCAACCACGACCAGGTGTTCCACGCCTCGATGATCGAATTGGGGGTGCTGGGGGGCCTGATCCTGGTGATGGTGGTCTCGATCTACCTGATCCGCCATAGCCCGCCCAGCGCCGGCGAGGAGTAGTCGCTACCAGGGGAACGGCGACACGCCGACCAGGTGGACGTGCCCGCCCAGCATCAGCGCGTAGGCCACGACGCCCCCCGCCGGCCGCGCCCAGCCGAACTCGCGTGCGACCAGGTGGTTGCGCCCGGCCGCAATCGCCGCGAACGGCACGATCGAGGTGCGCGCCGCGAAGCCGTCCCAGGCGGCGCCCAGTGCCCGCCGCCGCTTGGCGTCGATCGAGACCGTGCCGGCCGCGGCCACCACCAGCAACGAGGCGAACAACAGCAGCGAAGCCACGTCGCCGTTGCCGACCAGGTGGGTCGCGGACCAGATCGCGACACCCACCAGGAACGGGTGCCGCGTCACGCGCAGGATGCCTGTGGGTGGCTGCTCGACCAGCGCCTCGCCGGCCACGGCGGTCGGGCTCGGCGTGGTCAGGCCCATCACCACCAGCACGAACGCCGGCAGCATCAGCACCAGCGCGAACGGCTTCCACCATTCGAGCTGGCCCCAGGTCGCCACGTACGGCGCCGCCTTGTAGGCGGAAACCAGCCAGACGATGCTGGCGAGCGAGGCCAGCGAGAAGGCGATCATGTGGCCGCGCAGGCCAAGGGCCGCCACCGAGCGGTCGCGCAGGACCGTCCCGGACCAGCCGAGATGGATCGCCACGAACAGCAGGGCGGCCACGAACAATGATGCCATGGCATCCAATTACCCCGAGTCGGCCGGGCGGCAAAGGTGCGGCGATCACTCCGCAGGCTGGCGTGCCGCCACCGGCGCCGGCGTGCGGCCGCGCGACAGCCGGCGGAACAGGCCCGAGGCGTCGTCCATCACCACGTAGAACGACGGCACGAACACCAGCGACAGCACCGTGCTCACGATCAGGCCGCCGATCACGCCGGTGGCCATCGGCGCCCGGAACTCGCCGCCGTCGCCCAGGCCCAACGCACTCGGCACCATGCCGGCGACCATCGCCACCGTGGTCATGACGATTGGCCGCGCCCGCTTGCGCCCGGCGTCGGTGATCGCCTGCCGCCGTGGCACCCCCACGGCGCGCGCCTCGATGGCGAAGTCGACCAGCATGATGGCGTTCTTGGTCACGATGCCGATCAGCATCAATATGCCGATCACCACCGGCATACTGATCGCCTGCCCGGTCAGCAGCAGCGCCAGGATCACCCCGCCCAGCGACAGCGGCAGCGACAGCAGGATGGTGATGGGCTGGAACACGCTGCCGAACAGCAGCACCAGCACCGCCATCACGATCAGCAGCCCGGCGCCCATGGCACTGGCGAAGCCGCCGAACACCTCGGCCATGATCTCCGCCTCGCCGCCGTTCTGCACCCGCACGCCGGGGGGCAGGTCGCGCGCCTGCGGCAGCGCGTAGACCTGCGCCAGCGCCGCCCCTAGCGCCTCGCCACGCGCCAGGTCGGCCCCGATCAGCACGCGGCGGGTGCGGTCGTAGCGCTCGATCGAGGACGGGCCGGCGCCGAAATCGATGTCGGCCACCGACAGCAGCGGCACCGCGAGGCCGCCCGCGCCCGGCACCGAGAGCGTCTCCAAGCCGCCGACGTCGCGGCGCAGCGCCGGGTCGACCTGCACCCGGATCGGGATCAGCCGGCTGGCGTCGCGGAACTTGGCCAGGTTCTGCGCGGCGTCGCCCAGGGTCGCGATGCGCACCGCGTCGGCGATCGCCTCGGTGCTGACGCCGAACCGGCTGGCCTCCTCGTTGCGCGGCGTCACCCTGATCTCCGGCCGGTCGACGCCGGCGCTGGCGGCGACGTTGGCGAAGCCGGGCAGCCGGCGCATCGCCCCTTCCAGCCCGGCCACGGCGCGCGACAGCGCCACCGGCTCGTCGCCCAGCACCGTCACCGACAGCTCGCGCTCGCCACGGTCGTTCACGTACCAGCCGCGCAGGTCGGGGATGTCGGCCAGCCGACGCGAGAGCTGCCCCTCGATCTGCTTCTGGGTCAGCGCGCGGGTGTCCTTGGGCGTCAGGTTGACGATCATCGCGGCGGTGCGGATTTCCGCCCCGGCTCCGGTCGGCGTGCTGCCGCCGACCACGTAGACCTGCGTCACCCCCGGCTGCCGCAGGAAGCTGCGCGCCACCGCGTCGGTCTTGCGCCGGGTGTCCTCCAGCATGGCTCCCGGCGGCAGCTCCAGCGACAGCACGATGCGCGCGTCGTCCTGCGGCGGGATGAAGCCGGTCGGCAGCAGCGTGGTCGACCACAGCGACACGCCGAACAGCACCAAGCCGATCGACAGCGTCGCATACGGCCATGCCAACGTCGCGCGCAGCAGGCCGAGGTAGAAGCGCATCACCACGCCCTCGCGCACCGCGTGGTGGCCGTGCGGCTTGAGCAGGTAGGCCGCCATCACCGGCGTCACCAGCCGCGCCACCAGCAGCGAGAACAGCACGGCGGCGGCGACGGTCAGGCCGAACTGCTTGAAGTACTGCCCGGCGATGCCGCCCATGAAGCTGACCGGCGCGAACACCGCCACGATGGTGAGCGTGATCGCCACCACCGCCAGCCCGATCTCGTCCGCCGCCTCGATCGCGGCGTTGAACGCCGATTTGCCCATGCGGATGTGGCGGACGATGTTCTCGATCTCGACGATGGCGTCGTCGACCAGGATGCCGGTCACGAGCGTCACCGCCAGCAGGCTGACGAAGTTGAGCGAGAAGCCCATCAGCGACATCGCCCAGAACGCCGGCAGGATCGACAGCGGCAGGGCGACGGCCGCCAGCAGCGTCGCCCGCCAGTCGCGCAGGAACAGGAACACCACCAGCACGGCCAGCGCCGCCCCTTCAAGCAGCGAGTGCATCGCCGAGACGTAGCTGCCATAGGTGCCGCGCACGCTGTCGTCGATCAGCGTCGTCGAGACCTCCGGGTGCGCCGCGGCCAGTGCCGCGAGCCGGTCCTTGACGCGCGCGGCGACCTCGACGTCGCTGGCCCCCTTGGCGCGGAACACGGCGAAGGCGACCACCGGCTGCTGCCCATCGAGCCGGGCAAACTTCCGCGGCTCCTCGTAGCTGTCGGCCACACGGCCGAGGTCGGACAGCCGCAGCTCGCGCCCGCCGGGCAGCACGACGCGCGAGGCTGCCAGCGCGTCGAGGGCGGGGGGGGTGGGGCGGGGGGGGGTGGGCGGGGCGCGCCCCCCCCCCCCCCCCCCCCCCCCCGCGCCGGGGGCCATGGGG
>CAXUHK010000023.1:0-6120 GCA_964250775.1 uncultured Acetobacteraceae bacterium | reverse complement strand
CTCCGCCTCGGCGCGGCGCCGCTCGCGCAGGTCCCGCCCCGCGCCCCCGCGGGGCACCACGCCGCGCCCGGCGCCCAGCGCGGCCACGCCGGCGGCGTTGGCCAGGGTGCGGATCGCCTGCTCGCGCCCGCCCACCTCGCCACGCCCGCCGGCGAGGTCGACATTGGTGGCCCGCACCTGGTCGTTCACCTGCCCCGCGGTGATGCCGAGCGAGGCCAGCCGGTCGGGGTCCAGCAGCACGTGCACCTCGCGCGCCACGCCGCCGATGCGCTCGACCCGGCCGACCCCGGCCACGCCCTGCAGGTCGCGCAGCACCACGTCGTCGATGAACCAGGAGAGCTGCTCCAGGGTCATGCCGGCGGACGCGGCGGCGAAGGTCTGGATCGCCTGGCCCACCACGTCGATGCGCTCGACCACCGGCTCGTCGATGCCGCGCGGCAGGTCGCCGCGGATGCGCGCCACCGCGTCCTTGACGTCGTTCAGCGCGCGGTCGGTGCCGACCTCCAGCCGCAGTTCGACGGTGGTGGTGGAGCTGCCGTCGGTGACGCTGGAGGTGACGTGCTTGACCCCGGCGACGTTGGCCACCGCGTCCTCGACCTTGCGCGTCACCTGGGTTTCCAGCTCGGCGGGCGCGGCTCCGGTTTCTGTCACGGAGACCGAGACGATCGGCACGTCGACGTTGGGGGCGCGGGTGATCGGGATGGCGCGGAACGAGATCACGCCGAGGACCAGCAGCACCGCGAACAGCACCATCGCCGGCACCGGCTTGCGGATCGAGGCGCCGGAGATGTTGAGCGCCATCAGTTCGCAGCCACGGCGCTGACGCGGTCGCCGCCGCGCACGAAGCTGGCGGAGACGGCGACCACCCGCTCGCCAGCGGCGAGGCCCGCGGTCAGCAGCGCCCGGCCGGCATCCTTGAGGCCCACGCTGACGGCGCGGGTCTCGACCAGCCCGTCACGCACCACCTGCACGTGGGCGCCGTCGGGGTCGAACAGCACCGCCGACAGCGGCACCACGATGCCCGCCTGGCGCGCCAGCTCGACCCGGGCGCGGGCGAAGCCGCCGATCAGGCCCGGAGCCGCGCCGTCGAAGGCGATCCGCACCCGGCCCAGCCGGCTGGTGCGGTTCACCTCCGGGGCCACCAGGCGGACATGCGCCGCGACCCCGCCGACGTTAGCCGTCTGGTCCGGGTGCAGGCGGGCGAGGCGGGTCTCGGGCACGTCGGCCTCCAGCTCCACCACGCCGCCCTCGACGATGCGGAACAGCGGCTCGCCGCTCATGCCGACCACGGCGCCCAGACGCGCCACCCGGCGGCTGACCACGCCCGCCACCGGGGCGCGGATGCTGGTGCGCGCGAGCCGCACGGCGAGCTCCTGCCGCTGCGCCACCGCCAGCGCGCGGTCCGCCACCGCCAGGCGCAGCGCGTTCTGCGCCCCGGTGACGCGGGCGGCGCCGACCTGCGCCGCCTGTTGCCGCCCCTCGAACGCCTCGCGCGAGGCGGAGCCGGTGGAGAGCAGGGTGCGGGTGCGGGCGAACGCGGCGTCGGCCTGGGCGCGGGTCGCCTCGGCTTCCTCGATGGCGCTCTGCGCCTGCGCGATGGCGGCCTCGGCGCGGGCGATTTGGGCCGCGTTCTGTGCCAGGCTCGCGTCCAGCACGTCATGCGACAATTCGGCCAGCACTTGCCCGGCGGCGACGCGGTCGCCCTCCTCGGCGGCGACGCGGGTGATGGCGAGGCCGTCCAGTTGCGGGCTGACCAGCACCTCCTCGCGCGCGACCAGCGTGCCGGTGAGGTCGAGCGTGTCGACCAGCGTGCCGGCGGCGGCGCGGACCACGGTGATCGCCGGCAGCTTCGGCGCCTCCAGCGGCGCCGCCGCGGCGGCGAGCAGGACCGCGACGAGGGGGAGGGCGCGGGAGATCATGGGAGGTATATGGGACGGCGCGCACCTGCCACAGGGCATCACGATCGCGAGGCCTCCGAGCGGGAGATGCGAGCGATTATAGCGATATTAGCCTAGCAGCCATAATAATGCTAAACCCTGTATAATGGACCCGATCAAGAACCCGTTCGCGCCTGGTGCCGGCGCGCGTCCGCCGGAACTCGTGGGTCGTCAAGCCATCCTCGACCAAGCGGCCCTGGCGTTAGCCCGTGTCAAGCTGGGGCGGTCCGCGACCAGCCTCATGGTGGTTGGGTTGCGCGGCGTCGGCAAGACCGTCCTGCTCAACGAGATCAATCATGTCGCGGAACAAGGCGGCTATATTTCCGAGATGATCGAGACTCCGAAGGGCAGGAGTCTCGCTGCCATCCTGGCGCCCGCGTTGCGGACCATCGTGACCAAGCTGGACCGTGCCAGACAGATCGAGCAGGCGGTGAGCAGGGCGTTTCGAGTCCTGCGCGGCTTCGTGGCCAGCGTGCGGATCAGCTATGCGGATGTCGAGCTTTCGCTCGAGGGCGAGACGGAGCCGGGCACGGCCGACAGCGGTGACATCGAGGGCGACATCCCGGCTTTGCTGGTCGCGATCGGCGAAGCGGCGCGCGCCAGGCACACGGCAGTCACCTTGATCGTCGACGAACTCCAATATCTCACCGAGCGCGAGATGAGCGCGTTCATCATGGCGATGCACAGGCTGTCCCAGATGCGGCTGCCGGTCATCCTCATCGGCGCGGGCCTGCCGCAGTTGGTTGGCCTGACCGGGCGCTCGAAATCCTACTCCGAGCGCCTGTTCGACTTTCCGCAGGCGGGAGCCTTGAGCCTTGAAGAAACCCGGGCCGCGCTGCAAGGCCCAGCGGCCGAAGAAGGCGCCGGGTTCACCGGCAGGGCGCTCGACGAGATTTACCTCATCACCGAGGGTTTATCCGTATTTCGTGCAGGAATGGGGCTGCCAGGCCTGGCTGGCCGCACCGGAGCCGCCGATCGACGTCGCGGCGGTCGAGGCGGCAACGCCGATCGCCTTCAGGCGGCTGGATCGCAGTTTCTTCCGGGTACGTTTCGACAGGCTGACGCCCGGCGAGAAGCGGTATCTGAGGGCGATGGCCGAATTGGGTCCGGGGCCGCATCGCAGCGGCGACATCTCCGCACAGTTGCGGGCCAAAGTGACCAGCCATGGACCGGTCCGTGCGGCCCTCATCGGAAAAGGCATGATCTTCAGCCCGCAACATGGCGACACGGCGTTCACTGTGCCGCTGTTCGATCAGTTCATGCGGCGCACGATCCCGAATTCGCTGTGACGGCGGCCTGGGGAACCTGGCGCAGGGCAGTCAGAGAGCCAGATCGGTCAGGCCGGGATGCTCCGCCGGGCGCGGCGCCGCGCGGTCCCAGTGGAACTTGCGCTCGGCGGCGGTGATAGCCAGGTCGTTGATGCTGGCGTGGCGGGCGTGCATCAGGCCGTGTGCGTCGAACTCCCAGTTCTCGTTGCCGTACGAGCGGAACCAGGCGCCGTCCGGGTCGTGCCACTCATAGGCGAAGCGCACCGCGATGCGGTCGTCGGCGTGCGCCCACAGCTCCTTGACCAATCGGTATTCCAGCTCGCGCTGCCACTTGCGCGTCAGGAACGCCACGATGGCCGCGCGCCCGGCGAAGAACTCGCTGCGGTTCCGCCATTGGCTGTCGGTGGTGTAGGCCAGCGACACGCGCTCCGGGTCGCGGCCGTTCCAGGCGTCCTCGGCGGCGCGCACCTTCTGTATGGCACTTTGGCGGGTGAACGGAGGCAAGGGCGGGCGGGCGTCGGACATGGATCGCGCTCCTCATTGATTGGTGGACGCGGTAAAGGTTGAATTCACGTCCCAACCGAGGCTGTCATGACAGACACCAGGCACATCCTAGCGACCTACGACGACCAAGCCAAAGTGTGGTGGGCGGAAAGCGACGACCTTCCGGGATTGGTGTCGGAGGCTCCGACGTTCGAGGCATTGATCGAACGTGTCAGCGCCGTGGCGCCCGATCTGCTTGCCGCGAATGGCGGATGCCCCGACACCGTGAGCTTGGAGTTCGTGACCATTCGGCAGGTTCAAAGCGTCTAGCCGAACTCCATGACTGCAACGTTCGATCGTGATCTCATTCGGCTGCTGGAAGCCGCAGGCTGCGAACTTCTTCGCTCCGCAAAAGCGAGCCACCAGCTCTGGACCTCATCCATCACGAACAAACAGTTCACCGTTCCACAAGGCATCGTCAGCCGGCACACCGCGAACGCGGTGCTGAAGCAGGCCGGATTGCCGAAGCAGTTCTAACCTACTTCAAGAATCCCACCAGCCGCTCCGCCTCCGCCACGATCGGGTCGGCGATCGCCGCCGCCCGCGCCGCCCCTTGGCGCAACACCGCGTCGACATGGCCGGGATCGGCCAGCAGGCGGCGGGTCTCGCCGGCGATCGGGGCCAGCTTCTCGACCAGCACGCCGGTCAGCGCCTCCTTGAACGCGCCGAACCCCTTGCCGCCATGCTCGCGCAGCACGCTGGCCGCGTCGGTGTCCAGCAGCGCCGCGTAGATCGCGACCAGGTTGCGCGCCTCGGGGCGGCCCTCCAGCCCCTCCGGCTCGCTCGGCAGCGGCTCCGGGTCGGTCTTGGAGCGGCGCACCTTGAGCGCGATCGCCTCGGCGTCGTCGGTCAGGTTAATGCGCGACTGGTCCGAGGGGTCGGACTTGCTCATCTTCTTGGTGCCGTCGCGCAGGCTCATCACCCGCGCCGCCGGGCCGAGGATCAGCGGCTCGATCGACGGGAAGAACTCGACGCCGTAGTCGAAGTTGAACTTCTGCGCGATGTCGTTGGCGAGTTCGAGGTGCTGGCGCTGGTCGTCTCCCACCGGCACCCGCGTCGCGTGATAGGCCAGGATGTCGGCCGCCATCAGGTTCGGGTAGACGAACAGCCCGGTCGAGACGTTCTCGCGGTCCTTGCCGGCCTTGTCCTTGAACTGCGTCATCCGGTTGAGCCAGCCCATGCGGGCGACGCAGTTGAAGATCCAGGCGAGGCGCACGTGCGCCGGCACCGCCGATTGGTGGAACAGGACGTGGCGCTCCGGGTCGATGCCGCAGGCGAGCAGGCTGGCGGCCAGCTCGCGGGTCTGCTTGGCGAGCTGCGACGGCTGCTGCCAGGTGGTGATCGCGTGCAGGTCGACGACGCAGAACAGGCATTCGTGGTCGCGCTGCAACGCCACCCAGTTGCGCACCGCGCCGAGATAGTTGCCGAGTTGCGGCACGCCCGAGGGCGCGATGCCGGAGAGGATACGCTGCATTGGTGTCATTCCGAGGTGGCTATGGGGTGCGGCTCGGGCGTGGTTGTCGGGGCGATGGCGCGGCCCGTCAACCGCCGCCGGGTCAGCCGGTTTACAACGTGGCGGATGTCGAACGCGCCGAACAACTGCCCTGCGACGGCATAGGCCAGCCCGCCGGCGCCAACCAGCAGACCGAGCCCGACCCAGCGGGCACCGGGGATCGGCAGCGGCGGTGGCGGCGCCGACTGCAGCAGCCACAGCACCACGCCCATCGCCATTGCCGCCCACAGCATCCGTGGCGCCCGGCGGCGGATCGCGAGGTCCGGCCGCAGGTCGCCGCGCCGGCGCAGCACCACCGCCAGCGCCACGACGTTGGCCCAGGCGGCGAGCGAGGTCGCCAGCGCCGGGCCGAGATGCTGGAACGGGCGCATGAACGCGAGGTTCAGCGCCAGGTTGAACCCCACCGAGGCCATGCCGATCTTGACCGGCGTTGCGGTGTCGCCGCGCGCGAAGAACCCCGGCACCAGCACCTTGACGATGACGAAGGCCGGTAGGCCGACCGCGTAGGCGGCGAGGCACTGCGCCGACAGCAGCACCGCGTGCGCGCCGAACGCGCCACGCCCGAACAACGTGCCGATGATCGGCTGCGCGCTCACCATCAGCGCCATCGATGCCGGCAGCGTCAACACCAGGGCGTATTCGAGTGCCCGGTTCAGCGAGGCGCGCGCGCCCTCCTCGTCGCCGCCGCCCACCAGCCGCGACAGCGTCGGCAGCAGCGCCGTGCCGACCGCCTGCCCGATCGTGCCCAGCGGCAACTGGTTGATGCGGTCGGCATAGTACAGCACCGAAACAGTGCCGGCCGGCAGCAGGCTGCCGATGATGACGTCGACCGACAGGTTGAGCTGCGTCACCCCGGCCC
>CAXUHK010000022.1:3144-33143 GCA_964250775.1 uncultured Acetobacteraceae bacterium | reverse complement strand
ATCGGCATCATCGGCATCATCCTGCTGATCGGCATCGTGAAGAAGAACGGCATCATGCTGGTCGACTTCGCGCTGCACGCCGAGCGCGAGGGCGGCATGTCGAGCGAGGACGCGATCCATCAGGCCTGCCTGCTGCGGTTCCGCCCGATCCTGATGACGACACTGTGCGCGCTGTTCGGCGGCGTGCCGCTGATGCTGGGCACCGGCACCGGCTCGGAGATCCGCCAGCCGCTCGGCTACGCGATGGTCGGCGGCCTGCTGGTGTCGCAGGTGCTGACGCTGTTCACAACGCCAGTCGTGTACCTATACATGAACCGGCTGAGCCACTGGCTCGGCACAGGGCGGCGGCCCGCGCCGGCCGAGGCAGCGGCGGAGTGATGCCGCGTCAATTGGCGCCGCTGATCCGCGCGATCGTCCCGGTCGTGCTGTGCCCCTCCTCCAGCGCGATCAGCCGCACCTCGCCGCCATGGGCGCGCACGATGTCGCCGCCCACCACCTGATCCATCGTGTAGTCCGCCCCCTTGAACAGCAGGTCGGGCAACAACGCGCCAATCAGCGCCTCGGGCGTGTCCTCGTCGAAGAGCACCACCAGGTCGGCGGCGGCGATGCTGGCCATGACGATGCCGCGCGCGGTCTCGTTCTGCACCGGGCGCTGCGGGCCTTTGAGCCGGCGCACCGAGGCGTCGGTGTTGAGCGCCACCACCAGTCGGTCGCAGGCGGCGCGGGCGCGGGCCAGCAGGCGGACATGGCCAGGATGGATCAGGTCGAAGCAGCCGTTGGTGAAACCGACCCGCAGCCCCTGCGCCCGCCACGACGCCACACGCTCGCGCGCCATCGGCAGGTCGGCCAGCTTCCGGTCGAGGTCGAGCCGCTCATGCCGTTGCAGCGCGTGCGCCAGTTCGGCGTGCTCGACGGTGGCGGTGCCCGGCTTGCCCACCACGCTGCCGGCGGCGAAGTTTGCCAGCGCCGCCGCGTCCGGCAGATCGGCGCCGCAGGCCAGCGCCACCGCCAGCGCCGCCAGCACGGTGTCGCCGGCGCCGGACACGTCGGCCACCGCCTGCGCCTCGGTCGCGATGTGCCGCGCCGGGCCGCCGCGCCGCACCAGCGTCATGCCGCGCTCGGAGCGCGTGACCAGCACCGCGTCGGCCTCCGCGCGCAGGCGGGCGGCTTCGCCGGCGCGGGCCACGCTGGCGTCGTCGGCGCCGGCGATGCCGGTGGCGCGCGCCACCTCGGCCTGGTTCGGCGTCAGCACGGTGGCATGGCGGTAGGCGGCGAAATCAGGTCGCTTGGGGTCGGCCAGCACCGGGCGGCCGGCGTCGCGCGCCAGCCGGATGGCCGCTTCCAGCACAGTGTCGGTCAGCACGCCCTTGGCGTAGTCGGACAGCACCACGATGTCGGCGACAGGCAAAGCCCGCACGTACTCGGTCAGCACCCGCGCCGCCGCGTCGGCGTCGAGCGGCCCCGCCGCCTCCTCGTCCAGGCGCAGCATCTGGTGCGAGCCGGACATGAAGCGCGTCTTGATGGTGGTCGGTCGCCCGGCGACGCGGACCAGCCGCGCCTCGATGCGCGGCGGCAGCGCCAACGCCGAGGCAAGCTCGTCGGCCCCGGCATCCTCTCCGACCACGCCGATCAAGGCTGCCACAGCTCCCAGCGAGGCGACGTTGCGCGCGACGTTCGCCGCACCCCCCGGCACCGCATGGCGAGCCTGCGCGAGCAGCACGGGGATCGGCGCCTCGGGCGAGATACGCCGCACCTCGCCGTGCACGGTGCGATCGAGCATGACGTCGCCCAGCACCAGCACGCGCCGGGTCGGGAACGTTGCGAGCAACTGCGCCAGGGCGGCGTCGAGGGCTGGGTCAGGCACGGGCGGTCCGCCGGCAGTGGCAGGCGGGGGTACCACGCCGGCCGCGCGCGCGGCAAGATGTTGCGGAGCCGGACGTTTGTTGCGAAAGGAGCGGCCATGAGCCCAGCGCGACAGCGACACCTGCTGCAGATCGCCGTGAGCCTGGCTTGCGTGGTGCCGCTGCTGGCCGGCGGAGCGGGCGCGGTGCTGGGAGCGGCGGCGTTCGGCGACGCACAGGCGCCGGTGGCGGCCGACAGCCACGTGCGCTACCTGTCCGGCCTGTTGCTCGGCATCGGGCTGGCGTTCGCGGCGAGCGTCCCGCGCATCGAGCGGCACGGGGGTCGGTTCCGCCTGCTGACCTTGCTGGTCGTCGTCGGCGGCCTGGCACGGCTGTATGCCGTGGCGACGGTGGGGCCGCCCGGCGGGGCGATGCTGTTCGGCTTGGGGATGGAGCTGGTGGTGACGCCGCTACTCTGCGTCTGGCAGGCGATGGTGGCACGCGGCGCGGTCAGCCCGGCGTGAGCGCCGGGCCGGCCGCGTCACGGTCAGTGCAGCGTCAGGCCGGCCGCCACGCGGTCGATGTCGCCACGGCCGAGGCCGAGTTCGGCCAGGTCGCGGTCGGTCATCGAGGACAGCTCGCGCATCAGTTGCCGGCGCTGCGCGCGCTCGGCCGCGCGACGCTCCATGCCGCTGCGGAGGCGGGCGAACAGGGCGCCGAGGCGGCTGTCGGATGCCTGGCCGGCGGTCTGGCCCATGGTTGAAAAAGCGTTGCGCATCGAAAGTCTCCCGAGAGTAGGGCACGGCCTCTGAGCCGCTGGGTGAGACCGCAAGATGCTCTCGTAATGCCGGGATTACAATTGTAATTGGTGCAACGCACAATCAAGAATTGTTGCGAAGATCGGCGCCGAACGCGCCGGCTTCCGGGTGTCCCAGTCGCTCCCAGCAACGCACCCAGGCGCGCAGCCCGGCGCGCAGGCTGGACAGGCGGAAGAACTCGTTCGGCGCGTGGTAGTCCTCGTCGGTGGTGGCGAACGAGAAAAACACCGTCTCCAGGCCGAGCACGCGCTGGAACACCTCGGCCACCGGGATCGTCGCCCCCATGCTGACGCGGACCGGGCGGCGGCCCAGCACATCGGTCAGCACATCCTCGGCCACGGTCAGGCCGGGATGGTCGGGGCGGATCGCGTACGGCTCGGCCAGGTGGTCGGCCAGCGCCAGTTCGAGCCGGAAGGCCGGCGGGCAATGCGCCCGCAGGTGCGCTGCCACCGCCTGCTGGATGCGCCGCGGCCGCTGGCCCGGCACCAGGCGGCACGACAGCTTCAGGTGCGCCTCGGCCGGGATCACCGTCTTGCTGCCGGCGCCGGTATAGCCGCCCCACAAGCCGTTCGGCTCCAGCGTCGGCTCGCTCCATTGCCGCGCCAGCAGCGGCAAACCCTGTTCGCCGCCCGGCCCGGCGGCGCCGATCCCGGCCAGGTAGGCGGCCTCGTCGAACGGGATCGCGGCCAGCGCGTCGGCCGAGGGCCGCGTGACACCATCGTAGAAGCCCTCGACCGCGACCCGGCCACGCGCGTCGTGCAGGCTGGCGACCAGCCGCGCCATGCCGGCCAGCGGGTTCGGCGCCGAGCCGCCGTGGCGGCCGGAGTGCAGGTCCTTCGCCGCCCCGTGCAGCGTCGCCTCGACGGTGCAGATGCCGCGGCTGGCGACGGTGACGCTGGGCAGGTCGGCGCGCCACATCGCGCCATCCGCCGAGAGCACGAAATCGGCCGCCAGCGCCTCGCGGTGCGCCGCCACGAAAGCTTCGAGGTGGCTGCTGCCCATCTCCTCCTCGCCCTCGATCAGGAACACGACGTTGAGCGGCAGCCGCCCTTCGGTCGCGAGGAACGCCTCGGCCACCGCGAGCGGGATCAGCACGGGTCCCTTGTCGTCGGACACGCCGCGCGCGTACAGCCGGTCGTCGCGGACCTCCGGCATGAACGCCGGGCTGCGCCATTTCTCGACCGGGTCGGCCGGCTGCACGTCGTAATGGCCGTAGACCAGGACCGTGGGCGCGCCCGGCGCCTGGCGCCACTCGCCCATCACCACGGGATGCCCGCCGGTCTCGCGCACCGCGACCGCCTGCAGCCCGGCGCGGCGCATCCGTCCCGCCACCCACTCGGCGGCGCTGCGGATGTCGGGCGCGTGGGCGGGGTCGGTCGAGACGCTGGGGATGCTCGCGAACGCCACCAGGTCGGCGAGCAGGGCCGCCTCGCCCGCAAGCGCCCAGTCTTCAACGGTGCTCACGCGGCGGCGCTCACTTGCCGCCATCCACGGCGAGCGTCTGGCCCGTGACCCAGCCGGACGCGGGATCGGCGAAGAACAGCACGGCGCGGGCGATGTCCTCGGGTGTGCCGAGCCGGCGCATCGCCACCGCCTCCAGCAGCTTGCGCTGGCCGTCCTCGCCGTAGCTCTGCCACTGCCGCTCGCTGGTCGGGTTGGAGCGGACGAAGCCGGGGGCGACGCAATTGACCGTGATGCCGAACGGGCCGAGTTCGTGCGCCAATTGCCGCGTCAGCGCGATCTGCCCGGCCTTGGCGGTGGCGTAGGCCTGGATGCCGGTCAGGCTGATGGTGAGCCCGGCGCCGGACGAGATGGTGACGATGCGGCCGTAGCCGGCTTGCTTCATCGCCGGCGCCACCGCCTGCGCCATGAAGAACGCGCCGCTGGCGTTGGCCGCCATGACGGCGTTCCAATCGTCCTCGGACACGTCCTCGATCGGTCGCCCGACCTGCCCGCAGACGCCGCCGGCGTCGTTCACCAGCACGTCGATGCGCCCGGTCGCGGCCAGCGCCTCGGCGGCGAACGCCTGCACGCCGCTGCGGCTGGTGACGTCGACCGTGCGCGTGACGATGGCGGTGCCGAAAGCGGTCTCGGGCAGGCCGGTGGCTTCGATGTCGCAGCCCCAGACGCTTGCGCCAACGGCATGGAACGATTGTGCGATGGCTCTGCCCAAGCCGTGGCCGGCCCCGGTCACGAGCACGGTGCGTTCTCTGAAGGACGTCACAGGAACAACGCCCCTGCGGCATCCGTGAGCGCGACCTCGCGACACAGGCAGGCCAGTCCGCACCCGGCGGACGGTTCAAGGACCACGAGGCGAACGCTACCGTGCGCGATGGCCGCTACCCGCGATGACATCCGCTCCTCCGAAACCGCTGCCGTGATATCGCTCGACGACATCGACCACAACACGGCGCTCCGCATCTCCTGGTCGGAGAACGTGTGGTGGCCGGATATCAGCAGTCTGGACGCAACGTTCTGCAGGGAGAAGTCAGACATCCGCAGCGCCAGCACGCCGCTCACGCTGATAACTCTCTCGATGTTGTCCCGGCGCAGGAAAGATAGCGCGCAGGAAGCACGAGACCTGTCATGCTGCACGCATGACAACCCATCGTCGTAGAACGAAGGTAGGTTTCCAGGCGAACGGTTCGTGCTGACAGGCATGTCAGCTTTGCGCAGTCAGCCGAACACCAGGTCGAGCCGCACGACGATCTCGGGTGCCAGGGCAAGGGCGAGACGGTCGCCCGCGCGGCATGTGCTCGCGTCGGCGTAGCCGTCTCCGGCAGGGGTCCGGTGGACGTCGACGACCCGACGTTTCAAGTCGACAAGCCAAAACTCGGCGACGCCGGCCCGCGCGTAGAGCGGCAGCTTCACGGTGCGGTCGAACCGCAGCGAACTGTCCGCCACCTCGACCAGCAACAGGACATCCGCCGGGCCCGGCGGTTCGCCGGTCGCATAGAAGTCGGCGCGACGGCGCAAGACGGCCAAGTCAGGCTGCGGTTCGCTCGACCGGTCGATCCGCACGGAGTTCTGCGGCGAGACGATGGCCCGGCCGGCGCAGGCAATGACAAATGCTTCTGTCAAGCCGTTCACGATCGCCGCGTGGCCTTGGCCGATCGGCGCCATGTCGATCAGGTCCCCGTCGATCAACTCGATTCGCTTCTCCCCGCCAAAGATGCCGGCCTCCGCCATCCGATGATACGTGTCGACGTCCAGTTTGTGCCGAGCCGGCAAGACGTCCAAATCGTCCATGGCGCACCCCATTCGATCCGGCGACGGTATCACGTTCGCGACCGGATTGGCACTGGCTGCATCGTCAACGATGGCCGCCAAGCAGCCGAAGCGTGTCGCGAGCCAGCGTCCGCCTGCCCTCCTCAATGTCGTGGATCAGCGCCACCAGCCGCTCGCTCAACGGCGCGCGCAGGCCGACCCGCGCGGCCTCCGCCACCACCGGCCCCAGTTGCGCGTCGACCTCGGTGCGGCGATGGCGCACCGCGAGGTCGCGCCAGATGCCGCTGTGCGACTTGGCGGAACGGCGGTTGAACGCCACCATGGCGTCGAACGAGGCATCTGCCGCCGACTGCGGCGCGTCGGGGGCAAAGGCGGTCGGGTCCCAGCCATTGAACCCTTCCGGCCGGATGCGTTGCGCGGCGCTCACCGCCACCACCTCGCGCGCCAAGGCGGTCAGCAGCGGGCGGAACTCGGGCGAGTCCAGTACGTCGGCGATGCTGTCGTCGGTCAGCGCGGTCGCGAACAACAGCGCGCCGTAGCCGAGCTTGCCCCAGAGAAAGCCCCAGATGTTGCCGGTGGCGATGGCACCCGGTTCCATGACCCGCGCCAGCTCGACCAGCGCCATCAGCCGGGGCGACATCGCACCATCCAGCTCGCCCAGCACGAACGCGCCACGGCCGGCGTAGAGGACCCGGCCGGGTGCGAGATAGTCGGCGCCGAAGTTGACGAACGCGCCGATGGTCCGGCGCTCGCCCACGACCCCGGCGATGACCTGTTCGTTCAGCCCGTTCTGCAAGGATACGACCACGCCGTCATCAGCGAGGTGCGGCGCCAGCGCTTCGGCGGCAGCGCCGGTGTGGTGCGCCTTCACGCACAGCAGGATGCGGCGAAACCGTCCGCTCACCGCGTCCGGCGACAAGGCGGTCGGCTTCACCGAGAACGCCTCGATCGGTCCCTCGATGGCGAGGCCGCCAGCCTGCATCGCCGCAACGTGGTCGGCGGCGTTGTCGACGAACAGCACGTCATGGCCGGCGCGGGCCAGGTAGGCGCCCACGGTGCCGCCGATGGCCCCGGCGCCCCAGACCAGGATCGTGTCGGTGTCGTTCATGTCTTGCTTTCGATTCGGTCATAGCCGCGCGCCCGGTAGATCACCACCGACGCCACCCAGCTCAGCATGAACACGGCGATGATGAGATAGCCGAGCACCCCGAATTTCTCGTTGAGCGAACCGATCGCATCCCAGAACGCGCCGTGCAGCTCGAACTGGTCGCCGATCAAGCCCAGCGCCTCGATGCCGCCGACCAGCACAGCCACCACGACCGAGACGAAGGTGATGGTCATGTTGTAGTAGAGCTTGCGCACCGGCTTCACGAACGCCCACCCGTAGGCGCCCAGCATCAACACGCCGTCGGTGGTGTCGACCAGCGACATGCCGACGGTGAACAGCGCCGGGAACACGAGGATCGACCAGATCGGCAGCCCGTGCGACGCCTCGGCCGCCGAAATGCCGAGCAGGCCCACTTCGGTCGCGGTGTCGAAGCCGAGGCCGAACAGCACGCCCAGCGGGTACATGTGCCAGCTCCGACCAATCATGCGGAACAGCGGCCGGAACACGCGCGCCAGCAGGCCGCGCCCGGACAGCAACAGATCCAGCGCCTCGTCGTCGACCCGCTCGCCGGCGCACGCCCGCCTGAAGGCCCGCCGCACGCTCAGCAGGATGACGACGTTCATCGCCGCGATGGCCAGCAGGAACAGCGAGGACACCAGCGTGCCGACGACGCCGCCGACGCCGTGCAACACCTCCAGCCGGCCACGGAACGCCGCCGCCGTGGCGGCGATGGCGATGCTCGCCAGCACGACGACGGTCGAGTGCCCGAGCGAGAAGAACAAGCCGACGCCGACCGGCCGTTGGCCATCCTGCATCAGCTTGCGGGTGACGTTGTCGATCGCCGCGATGTGGTCGGCGTCGACCGCGTGGCGCAGCCCGAACCCATACGCCAGTAGTGCCGTGCCGAGCAGCACGGGGTAGTCGTGGAAGGCGACCAGCGCCCAGGCCCAGGCCGCGACGTTGGCCGCGATCAGGCCGATGTAGACGGCAGTGATGCGCCCACGCACAGGCTCAGCCGAGCCAGTGCGGGTTCTGGATGGTGCCGTCGAAGTGGTGCGAGATCTTGTAGCGCTCGGTCTTGCCCGCTTTCGCAGCCTCGGCTGTGCGCGCCAGCAACGCGGCGCGCTGCTCGGCGCTGGGCGGGGTGAAGGTGCGCACCGCCTGCAGCGCCTGCTGCAGGATCTCCATCTTGTCGATGCCGGTGATCTGGATGCTGACCGGCAGGCCCATCGGGTATTGCAGCAGCTCGATCGGGGTGGCGACGCCGCTGTCCAGGATGAACGGGTCGCCGAACGCCTTCATGCCGAGCACGCCGGTGCCATGCGCCAGCGCCACCGGCAGCACGCCCTGCTCGAAGCTGTCGAAATGCGCGTCCATCACGTTGAGCGGCATCTGCACCGTGTCGAAGTGGAACTGGTGCTGGTCGGCGACCTCGAACATGTGCTTGTGGATCGCCGGGCTCTTGTGCCCGGTGAAGCCGATGTAGCGCAGCTTGCCCTGCTCGCGCGCCCGCAGTACCGCTTCCAGCGCGCCGCCCGCCGCGAACACCCGCTCCGGGTCGTCCATGCGGATGATCTCGTGGAACTGCAGCAGGTCTAGGTGGTCGGTCTGCAACCGCTGCAGCGACTGGTCGATCTGGGTCATGGCGGCGGTGGCGGTACGGCCGTCGATCTTGGTCATTAGGAAGGTGCGGGCGCGATAGCCGCCGGCGGCCAGCGCGCGGCCGAGCCTGATCTCGCTTTCGCCCTCGTTGTAGTCCCAGCAATTGTCGCAGAAGTTGATCCCGGCATCGATGCTCGCGTGGACGATGCGCTCCGCCTCCGCCGCGGTCGGGCCGCCCGGCTTGGCGAGATGGAAGCCGCCGAGGCCCACCAGCGACACGAACTCGCCGGTCCGGCCCAAGGCGCGGTACTTCATGTCTGGGTGGATGGGGATCTTGGACGTCACTGGCCCGCTCGACTGCACCACCCCTTGGATGGTCTGTTGCGCCTGGGCGACGGTGGCCACCGTGGCCGCCACGCCCAGCGCCGTCGCCTTGAGCAAATCGCGTCGTTCCATCAGGCTTCTCCCGTTCTAGCGCACGCCCAGCACGCGCATGGCGGCGCAGGCCGCGCCGTAGCCGTTGTCTATGTTGACCGCCACGATGCCCGGCGCGCAACTGGCCAGGATCGCGTGCAGCGCCGTCTGCCCGCCTGCCGCCACGCCGTAGCCGACCGAGGTCGGCACCGCGACGATGACGCCGGGCACCAGGCCGCCGATGACGCTGGGCAGCGCCGCGTCCATCCCGGCGGCGACGATCAGCACCGGCATGGCGCGCAACTCGTCGATCCGGCGCATCAATCGCCACAGGCCGGCCACGCCCACGTCCGTCACCGCCAACGCGGCGTGGCCGCCGAACCGCAGCGTGCGCACCGCCTCGCGCGCCACCGGCACGTCGGAGGTGCCGGCCGTCACCACGGCGATTCGGGCCTCGCCGGCCAGCGGCGCGGCGGCCCCGGAATAGGCGGTGCGCGAGACCGGATCATAGTCAAGGTCGCCGCGCCGCGCCGCAGACAAGGCGGCGAAGCGGTCCGGGTCGAGCCGGGTCAGCAGCATCGGCTGCGCCGCGCGGTCGAGGATCGCGGCGATCTGCGCCACCGACTTGGCCTCGCAGAACACCGCCTCGCCGAAGCCCAGGCGCTGCTCGCGCGCCTCGTCGAGCACGAACTCCTCGCTCATGCCGCCGGCCGCAAAAAGGCGCTGCCGTTGCGGTACGGCGCGAACGTCACGTTCGGCGTCCCGAGCGCCGCCAATTGCGCCGCCAGTCGAGACGTACCTGCCGCGTCGAGCGCGTCCAACGTGGCGGCGTCGAGTTCGATCACGATACCGCTGGCCCGCACCCGGCAGCGCACCGTGCGCGGCGCCAGTTCGGCGGTCACCAACCGCTCCGCCGCATGGACCATCGCCAGCATCGGCGGCTCGATGCGGATGCCGGTTTCGATGCGGCTCGACAGGCAGGGGGCCGATGGCAATTCGGCCAACGCGCCCAATCCGAGTTCGGTCGCCAGCGCCCGGACCGCGCCCTTGTCGATGCCGGCCTCGACGAACGGGTGGCGTACGCCGTGCCGCTCCGCCGCCTGCAGCCCCGGTCGATACTCGCCGAGGTCGTCGATGTTGGTGCCGGACAGGATGGTGCGCGTGGTCCGCGCCGCGACCGCGCCGTACAGGTTGGTCTTGCAGTAGAAGCAGCGGTTGGCCGGGTTGGCGCGGTAGGCGGGGTCGTCGAACTCACCGGCGTCGAACACGTCAAGCGTCCAGCCCTGCGCCGCGGCCAGGGCGCGGGTGCGCTCGGTCGCCTCGGCCGGCACCGCGGGCGACGTCGCGTGGTGCATCGTGACCCGTTCGCCGAGCACTCGCCGGCACGCCGTCGCCAAGGTCAGGCTGTCGATGCCGCCGCTGACGGCCACCGCCGCGCGGTCCAGGCCCGCCAACACATCGTTCAGTCGTACGCCAAGCCTCATGCCGTCTCCGCCTCGCCTTCCGCTACCCGCCGCAGCCGGACACGCGCCGCCTGACCGGGCAGCGTGCGCAGATCGTCCGCCTCGGCCTTGCCGGTCACGCCGCCCGGGCGTTCGACCAGCTTCACCCGCACATCGCGCCCTCCCGCCGCCACGGTCGCGAACCGGCGGGACAGCGCACGCCCCTGCACGAGGTGGGTGCGCAGCCCGATGGTCGTGGTCTCGCGGAAGCAGCCCGCCACCACGGCGTCGAGCGTATCCGGCCGGGCCAGCACCTGCACATGCACCGCGAGCCGGCCTTTCTTGCCGAATGCCGGAATCTGCACGACGTCATGCACGCCTTCCATGGCCCGGACCTGCTCCAGCCCGGCGGCGAGGTCCTCGCCCGATTGGTCGTCCACTTCGAAACTGATGACGGCGAGTTCGCGATGCCCATTTGCCTCCGGAACCGCCTCCGGCGCGGCTGCCGTCTCCAACACCAGAACGCGCAGGCAGTTGCTGATCCCCGGCAGGCTACGGCTGCCGAACCCGAAGCCGGAGTGCCGCAGCGTGCCTGCCGGCCGAGCGCCGCCGAACGCTCCAAGGTGGCGCAGGATCGCCGCCCCTGTCGGCGTCACCCGCTCGCCGGGCACGCCGTCGTCATGGGTCGCGAACCCTTCCAGCAGCAGCGCCGTCGCCGGGGCCGGCACCGGCATCGGCCCGTGCGCCGTCCGCACCTGACCGCTGCCCAGCGGCAACGGCGACACGCTCCAGGTGGCCGGCCCGACGGCGGCGATCAGCCATGCTGCGGCCACGATGTCGGCCAGCGAGTCCGCGGCGCCGACCTCGTGGAACTCGACCTCCTTGGGATCGACGCCATGCACGCGCGCCTCCGCCCCGGCCAGCGCGGTGAAGATGCCGATGGCGTGGCGCTTGGCATCGGGCGACAGTCTCGATCCCGCGAGCTGTCCGCGCAGCTCCGCCCAGTGGGTGTGGCCGTGGTGATGGCCGCCAGGAGCCGGTTCGTCGACCTCGAAGCGCTTGCCGGTCAGGGTACCGTCGCCATGGTCGAGCAGCCGGCACGCGACACCCGCCAGCGACTGCGCCGCTTCGATGGCGGCGTCGCGATGCTCGGGAAAGGCGTCGAGCATCGCGGCCACGAACATGTCGCCCGCCGCGCCGCCGAGCGGGTCGAGGTGGAGGTGCCGCATCCGTGCTGAAACCTTCGCCAGTGTTCCCGCTTAACGCCGTGGGACCTCAGGCAGTTACCATCGTCCGGCCGATTTTACAGGGGCAGCCCGCATGGAGCGTCGCACTCTGTTCAAGGGCGTGGTCGCGACTGGCCTCGCCGCCGCGCCCCAGGCGCAGGCCGCGGCGGGCGATGCCGGTCTGCCGCCGCTGCCGGCCCTCACCGATCCCGGCAAGCGGCGCGGCGACATGCTGTACCGCAAGCTCGGCCGCACCGGCGAGAGCGTCTCGGCGATCGGCTTCGGCGGCTCGCACTTCGCCAAGCCCGCGATCGACCAGGGCGCCTCGATCAAGCTGTGCCACGCGGCGATCGAGCGCGGCATCACCTTCATGGGCAATTCCTGGGACTACAACCAGGGCGTCAGCGAGGAGCGCATGGGCACGGCGCTGGCCCAGGAGGGCTATCGGAAGCGCGTGTTCCTGATGACCAAGGTCGACGGCCGCACCAAGGACTCGGCGCAGCGGCAGTTGGAGACCTCGCTGGAGCGGCTGCAGACCGACCACATCGACCTGTGGCAGTTCCACGAGGTGCTGCGCTTCGACGACCCTGACCGCATCTTCGCGCCGGGCGGCGCGCTGGGGACGGCGGTGGCGGCCAGGGAGGCGGGCAAGATCCGCTACGTCGGCTTCACCGGCCACAAGGACGCTGCAACTGGCGCCGAAGAACGCGGAGTAGTCACTCCGCGCGCAACTGCTCCGGCCGCCATGCCACCAAGCGGGTCTCGGCAAGGGTCAGCAACCCTTCGGCGCCCAGGGCCACGACCGCCACCAGGATCATCGCCGCGAACACCCCGTTGCTGTCGAACGAGCCCTGGGCGGTGGCGATCAACAGGCCCATGCCCTTCCGCGCCCCCAGGAACTCGCCCACGATGGCGCCGATCAGCGCGAAGCCGAAGCTCACGTGCAGGCTGGCTAAGATCCACGACAGCGCCGAGGGGATCACCACATGGCGGGTGATCTGCCAGTGGCTCGCCCCAAGGATGCGGGCGTTGGCAATGATGTTGCCGTCGGCCTCGCGCACACCCTGGAAGGCGTTGCCGAACACCACGAAGAACACCATCACCACCGCCAGCGCCACCTTCGACCACAGGCCCAGGCCCAGGCCCAGCGAGACGATGAAGATCGAGCCCAGCACGACGCGCGGGATCGAGTTGCCGATCTTGATGTAGATCGAGAAGATGTCGGCCAGCAGTGCGTTGCGGCCCAGCCCGATGCCGCAGACGATGCCCAGCACGGCGCCGATGACGAAGCCCAGCCCGGCCTCGTACATCGTGACCCAGACCTGCTCCCAGAGCGGGCCGATCGAGGTGCCCTCAACCGTCCAGGTGTAGAGCCGCACGGCGATGCCGCTCGGCTGGCCGAAGAAGAACGGGTCGAGCAGGCCAAGCCACACCGCCCCCTCCCAACCGCCCAGGACCACGACCAGCACCAGCAGGCGCATGAAGACCACGAAGCGGCGGCGACGGCGCAGGCGCGCCGCCAGGGTCTCGTCGCGCCGGACTGGAGGCGCGGCAATGACCGTGGCGTCGCTCATGGCTTACGTGCCTTCATCACTTCCTCGCGCAAATCGTCGGAGAGTTGCTTGGCGATGGCGATGAAACGCGGCTCGTAGCGCAATTCGGCGATCGGGCGCGGGCGCGGGATGTCGATCGCGTAGACCGACTTCACCCGCGCCGGGCGCGCGGTCAGCACCGCCACCCGGTCGGCCAGCAGGATCGCCTCGTCGAGGTCGTGCGTCACGAACAGCACCGCGGCGCGGTTCTGCGCCCAGAGGCCGAGCAGTTCCTCCTGCATCAGCTCGCGGGTCTGCACGTCGAGCGCCGAGAACGGCTCGTCCATCAACAGCACCTCGGGGTCGTTGATGAAGGTCTGCGCCAGCGCCACCCGCTTGCGCATCCCGCCCGAGAGCTGGTGCGGGTAGTTCTTCTCGAACGCCGCCAGGCCCACGCGCCCCAGCCAGTCGCGCGCCCGCGCCGCCGCCGTGGCGCGCCCTTCGCCGCGGAAGCTCGGGCCGGCGACGACGTTGCCCAGCACCGTGCGCCACGGCAGCAGCGCGTCCTGCTGGAACACGAAGCCCACGCGCCGGTCGATGCCGCCGACCCGCTTGCCGAACAGCTCGACCCTGCCCGCCTGCGGCTGCGCCAGCCCTGCCACCAGCCCCAACGTGGTCGACTTGCCGCAGCCGGTAGGCCCCACGATGGCGCAGAACTCGCCTGGCGCGATGTCGAGGTCGAACCCCTCCAGCGCGCTTAGCCAGCCGCCGTCCGACGTCGGGAAGCGCCGCGCCACGCCGCCCATGTGGATCGCGGCGAGGCCAGGCATCGCGCCGGCGTCCACCTTACTGGGCCTTTTTGGCAAACTCGGTGGTGTAGGTCCGCGCGATGTCGATGGTCTTGCCGCGCAGCGTCGGCGAGAACGTGGTCAGCACCTTGAGCACGGTGGCCGGGCCGTCGGCCGGCATGATGCCGTCGGGGGTGAACATCGCCTTGCCGGCGTCCATCGCGCGGACGTACTGCGCCTCGCTGCCGGCGTAGTAGTCGTGCGGCAGCTTGGCCGCGATCTCGGCGCCGCTATGGGTGGCGATCCATTTCAGCGTCTTGACGAAGGCGTTGGCCAGCTTCTGCGCGATCTCCGGGTGCTTGTGGACGTATTCGGTCGACATGTACAGGCAGGCCGCAGGATAGGTGCCGCCCAACGCCGCGCGGGTGGCGGCCTCGGTGCGCATGTCGACGAACACCCGCGCCAGGCCGGTGTCGACCGCGCGCGAGACGGTCGGCTCCGTGGTCATGCCGCCGTCGATGGCGCCCTGCTTCAACGCCGCCAGGAACGTGCCGCCGGCACCGACCGCGATCGAGTGCACCGCGCTGACCGGCAAGCCGTTGCGCACCGTCATGTACTGGGTCAGGAAGTTGGTTGAGGAACCGAGCCCAGTGACGCCGAGCGAAGTGCCCTTGAGGTCGGCGAACGACTTCACGCGGTCGGCGATGCGGAGGCTGACCAGTTCGACCTCGCCGGGAGCGCGGCTGAACTGCACGATGCTCTCGGCGTGCTTGCCCTTGCTGGCGAGGTCGACGGTGTGGTCGTAGAACCCGACCACACCTTCCACCTCGCCCGCCACCAGCGCGTCGGCGCCTTCGACGCCGGCCTGCTCGTCCTCCAGCGCCACTTCCAGGCCCTGTTCCTTGTAGTAGCCGAGCGCCTCGGCCAGCTTCGCCGGCAGGTAGATTTGCTTCTCCAGGCCGCCGACGTTCAGGGTGATCTTTTGCGCGCTCGCGGCGACCGGCAACGCCAGGACGGTCGCAGCCAGGAGCATGATGCGGAGCATGGCGGCGTTTCCCAGGTTTATTGCCGGCAAGCCTAGAACGGCCGAGGACGCGTTACCAGCAAATCACCGTGCCTGCTGGATCGCCGACAGGATCCAGCGGCCGCCGGGTGCCCGCAGGAAGGTCCAGATTTCGGTGGCGGTCACACGCTCGCTCGGGCTGCCGTCGACCACGCGCCCGCTGCCGTCGCGGGTCACGTCGATCATGGAGAACCGCATGGCGACCGTCGCGTACTCGCGGCCGCGCTCGGCCCATGCCTCCGACAGGTCGCCCTGCTCCAGCCGCACATCGCTGACCACGTTGCGCACGCCGCGGCTGGTCTGCTCGCTCAACTGCTCGGCGAAGTAGCTGGCCATCTCCGGGCTGGCGATGCCGCGCAGCGTGTTGAGGTCGTGCGCCGACCACGCCGCCTGGACGGCGTGCAGCAACTGGTCGAACGCCTGGAAGTCGGTCTGGCTCACCTGCAACGCCGGGCTGGCGGACGCGGCTCGGCCTGCCGACGGGCGCTGTGCCGCGCCCGGCATCGACATGCGAGGGAACATGGCGCCCCCCGCCACTGCCGGCTGGCGGCTCACGAACAGCCGCCACAGGAAACGGCCCAGCATCAGCAACAGGAACAGTTGCAGCAGCAGGCCCAGGAAGCTGGCGCCGCCCGACAGCCCGCCGAACATGCCATGGCCGAACAACATGCCACCGATGCCGGCCCCGATCAGGCCGCCCATCAGGCCGGAGCTGAACGCCGAGCGTCCGCCGAACCCGCCGCCGCCGTAGGCCGGCGCCGTGGGCGCGAACGAGGGCGCCGGCTGTGGCGTCAGGCTGCGCTGGAACGGCGCCGCATAGGACGGCGCGGTGCGGGTCGGCGGCGGCATCGAGAAGCTGCGCGAGCCGCGGCTGCCCATCGACAATCCACCCGCCGCCCGCGCCCAGACGTCACCGGGCGAGATCGCCACGGCGAGGGACAACAACACGGGAAGCAACAGCAAGGCGCGGCGCATGACACCAAGGTCCAAATACGATTGCCTACTGTATGTTGTACTTCGGGTCGCCCGTTTCACGGCCCCGGGGTTAAGAACCCGCCATGGTCAGGCCCTCGACCCGCAGCGTCGGCGCGTCGGTGCCACGGCGGAAGCGCAAGTCGTTGGCCGGGACCAAGTGCGCGAACATCTCGACAAGGTTGCCGGCGATGGTGATCTCCGCCACCGGCTCGGCGATCGCCCCGTCGCGGATCATGAACCCGGCGGCGCCCCGGCTGTAGTCGCCGGTCAGGCCGTTGATGCCCATGCCGATCAGCTCGGTCACGTACAGCCCGAGCTTGATGTCGCCCATCAGCTCGGCCGGCGTCATCGCCCCCGGTCGCAGGAACAGGTTCGTGGCCGACGGCGACGGCGGGCCGCCGGTGCCGCGGCTGGCGCTGCCGGTGCTGGACAAGCCCAATTGACGGGCGCTGCGGGTGTCGAGCAACCAGGTTTGCAGCACGCCGTCCTCGACCAAGGCGCGGGTCGCGGTGGGCAGGCCCTCGCCGTCGAACGGGCGCGAGCGCGGGCCGCGCACCCGGCACGGGTCATCCACGATGTCGATGCCCGGCGCGAAGATGCGCTGCCCCATGCGCTCCTTGAGGAAGCTGGTGCCGCGCGCGACCGACGCGCCGTTGATCGCGCCCGACAAATGACCGAGCATCGAGGAGGCGATGCGCGGGTCGTAGACCACCGGCAGCTTGGCGGTCGCCGGTCGGCCGGGGTTCATGCGCGCCACCGCCTTCTCGCCGGCGACACGACCGATCGCCTCGGCATCCTCCAGGTCGGACAGGTGCGAGGCGCTGGAATAGTCGTAGTCGCGCTGCATGTCGGTGCCGGTGCCGGCCAGGGCGGTGGCGGAGACCGAGTGGCTGCTGCGGCGGTAGCGGCCGGCGAAGCCCGCCGACGTCACCAGCACGATCTCGCTGCGCCCGAACCCGGCGCTCGCACCCTCCGAGTTGGTGACGCCATGGACGGCGCGCGCGGCGTCCTCCGCCAGCCGGGCGCGGGCGATCAGCGCCTCGGCGTCCGGCTGCGCGTCGTCCACCAGGTCGAGGGCGGCGATGTCGGCGGCGTCCGGCGAGCGGGCGTCCTCGGCCAGTGCCGCGTACGGGTCCTCCGGCACCACGCGCGCCATCGCCACCGCGCGCTCGGCCAGCAGCTTGAACCCGTTCGGGTCGAGGGCGGTGGACGACACCATGGCCGAGCGCCGGCCCACGAACACCCGCAGGCCGAGGTCGCGTCCCTCCTCCTGCTCCAGGTGCTCCACGGCGCCGAGCCGCAGCGACACCGACAGCGAGGTGCCGGACGCCAGCACCGCGTCGGCGGCGTCGGCCCCGGCGGCGCGGGCTTGCGTGATGAGGTCGGTGAGCGCGTCCTGGAAGTCGATCATGCCGCGAGCCGCCGACCGATCGCGGACAGGCTCGGCACATGCCCGGCCGGCCCCATCGCCGCCAAGGTGGGTGCCGCGCGGAACAGTTGCGCCGCCGCGTCCTGCACCTCGGCCGCGGTCACGGCGTTGATGCGCGCCACGGTCTCGGCGGTCGGCACCACCCGGCCGAACACCTGGATCTGCCGCGCCAACTGCTCGCAGCGGCTGCCGGTGCTCTCCAGCGACATCAGCAGGCCGGCCTTGACCTGCGCCCGCGCACGGCCGAGCTCGGCCTCGTTCACCTCGAGCTGCACCTTGTGCAGTTCGTCGAGCGTCACCGGCACAAGTTCAGCCGCCTCGCTCTCGCCGGTGCCGGCATAGATGCCGAACAGGCCGCCATCCATCGCCGGGGCGGTGAACGAGTAGATCGAGTAGACGAGGCCGCGACGCTCGCGGATCTCCTGGAACAGCCGCGACGACATGCCGCCGCCGAGCAGGGTCGAGAGCAGCATGGTGGGGTAGAACGCCGGGTCGGCGTAGGCGACCGAGGGGAAGCCCAGCACGATGTGGACTTGGTCGAGGTCGCGCGCCTCGCGGAACTCGCCGCCGGCGTAGACGCCGGCCACGGCGCTCGGGGCTGCCGTCTTGGGCAGGTCGGCGAAGTGACGGCCGACCAGCTCCACGATCTCGTCGTGGCGCAGATTGCCGGCGGCGGCGACCGTGGTGTTGGCGTGGGTGTAGTGGCGGCGCATGTAGCCGGTCAGCGTGTCGCGCGGCATCTCGCGGATACGCGCCTCGGTGCCCAGCGTGGGGCGGCCCATCGGCTGCCCGGGATAGGCGGTCTCCTGGAAGTGGTCGAACACGATGTCGTCCGGGGTGTCGTTGGCCTGGCCGATCTCCTGCAGGATGACGCCGCGCTCGCGCTCCATCTCGTCCGGGTCGAAGCTCGAATGGGTCAGGATGTCGCCGATGATGTCCGCCCCCAGCGCGGTGTCCTCCTTGAGCACCTTGACGTAGTACGCGGTCTGCTCGCGGGCGGTGTAGGCGTTGATGTGGCCGCCGACCGCCTCGATCTCTTCGGCGATCGCGGTGGCGCTGCGCCGCTCGGTGCCCTTGAACGCCATGTGCTCCAGGAAGTGCGAGACGCCGTTCTCGGCCTCGGTCTCGTGCCGCGTGCCGGTCGCGACGTAGGCGCCGAGCGAGACGGTCTCGACCCGCTCCATCCGTTCGGTGACGACGGTGAGGCCGGACGGCAGGCGGGTCACGCGGATGGCGTCGGTCTGGCTCATGCGGCGTTCCTCAGGACGGTGGCGCGGATGCGGTCCTCGATGGCGCCGAGGTCGGCCGGTGCGCGGGTGAAGTGCTCGGGACGATCATATAGGTCGACGAGGTGGCGCGGCAGAGGGGGGCGGCGGCCGGTGGCGCGTTCCATCGCGTCGGGGAACTTGGCCGGGTGCGCCGTCGCCATCGCCACCACCGGCACGCGGTCCGGGTTCGGCCAGGCGCGGGCGGCGGCGATGCCGATGGCCGAGTGCGGGTCGGCCAGGTAGCCGCATTCGTCGTGCAGGCGCTGGATCTCGGCGATCGTGCCTGGGTCGTCAAGGCTGAAGCCGCCGAACTGGCGGCAGGCGGCGCGCCAGGCGGCGTCCGGCACCGGCATCCGGCCGTGGGCGCGGAACGCCCGCATGGTGGCGGCGGTGGCGGCCGCGTCGCGGCCCAGCAGCTCGAACAGCAGGCGCTCGAAGTTGGAGCTGACCTGGATGTCCATGCTGGGCGACAGGCTCGGCTCCACGCCCTGCACGCGCATGTCGTTGGCGGCGAGGAAGCGGGCCAGGATGTCGTTGCGGTTGGCGCCCACGATCAGGCGGGCGACCGGCACGCCGATGCGCCCGGCGACCCAGGCCGCCAACACGTTGCCGAAATTGCCGGTGGGCACGCTGAACGCCACCGGCCGGTCGGGCGCGCCCAAGGCGAGCGCCGCGTGGACGTAGTACGGCACCTGTGCGGCGACCCGTGCCCAGTTGATCGAGTTCACCGCCGACAGCCGCAGGTCGCGGCGGAACGGCGCGTCCGCGAACATCGCCTTCACCAGGTCCTGGCAGTCGTCGAAGGTGCCATCGACGGCAATGTTGCTGATGTTTGAGGCCTGCACGGTGGTCATCTGCCGGCGCTGCACCTCGCTGGTGCGGCCCTCGGGGTGCAGCATGACCAACTCGATGCGCGCCCGGTCGGCGCAGGCGGCGATGGCGGCGGAGCCGGTGTCGCCCGAGGTGGCGCCCACGATGGTGATGCGCTGGTCGGCCGCTTCGAGCGCGTGGTCGAACAGCCTTCCCATCAGTTGCATGGCGACGTCCTTGAACGCCAGCGTCGGGCCGTGGAACAGCTCCTGCGCCCACAGGTCCGGGCCGAGCTGGGTGAGCGGCACGATCGCGGGATGGTTGAAGTTGGCATACGCGCCGTCGCACATCTCGCGCAGCAACGGCAGCGGCACGGCGTCGCCGGTGAACAAATGCACGACGCGGGCGGCAAGCTCGGGATACGGCAGCCCGCGCATGGCGCGCAGCTCGTTGGGCGACAGGCTCGGCCAGGCTTCCGGCACGAACAGCCCGCCATCCTCGGCCAGCCCGGCCAGCAGGACGCCGGTGAAATCGCGGGCGGGGGCTTCGCCGCGGGTGGAGACGTAGCGCATCAAATGGTCCTGCTCCAATCTGGTTTACCCAGCTACACCACGCGATTTGCAACTCTTCTGATACTACAACTAACGCACGCTTGAAGCGCAGCCAAGCTTATCGATCAACCTAATCGCTTGTTGCGTAACACCTTCACTGAAGTCACTTCCCATGCCTGTGGGGCGACTTCCGTTATTGGCTTGATCGGCTAGTTCGATGCATCTCTGTATCATTGGGTTGGCCAAGGTTGCAGATTTGCCTGGGAATACTGTAGACCTAGTTTCTGCCGCAGCCATTGCGGCAGCTAAAGAATGAACCTGTTCTTCTAGCTGACCCACACGCCCGTCTAAGTTATAAACGTATTTTATAATGCCAGTGAAGATAACCAACAATGCAGCAACGCTAGCAGTTGTCTTTATAGCATCGCCAGAAAGCCGCACGTTAGTATCTCGCCATAAAACAGCACCAGGGTTTCGCTACCTGAAAATGCGCGCATACAGGTAGAGGGTCTACCCTGATACGTCGACTTCGGGCAAATACCGTACCGCAAGGTGCGCCATGAACGCAGCCGCGTCGAGCGGTGCCAACCGCTCTCCACCTCAGTGAATTCGTCCAGCAGCGCCTCGGCACCGTGCCGCGCTAAGTAGCCCGCCACCACCTCGCGCTGCCTCCAGCCGAGCCCGGAGCGGCCCCGGCGATCGGCGCTGACCCGGCAGGTGGCGATAAATGCACGCGATACGGAGTTTAGCCGGCATCGTCCCGCTCGGCCCGCAGCCGCTCCAGAGTGTGTCTGGCGTCGGCGGCCAGGCCGGGCACGCGGTCCTGGGCGGTGTTCCATACGATGTTGGGGCGGATACGGTCGTAGGCATGGCGCAGTCGGTTGCCCAAGCCGCGGACGTCGCCCCACGGGTGGCCCGGCATGAGCCGCTCGGCCTGATCGCCAAGGCGTCGGACCGCCTCGCACACCCGCTCTAGGCAACGCTCGACGGCATCGCGCGTGCGCCCGTCGTGCTCGAAGGCGGCCTGGCTCACACCAATAAGGTAGGTTTCGATCTGCTCGGCGTTCTCGATGATGTCGGCCAAGCTGTCGGCCGGATCGTGCCTAGAAGACACGGCGCTGGTCCCGCTCGATGTTGGCCCGCAGGCGTTCCTTCCGCACCGGCTCGGGCAGCAGGTCGACGCGGCGGCGCAGGATTTCCGCGATCCGCCGCTCCAAGCCCATCAGGCGGAACAGGTCCATGCCGGCTGCGGGATCGAACTCGGCGGCAAGGTCCACGTCGCTGTCGGCTTCGGCGTCGCCACGCGCGACGGAGCCGAACAGCGACATGCGGCGAATGCCGGCCTGGCGTAGCTCTGTCTCGTGGCCGCGTAGGGTGGCGATCACCTGGTCGGCGAGATCGGTTGTGATGGTGGCATCCATTGCGCGTCCGCTCCTTCGGAGAGGAACCTAGCACGGCGGAACCGGGCGCGCATGATCCTAGCCATCACTGACACCGGGCAGATACCGCGCCGTCAGATGCGCCATGAACGCCGCGGGGTCGAGCGGCGCGCCGGTGGCCTCGCGCAGCATGTCGTTGAAGCCGAGACGGCTGCCGACGCCGTGGACGTGCGCGCGCAGCCAGCCCAGCAACGGGACAAAATCGCCCCCGGCCAGCGCCGCGTCGAGGTCCGGCAGCGCGCGGCGCGCCGCCGCCATCAACTGCGCCGCCGCCATGGCGCCCAGCGTGTAGCTCGGGAAGTAGCCCACCGCGCCGTCGTACCAGTGGATGTCCTGCAGGCAGCCTTGGGCGTCGTCGGGCGGGCGGATGCCGAGCAACTGGTGCAGGCCGTCGCTCCAGGCGCCCGGCAGGTCGGCCACCGCGAGGTCGCCCGAGACCAGCGCCTGTTCCAGACCGAAGCGCAGGATGACGTGCGCCGGGTAGGTCATCTCGTCGGCGTCGACGCGGATGAACCCGCGCCCCACGCGGCGATACAGCCGGCGCAAATTGGGCAATGTGTACGCGGACGTGGCGCCGCCGAACGCGCGCTCCAACTGCGGCCCGAGCCAGGACAGGAAGGCGTCGGAGCGGCTGGCCTGCATTTCGATCAGCAGCGACTGGCTCTCATGCGCCGCCATGCCCGACGCCTGGCCGACCGGCTGGCGCGCGTGGGCGGCGGGCAGGCCGCGTTCGTACAATGCGTGACCGGTCTCGTGCAGCACGCCCATGATGCTGCCGGTGAAGTCGGCCTCGTCGTAGCGGGTGGTGATGCGCACATCGGTCGGCGTGCCGCCGCAGAACGGGTGCAGCGAGCGGTCGAGGCGGAAATGCGCCGGCTCCAGCCCGGCGCGCTCGGCCAGCTCGCGGCACAGCCGCTCCTGCGCGTCGGCCGGGAACGGGCCTTCCGGCAAGGTCGCGGTGGGCAACGCTGCCTCGCGCTCCTCCGCCTGGGGCAGCGCGGTCCGCAACCACATGGCATACGCCTTGAACACCGGCGCCACGTCGGCGGCGCCGACGCCGCGTTGGTAGCCGTCCATCAGCGCGTCATATGGCGACATGGCGAGCCTCGGTGCCAGCGCCGCCGCCTGCTCGCGCACCAGGCGCAGCACCTCGGCCAGCCGGTCGCGCACCAGCGCGAAATCGCCCTGCCGCCGCGCCTCGCGCCACACCTGCTCGCAGGCGGCGTTGGCGCGGGCCTGCGCCTCGACCAGATCGGGCGGCACCGCGGTGGCGCGGACGTGGGCATGGCGCATCAGCGCCAGGTTGGCGGCGTCCCAGGGCTCGTTCGCCTCGGCGGCGGCGAGCTCGTCGGCCAACGCCGTGTCGGTCAGGTGCGCGTGCGCCAGCCCGGCCAGCACCGCCATCTGGTCGCCGCGCGACGGTCCGCCGCCTGCCGGCATCATCGCGGCGGCGTCCCAGCCGAGCATGGCGGCAGCCTCGTGGATGGTGCCGATGCGCTCGAACCGGGCAGTCAGTCGGGCATACGCGGTCATGGGCGCAAGGCCTTTCGGGCATAGAGCGTGAAGACCACCAGCAAGGTCGCGGCCAGGCCAAACCAGGTGATCGCGTAGCCGAGATGGTCGTTCGGCGGACGCGGCAGCCGCGTCGCCGGCTGCGGGTAGGCGCCCGGCCGTGCCTCGCCCAGCAGCACCAGTGCGAACGACGCGGGATGGGCGACGCCCAGCGCCGGGCCGATGGTCGCCGGGTCGAGCGTGTAGAACACCCGCGCGCGAGCGTCGTCGCGGGGCGAGAACAAGCCGGGATGGTCGGCCGCACGGACGTAGCCGTCGAACTCCATCCGCCCGGCTGGCAGCGTGTAACGCGACTCCCCGGTCGGTACCCAGCCGGTCAGCAAAACCAACGGTGGCCCCGCGTCGCGGTCGAGCACCGCGACCAGTTGCGCGCCGATGGCCTCGCCGGTCGGCGTCGTGCGCACTTCGGAGCCGTAGCGGGCGGTGTCGGCACGCAGGGTGCCGGTCACGCGCACCTTGGCGAACGCCGGAGGGTCGGCGCCGAGCGGCACGCCGGACGCCCGCTCGGCCTGGTCGATGCGGGCCAGCAGCGCGGTCTTCCAGGCCAGCCGTTGCACCTGCCACACCCCGAGCCCGATCAGCGTGGCCAGCATGATCGCGGTCATCGCGGCGGGCAGCAGCAGCCGCCGCGCCGGGCTCATCGCTGCGCAGCGGGCGGGATCACTCGGCGGCGATGACGCCGTGGCCCCACCAGTAGACCGAGACGAACAGGAACAGCCACACCACGTCGACGAAGTGCCAGTACCAGGCCGCCGCCTCGAAGCCGAAATGCCGCTGCGGCGAGAACTGCCCGTCGCGGGCGCGGAACCAGCAGACGATCAGGAAGGCGGTGCCGACCATGACGTGGAAGCCATGGAAGCCGGTGGCGAGGAAGAACACGCCTGGGTAGACGCCGCCGCCCGAGAAGGCGAACGGCGCGTGCGAGTACTCGAGCGCCTGGAAGAAGGTGAAGCTGAGGCCGAGCAGCACCGTGACGCCCAGTCCCATGATGAGGTGCTTGCGGTCGCCCTCAATCAGCGCGTGGTGCGCCCACGTCACCGTGGTGCCCGAGAGCAGCAGGATCAGCGTGTTCATCAGCGGCAGGTGGAAAGGGTCGAACGTGGTCACGCCGACCGGCGGCCAAGCTGGCGTGGCGGTGCCCAACACGTGCTCGGGATACAGGGCGAAGTGGAAGAACGCCCAGAAGAAGCCCACGAAGAACATCACCTCACTGGCGATGAACAGCGTCATGCCGTAGCGTAGGCCGAGGCGCACGATCGGCGTGTGCAGCCCGGCGGTGCGGCTCTCGCGCAGAACGTCGCGCCACCACATCACCATGGTCCCGGCGATCATCAGCAGGCCCAAAGCCAACGCGATGTAGCTGCCGAAATGCGCCGCCAGCACGATGCCGAGCACGGTGACGCCGCCGCCCAGCGCGCCGACCAGCGGCCACGGGCTCGGGTCGACGAGATGGTATGGCTGCTTCAGGCCGGAACTGCTGGACGCCGGCAAGGCGGCGGTGGCGTGGGTGTCCATGATGCGCGCAATACCTGTCAGGGATCGTGCCGCATCATCCCCAATTCGCCCGCCGCATCAAGGCCCGATCAGCGGACCAGGGGACCGACATGCGGACCGGCCGCAGCCAGTGCCCCGGTCGCGGCGGCGTCGGCCAGCGAATGGAAGAAGGTGTACGAGAGCGTGATGGTATGGATGTCAGCCGTGTTGGGGTCGCTGGCGATCGCCGGGTCAACCCAAAAGCTGACCGGGAACTGCATCTGCTGCCCGGCAGCCAAGGTCTGCTGGTTGAAGCAGAAGCACGCCGTCTTGTGGAAATACTTGCCCACCGTCTCAGGCGTCACGTTGTAGAGAGCCATCCCGGTCACTGGCCGGTCGGCCTCGTTGCGGGCCGCATAGAACGCAACTTTCTCGTCGCCGAGCTGCAGCGTGACCTGCTGCTGTTCAGGGGCGAACTGCCAGGGCAGGCCCGGGTTGGTGCTGGCGTCGAAGCGGACCACGATGGTGCGGGCGCTGCGCCCGGTACTCGCGGCGGAATTGATCTGCGGCGTGCCGCCATAGCCGGTCGCGGCACAAAACATGCGATACAGCGGCACGGCCGCGAACGACAGGCCGACCATCCCGGCGACCACGCCGGCCAGCAGCAGACCCAGGGCATTGACGCGCGGCTTCATCTGATCGATCCGGAACAGTCTAACCGCCCAGTAGGTGCCCCGGGGTCAGCTTCACAATGGCGATGGCGAAGAACAACGCCGCCACGCCGAGCAACAACAGCAACACGGCTATGTTGCGCGGCCGGCGACGCCGAATCAGCGACTCCGATTCGGCGCGCGACAGCGGCGGCGGCGCGTCGTCCATCAGCCGAGCCAAGGCATGACGAAGTGATCGGCCGCCAAGGCTGCGAACAGGCCAAACAGGTAGAGGATCGAGATGCGGAACGCTGCCTTCGCGGGCTTGTCGCGAGTCAAGCTCACGCCTGCCGCGTCTTGCCGGTCGCGCGCGACCGCCCCGACGCTGCCCAGGCAGCTCAGCCCGAGCGCCGCCGCCGTGATGCCATAGCTCGGCCCGGTCGTATGCAGCACCCAAGGCAGCACCGAGAGCGGCACCAGCACCAGCGTGTAGGCGACGATCTGCCGTCGCGTGGCCCGCGCCCCGGCGACGACCGGCAGCATCGGCACCCCGGCGCGCTCGTAGTCGTCATGCGCCCACAGCGCCAACGACCAGAAATGCGGCGGCGTCCAGACGAACACGATGGCGAACAGCAGCAGCGGCAGCAGCCCGACATCCCCGGTCACGGCAGCCCAGCCGATCACCGGCGGGAACGCCCCCGCGGCGCCGCCGATGACGATGTTCTGCGGCGTCCGCCGCTTCAGCCAGATGGTGTAGACGAACACATAGAAACCGATCGACAGTGCCAGGATCGCCGCCGCGACCAAGTTGGCGGCCAGTGCCATCACCACGACGGAGCCGACCGCCAAGGTCACGCCGAAGCCCAGCGCCTCCGAAGGCGCCACCCGACCGGCCGGGATCGGACGCTTCGCGGTGCGGCGCATCAGCGCGTCGATGTCGCGCTCGTACCACATGTTGATGGCGCCCGACGCGCCGGCCCCGACCGCCAGCGCCAGGATCGAGGCGAAGGCCAGAACCGGATGCAAATGCCCTGGCGCCACCATCATTCCGATGAACCCGGTGAACACCACCAATGTCATCACCCGCGGCTTTAAGAGCGCGAAGAAGTCGGCCGGGGTGGACGGTGAGAGAACGACGGAAAGCAGCGGGGGAGATGCCGCCTCCCCCGCGCCAACCCCGGCCACCACGACGGCGGCTTCGGACATGATGGCTGACCTCAACGGATCCGTGGCAGTTCCTCGAAGGTGTGGAACGGCGGCGGCGAGGAGATCGTCCATTCGAGCGTCGTGGCACCCTCGCCCCAATAGTTGTCGGCCAGCTTCACCTTCGACGTGAAGGTCCGGTAGACGACATAGAGGAACACCAGAACCGAGACGCCGCCGATGTATGAGCCGAACGAGGCGACCTCGTTCCAGCCACGGAAGGCATCCGGGTAATCGACGTAGCGGCGCGGCATCCCAGCCAAGCCCAGGAAATGCATCGGGAAGAATGTCAGGTTCACACCGATGAACGTGCACCAGAAATGCACCTTGCCCCAGAACTCCGGGTACTGGTGCCCCGACATCTTGCCGATCCAGTAGTAGAAGCCGGCGAAGATCGAGAACACCGCGCCCAGCGACAATACGTAATGGAAGTGCGCCACAACGTAGTAGGTGTTGTGCAGGATCTGGTCGATGCCGGCGTTGCTGAGCACGACGCCGGTGACGCCGCCGACCGTGAACAGGAAGATGAAGCCGATCGCGAACAGCATCGGCGTGTTCAGCTCGAGCGACCCGCCCCACATGGTCGCGATCCAGGAGAAGATCTTGATGCCGGTCGGCACCGCGATGATCATGGTGGCCGCCATGAAGTAGGCCCGGGTGTCGACGTCGATGCCGGAGACGAACATGTGGTGCGCCCACACCACGAAGCCGACCACGCCGATCGCCACCATGGCGTAGGCCATGCCGAGATAGCCGAACACCGGCTTCTTGCTGAAGGTCGAGACGATGTGGCTGATCATGCCGAAGCCGGGCAGGATCATGATGTAGACCTCGGGATGGCCGAAGAACCAGAACAAATGCTGGAACAGCACCGGATCGCCGCCGCCCTCGGGGGTGAAGAACGACGTGCCGAAGTTGCGGTCGGTGATGAGCATGGTGATGGCGCCGGCCAGCACCGGGATCGCCAGCAGCAGCAGGAACGCCGTCACCAGCATCGACCACACGAACAGCGGCATCTTGTGCAGCGTCATGCCTGGCGCGCGCATGTTGAAGATCGTGGTGATGAAATTGATGGCCCCGAGCAGCGAGCTGACACCCGCGAGGTGCAGCGCGAACAGGGTGAAGTCCATCGCGATCCCTGGCTGGTACTGCGCCGTGGAAAGCGGCGGGTACAGCGTCCACCCGGAGCCGGCGCCATTGCCGGTCAGCAGGCCTGCGATCACCAGCAACAGCGCCGGCACCAGCAGCCAGAAGCTGATGTTGTTCAGGCGCGGAAACGCCATGTCGGGCGCGCCGATCATGATCGGCACGAACCAGTTGCCGAAGCCGCCGATCATCGCCGGCATCACCACGAAGAAGATCATGATGAGGCCGTGCGCGGTGATGACCGCGTTCCACTCCTGGCCCGAGGAGAATATCTGCATCCCCGGGCTGGCGAGTTCGGCGCGCATCATGATCGACAGGCCGCCGCCGATCAGCCCGGCGAAGATGGCGAACATCAGGTACAACGTCCCGATGTCCTTGTGGTTGGTCGACATCAGCCAGCGCTGCACGAAACCCGGCGCGTGGCCGTGGGTGTCGTGGGCATGGCCGTGGGCATCGGCCGGGCCGCGTGTGGTGACGCTCATCCTAACTCTCCTTCAGCCACCGACACGTAAGTCACGGCTGGGCTTGTGCAACGGCGATGGGACGGGTCGCGGGCTGCGGCGCGTCGGAGGCGAACTTCACCTTTGCCTGCGCCACCCACGCCGTGAACTGCTGCGGCGTCACGGCGCGGATCGAGATCGGCATCTGGCTGTGGTTGGTGCCGCAGATCTGGTTGCAGTTGCCGCGGTACTCGCCCGGCCGGTCGATCTTGACCCAGGTCTCGATGGTGTGGCCAGGGATCGCGTAGCGCTGCAGGCCCAAACTCGGGATGAAGAAGCTGTGGATCACGTCGGCGGCCGTGGTCAGGATGCGCACCGTCTTGCCCGCCGGCAGCACCAACTGGTTGTCCACATCGAGCAGCCGCAACTGGCCCGGCTTGAGGTCCTCGGTCGGCACCATGTAGCTGGTGAAGTCGAGCTTGCCCTGGTCGGGGTAGGCGTACTCCCAATACCATTGGTGGCCAATCGCCTTGATCGTGAGGTCGGGGTCGCGGGCGCGGTCCTCGAAGTAGATCAGCCGGAAGCTCGGGATCGCGATCACCACCAGGATGAGCACAGGCACCAGGGTCCAGGCGATCTCCAAGGCGGTGTTGTGGCTGGTGCGGCTCGCGACCTTGTTGCGCTTGTTGCCGAAGCGGTAGACCACGAACAGCAGCAGCCCGGCCACGAACACGGTGACGGCCACCATCAGCCACGTCACCAGCGCGTGCAGATTGTGGATCCCGTGCTCGACCGGGCTGTGCGCGGCCTGCATCCCGATCTCCCACGGACGCGGCGCCATGAACACCGGCGCGGCGGGATCGGCCGCTTGCGCCCATGCCGGCGACGCCAGCGCGGCGGCGGCCGCGCAGAGAGTGAAGCCCATCCGCCGGAGAACATGCATCGGCCGTAACATCCCGAAAAACCGGAAAACTCGCAGCCGGGCGGCGACCCCGCCCAGCAGCGCACTATGTGGGCTGGGCGCCCTGCCCGTCCAGACGCGCTTAGTTGCGCAATTGCGCCAAGGTGAACAGGCCCACCGGCGGCACTGCCTGGATCACCGCCGCCTCGCGTTCGCCTTGCGTCAGCAGCGCCGCCATCTTGAAGTCGGGATGCCAACCCAGCGCGCGCGAGGCCGGCGCCATGGTTCGCTCGGCCCACCAGCGCGGTCCGTTCTCGGCGGCGAAGTGGTTGACGAACAGGATGTGCCCGCCGGGCCGCACCACGCGCCGCATCTCAGCCAGCAAGTGCGACGGATGCGGCACCACGGATGCCACGAACATCGCCACCGCGATGTCGAAGCCGGAGTCCGGCAGGCCGGTCGCCTCGGCGTCCAGCTCCAGCAGCGCCTCGACCTGGTCCAGCCCTTGCCGCGCCACCCGGCGACGCGCCAGCGCCAGCATCTCGGCGGACAGGTCGATGCCGGTGATGCGCTTGCCCGGCGCGTAATGCGGCAGGGCAAGTCCGGTGCCGACGCCGACCTCCAGCACGCGAGCGCCCGACAGCGCGTTCACCGCCGCGACGGCCCGCCGTCGGCCTGGGCCGGACACGCCGCCGAACACGAGGTCGTAGACGCCTGCCCATCGCTTGTAGGCGGAGCGAACGTCGTCGGCATCGAGTGCCGAATGCGGGCGAGCGATCGTCTGCAACAGCAGCTCCTGACGGCGGACACGGTCGAAGGCTGTTGTCACCCCAACCGCGTCGCCGCGCAAGCCATGGCGATGCCGGGGCTAGGCCGCTTCGTCGCGCCGGTCGCGCACCCTGACATAGGCCAACTGCGCGTGCTCGGCGCAATACGGCTTCCCGGCCAGGGCGCCCTCGTCGCAGAAATGGAACGACGGCGTGCCCGGCTCGCCGATCGGCCAGCAGCAGCACACCAGACGGCCGCCGTGCTGGCGCACCGCCGCCACCGCAGGAGGATGCGAAAGCGCCGCCTTCTGTT
>CAXUHK010000022.1:0-3134 GCA_964250775.1 uncultured Acetobacteraceae bacterium | reverse complement strand
GGGCCAGCCCCGCGCCGGATCGGCGACGGTCGCGCGGGCAGCGCCAGCCGATGCGCCTTGCCCACGATCGCGTTCTTCGAGACGCTCAGCCGGCGTCCGATCTCGGCGGTGGAGTGGCCCTCGTTCCACAACCCCCGCAGGCGGGCGATCAGTTCGTTGTCCCACTCCATGCCGTGGCCCCTTCATGCTGCCTGCGCAACATAAAGTAGCCAATCGCCTCGCCAGGCTCAACGTTAACCAGTGTGCATCACGCAGAATGTTGTGGAGAACTTCCCCGAAGACGCAAAATATGGGGGTCGTTATCTACGGCAACGGAAATTGCCGGGCTACATCGTCAAAATCCGTTGCGGCCGGGTGCCCCGTTGCCATGCCCGTGCCGTCCTGTGGCCGCAGAACCTGGCAGGTGCGCAGGCCGGCGGCGGCGGCGGCGTCCAACTCGGCCGCGGCATCGGACAGGAACAACATCTCGGCGGTCGGCACGCCGATGCCGATGGCGATACGGTCGTAGCTGGCGGCCTCGCGCTTAGCGCCGACCCTGGTGTCGAAGAAGCCGGCAAACAGCGGCACGAGATCGCCGTCGTTCGAGTGGGCGAAGATCTGCCGCTGCGCCGCCACCGATCCCGACGAGTAGACGAACAGCCGCACCCCGGCCCTCGACCAGCGGCGTAGGCGGGGCGCCACATCTGGGTACAGCGCGCCGTGCAGCTCGCCGTTGGCGTACCCCTCGGCCCATAGAATGCCTTGCAGCGCCTTCAGCGGCGTGACCTTGGCGTCCTGGTCCATCCATCCGAGTAGTGCTTCGAGCGGCGGTGTCGCCGGCGCCAGCCGCGCGACCTCGGCCAGTTCGGCCGCGACCTCCGGCTCCTCTCCGCGCTCGCGCAACAGGCGGGGCAGCCGCGCTCGGGCATAGGGGAAAAGCGTGTCGCGCACGAAGGCGACCGGCGCGACAGTGCCCTCGACATCGGTCAGCACCGCCGCGAGCGGGAGCAAGGCGGGCGGCTCAGGACGCCGGGAACAACTCGTGCACTACGCTGCCGGTGTAGTGCGGCACCCAGCCGGACGTGTCGGTGAACACCCGCAACGCGGTGAAGAACGGCTTCTCCCCGGCGTCGAACCAGTGCTTGGTGTTCGCGGGCACGCTTATCAGATCGCCCTGGGCGCAATGCGCGTCCCATATCTTGCCGTCGACATGCATGATGAAATTGCCCGAGCCATGCACGAAGAAGCGGATCTCGTCCTCGGTGTGGGAGTGCTCGGATAGGAACTTCTGGCGCAAGGCGGGCGCGTTCGGGTTGTCCGGGGTCAGCTTCAGCACGTCGGCCGAGCCGGCGCCCAAAGTGCCCATCAGCGTGTCGAGATAGGGGCGGTACGCGTCCAGGATCACCTCCGGCTCGTCGAATGGCGACAGCTCGACCGGGCTGTCCCAGCGCTCGAAGCGCACGCCGATGGTGGCCAGCTCGCGCGCTATGATGTCCGGCTCGTCGGACACCAGCACCGGCACGCCGGGAGCGTCGTCGTTGTAGATCGTGAGACGGCTCATCGCATCTTCCTCATTTCGAGCTCGCAGGCGAGCAGGAACTCCAAACCCTCCAGGCGGGACAGAGCCGTCGGCATGTCCGGCCCCCAGACGTAGCAACCATGGCCGGCGATCAGGTAGCCGAGCGGCATCCCGGTGCCGAACATCGGCTCGATCGCGCCCGCGAGCCGGGAAATGTCTTGGTCGTTGGCGAACACCGGCACGCCGACGCTCATGTCATGCGTGAAGTGGCCGTCGAACGCCTTCAGGATTTCCAAGCCGGCGAACCGGATATGCCCCCTCGCCTCGCCCGCCGGCAGCAGCGACAGCACGGTGTTGGGGACCGAATGGCCATGCACCACGGCCCCGGCGGCCGGCGACATACGATAGATCTGGGTGTGCAGCGGCGTCTCGGCGCTGGGCCGTCCCGGCGTCAGCGCGTGGCCGTCGATCCCGACCCGCATGACGTGGCTGCTGTCGAGATAACCCTTGTGACCGCCGCTGCGGGTGATCGCGAATTGGCTGTCGTCCAGGCGCACGCTGATGTTGCCGGCGGTGGCGGGCACCCACCCGCGCCGGTCCATACGCTGCCCGGCCTCGACGATGGCGGCCACCGCCCAGTCAGGCGCGCGGAGCTCCGCCGCCGCGGCCGCGTCCATCAGACCTGGCGGGCGTTGGCCGAGGTGGCGCCGGTGTTGACGTTGGCGCCGCCCAAGTGGCCAGGCCCGGAGATGTTGCCGGTGGGCTTGTCGGTCGCCGCTGCCTCCATGGAGGCGTCGTGGTCCTCGGCCATGTTCTTCTTGAACGATTTCAGGCCTTTGCCGAAATCGCCCATGATGCCGCTGATCTTGCCGCCGCCGCCGAACAGCACCAGGATGACCGCAAGCACGATCAACCAGTGCCAGATGCTGAAACTACCCATGGAACCTCTCCGCTCCGCTGCCCTGCAAATGGACCGCGCGGCCGAGGGTTGCAAGCCACTTCGTCAGTATCGGCCGGCGGCGCTGGCCAGCGCGTCGTGGCCGAGTGGCGCTGGCGGCAGGATGAAGCCGTAGGTACTGTAGACATGGCTGCCGAGCTGACGCGACGGTGGATACCACACCCGCACCAGGCTCCAGTCGTTCGCCTCCGACACGTCGATCACCGGCTGGTCGCGTTCCACCTCGCCCGGCACCCAGTTGGCCCCGATCACGTCGATGCGGCGCGGCCCGCGCACCCGCGACACCACCGAGACGTGGCCCGATGGCAGTCGCGCACCGCGGCGGAACACCAGAACGCCACCGACCTTCGGCAGCGCCGTCCGATCGTAGCGCCCAGCCGCCGCCTGCCACCACCCTGCCGCGTCGCCATAAAGCTGCAGGCCGGTCAGCTCGCGGGCGAACGGGGCGCAGCTCAGCCCGGAATAGCTGCGCCCGCCGGCGCAGGCGGACAATAGGCAGAGCAGCAGCCAGGGAAGCAGCCGGCCGCCGTCGCGCATCAAGCCTGCCGCAACCTCGCCAGCGCCGCCTCCGCCAGTTCCGCGTCGGCGCCGAGCGCGCGGCGCGCCACCTCCTGCGGGAAGCCGGCGCGGGCCAGGGCGCCAAGCTCGCGGCGGCGCGTGTCGGCGTCGGCGTCCAGC
>CAXUHK010000021.1:0-36326 GCA_964250775.1 uncultured Acetobacteraceae bacterium | reverse complement strand
GCATGCTGATCCGGGTCGAGCAGGGCAAGGGGCGGAAGGACCGCTACGTCATGCTGTCGCCGGACCTGCTCGATCTCCTGCGCCGGGGGTGGCTGGTGAAGCGGCCGCGCGGCTGGCTCTTTCCCGGCCAGCAGCCCGCCCAGCAGCGCCCGCCCCCGCGCCCAGCGCGGGGGGGGCGGCGCGACGCCCACCGCCAACGGATGCGCCTGGCCGGGCAGGGTCGTGTCGTGCGTCTTGCCGTAGAACGCCGGCACGGCATAGTCGGTGAGCAGCACGTTCAGCACGCCCACGACGACCAGCGGCAGCAGGGCGACCAGCGGATGCACCGGGACACCCTCGCGGGCCGGCGCCGGCTCGTTGCGGTGGTCGATGCCGTAGCCCTCGCCGGCCCGCTTGGTGGCACGGATGCGGAGGCTGAGATAGGCGATGCCGCCCGCGAAGATGAACGCCGAGCCGATCAGGCCGAGCCAGGGCGCCGCGTACGAGGTGGTGCCGAAGAAGGTGGTCGGGATGATGTTCTGGATCTGCGGCGTGCCGGGCAGGCTGTCCATGGTGAAGCTGAACGCGCCCAGCGCGATGGTGGCGGGGATCAGCCGCTTCGGGATGTCGGCTTGGCGGAATACCTCGGCGGCGAACGGGTAGACCGCGAACACCGCGACGAACAGCGACACGCCGCCATAGGTCAGCAGGTTGCCGACCAGCACGATGGCGACCACCGCCCGCGCCGGCCCGATCAGCCGCAGCGCCGCCGCGGTGATCGCGCGGGCGAAGCCGGACAGCTCGATCAGCTTGCCGAACAGCGCGCCCAGCAGGAAGATCGGGAAGAACTGGCGCACGAAGGTCGCCAGCTTGTCCATGAACAGGTCGGCGTAGACTGGAAGCACGGCGGCAGGATCGGTCAGCAGCACCGCGAGCAGCGCCGCCACCGGGGCGAACAGGATGACGCTGAAGCCGCGATAAGCCATGACGATGAGCAGGGCGAGCGCGGCCAGGGTCACGACGAAGCTCACGGACGGCGTTCCTTCCCAGCTATGGGCGTCGTTTGCCATCGGTCAGCGGTATCGGTCGCGACCATCATCTCGCGCGGCCGATCTGCTTCAGGATTTCGCCTTCGTCCCATTCGCCGCAGCGCTCGACCACGGCGCCGGACCGGCATCTTATGAGTTCGATGCCGGTGAACCGGACAGGTCGCTTGGTTGCAGGTTGGCCAAGGAACGCGGCCACGTGTCGCCCTGTTGCTGACCAACGGATCGCGGCGATACCCTCAATCTCGTCGATTGCGACGAACTCTGTTACGGCGACGAAGTTCGGGAAAGCGCGATAAAGGTCGACGATCGCTGCCCGCAACCCGGCCCGGTTCGCCGGGCGCCCGGCCGCACCCTGCCAGAACCGCATCCATCGCTCGGCAAGCGTTGCGATCTCGGCCCGCGGCATCGCTCCTCCTCACTGTTCTCGCCTCTTTCCAATCAGCCGCACCAGTTCGGAATAGGGCGGCAACACCGGGTCGGCGGTGTAGAAACGGGCCGGCTCCGCCATCGCCTGAGCCACCAGCAGACGGTCAAATGGATCATGATGATGCAGCGGCAAATGCGCGACGCGGGCAGCCACGTCGGCGCTTACCGGCAACTCGGCGAATCCGGTCAACCGCGCGTCGGTGGCCACCCGCTCGGGACGATCCACGAAGTCGGCCCGCCCGAGCCGGGCCTTGATCACTATTTCCCAGATGCTGGCCGCGCTGAACAACACCTCGTTCGCCTCATCCTCCAGGATGTCTTGCAGTTCTTGATCCAGCCGGGCTGGATGTTTAAGCGCCCACAACAAGACATGCGTATCAAGCAGCAGACGCATCAGCGCCCTTCGAAGGCATCGAGCACGTCGTCTGGCAGCGGGGCGTCAAAATCATCCGGCACGGATAAGCCTCCTGCCATCCGCCCAAGCACCCGCTTCCGCGGGGCAGGCGCCTGCACCAAGGCCACGAGCCTCGCTATCGGCTTGCCAGCTCGGGCAATCACAATCTCTTCTCCGGCCGCAGCCTCATCGACCAACCGGGACAAGTGAGTCTTGGCCGCGTGCATGTTGACCGTCTGCATAGCTTCCTCCTCCGGCTAAGCTTAGTCTTAGTAGCGTAGTCGGCCGGTTCGAGCCAGTGTCCTTGCCCTTTCCTTCCGGCGCGGCAGCCCTATTTGGTCGCACATGGCACTCTCGCGCACTCCCGCCTCGGCGGCCCTGGTCACTGGCGCCACAAGCGGGATTGGAGAGGCGTTCGCGCGCGCGCTGCCGCGTTCGACCGCCTTGCTGCTCACCGGGCAGAACGTTGCGGCGCTGGACCGCTTGGCGGAGGAGCTGAGCGTGGGCGACCGTCGGGTCGAGACGCTGGCCGCCAATCTCGCGACCGATCAGGGCCTCGACGCGGTGTGCGCGGCGGCCGAGGCGTTCGGCCTCGATCTGCTGGTCTGCAACGCCGGGCTGGGGCCGTACGGGGATTTCCTGCAGGCCGAGGAGACGATGCTGCGCGAGACCGTGCTGGTCAACGCGCTGGCCCCCCTCGTGCTCACGCGGCGCTTGCTGCCGGGCATGATCGAGCGGGCCGAGGCCAGCCGCACCCGCGCCGGGCTGATCGTGGTGTCGAGCAATGCCGCCTTCCTGCCGGTTCCCCGGATGGCGACCTACGCCGCGACCAAGGCGTTCGACCTGTCGCTCGCCGAGGCGCTCGGGGCCGAGCTGGTGAACCGGCCGGTCGACGTGCTGGCGCTCTGCCCGACCGCCACGCGCAGCCAGTTCGCCGCACGGTCGGGCTTCGGCCGCAACCCGCCGGGTATGCAGAGCCCGAAGCACGTGGCGCGCTCGGCGCTGCAGGCGCTGGGGCGGCAGCGGACGCTGGTGCTCGGGCCGATCAGCGGGTCGGTGCTGTCGGCTCCGGCCCTGGTCCGCACCGGCCTGGCGCACGCGTTGCAGGCCGTGCTGCCGCGCCGCTGACCGCCTAGCGGGCGGCTTTGAGCGGGTCGTGGCCCCAGTTCATCAATGATTTGCGCCAGCGCGTGTCGGTGACGTCGCCGTGCGGCCGCTGCTTGGCGTGGCGATGCACGTAGCCAACTACCTTGCGCATCGCCTGGTAATCGTCGTCGTCCAGTTCGGCCGCCTTCTTGCCCTTCAGCGCCACGATGCGCTCGCCCATCTCGTGACCGACCGACTCGCCCTCGCCCTCATGGGTGACGCGCTCGCCCTCATGCGTCATGCCGACGGACTTGCTGGCGGCGCTGCCAAGCCATTTCTGCAACGCCCCCGCGGTCATGTTGGTCACATGCTTGAACTCGCGGGCGGTGTCGGCCTTTTCCTTGTCGGTCACGCGCGCAGCGCCTGCTCGAGCTGAGCCTTGGTCATCCGGCTGCGGCCGCGCACGCCCTTGCTCGCCGCCTGGCGCAACAAGTCAGCCCGGCTGGCGCCGCCGTCGCGGGAGGCTGCCGTCTTGCGGGCCACATCCTTGGGCTGCGCCGAGAACTGCTTACCCTTCGCCGTGTCGGCCCGCTTCTTTGCGGTGGTGCGCCGATACTCGCCGTCGGTCAGGGTGTCGCGCGCCTGCTTCGGCAGGTATCGCTCGCCGGTCTCAGCGCTCGCATGGCCGGACTTGGTGCCCCATTCCTCGCGGGTCCACTCGGCCAGGTGGTTGTCGGGCGACTTCTCGCCCTTGTAGGCGCCGCCTTCGGCCTTGTACTCGTGCACCGCGAGCTGCGCCTTGCGCGCCGACCACTGGCCGGGCTTGCCGCCCTTGTCGCCGTCGGTCACGTCGTGCTTCACCTTGTCCCACAATTTGGGGTCGGTCTTCTCGGCGGTCTTCGCCATTGCCTTCTCCTTCAACTGCTGCCGATCAGGATGCCGGTCGCCAGCACCAGGGCGCCGCCCAGCATGACCTTGGCGGCGGCCGAGACCGGCGGCGTGTCCATGTAGCGCCACTGGATCCAGGCGATCGCCAGCAACTCGAACACCACCACCACGGCGGCGACGGCGGTCGCGGTCCAGAACTGCGGGATCAGGTACGGCAGCGTGTGGCCGATGCCGCCGGCGATGGTCATGAGCCCGCACACCAGGCCGCGCAGGTACGGCGTGCCGCGGCCGGACATCTTGCCGTCGTCGGCCAAGGCCTCGGCGAAGCCCATCGAGATGCCGGCACCCAGCGAGGCCGCGATGCCGACCAGGAAGGCGTTCCACGAGTTGTGCGTGGCGAACGCCGCCGCGAACACCGGCGCCAGCGTGGACACCGAGCCGTCCATCAAGCCCACCAGTCCGGGCTGGACGATCTGCAACACGAAGCGGCGCTTCGCGTTGGTCACCTCCTCATTCCGGCCCTCGGTCGGGGGCGTGCTCTCGTCGATCTCGTCGGCGGTCGCCTCGTGCGCCGCCTCGGCCACCGCGAGGTCGCCGAACAGGTTGCGGATCGAGGCGTCGGAGGTCTTGCTGGCCGCCTGGTGGTAGAACCGGCTGGCATTAGCCTCCATCTGCCGGGCTTGGCGCCGCATCCCCTCGGCGCCGCCCAGCTTGGCGAGGCCGGTCGGGCGCTCCTGCAGCACGCCGCGGACGTTCTCGGGATCGACCTTGGGGATCGTCTCGCCGAACTTGCGCCGGAACAGGTCGATCAGCCGGCGGCGGTGCTCGGTCTCCTCCTGAGCCATGTCCATGAACATGCGCGAGCTGTCCGGGTAGTCGGCGCGCAGCGACTCCGCAAACTCGGTGTAGGCGCGGGTCGCCTGCTCCTCGTTGCCGATGGCCAGCGCCAGGATCTCGGCATCGCCCAAATCCTCGAAATGCCGCACGCGCCGGAACCGGCTGCCGGGTTGCTGGATGGTGGCGCTCACAAACGTATGCTCCGAAAAACGGTTCAAAGAATCCACCGGGTCAAGGTTCCCCGGCTTCGAGGACGGCGCCCATCTCGGCCGAGACGGCGCGCGCGGTCCGCCGCACCGAGGCGCCGAGCGGCGCCACGCGGGCATCGACGATCCGCGCCATCGGGCCGGAGGCGGAGATCGCGGCGACCACGGCGCCGGTCTCGTCGAACACCGGCGCCGAGACGCAGCGCAGGCCGACCGCGTGCTCCTCGTCGTCGACGAAGTAGCCGGCCGACCGGGCCGCTTCAAGGCCGGCGCGCAGCGACGGCGGCGTCGTGATGGTGCGCTCGGTCAGGCGCGGCATCCCGTGCCGGCGCAGGATGGTCGCGAACCGCCGGGCGGAGGCGCCCGACAGGATCGCCTTGCCCACCGCCGAGCAGTGCAGCGGCACCCGCGAGCCCGGGCGGGCAAAGGCGCGCATCATCTGCCGGCACTCGACCTGCGCCAGGTAGACCGCCTGGCCCTCGTCCTCGACCGCGAGGTTCACCGTCTCGCCGCTGTCCTCCATCAACTCGCGCATGTGCGGCCGGGCGAGGCCCACCAGGCTGCGGCTCTTGGTGAAGGCGCTGCCGGTGGCGAACGCCTGCACGCCCATCGACCACAGCCGGCCCTCATGGTCGAACCGGACGTAGCGTTCCTGCTCCAGCGTGGTCAGCAGCCGGTGCGCGGTGGACGGCGGCAGGCCCACCTGCTGCGCCAGCTCGGTCAGCGTGGCCCCACCCTCGACCGATTCGGCGATCCGGTTCAGCAGCGCCAAGGCTCGGACCAGCGATTGCACATGCTCGCTCATGCCACCGACCAAAACCTAACATCCTGAAAGCAGATAGGGAAAACCGTCCAATTCCACAATGCGGGAATGTCTCCCGCGTGCCGCCGCGCCCTGCCACATTGCGCGGCGTCGACAACGCGCGGCAGGGAGGCGTCGGATGGCCAGGATGAAAGCGGTGGAAGCGGCCGTGCAGGTGCTGGAGCGCGAGGGCGTGACCGTCGCCTTCGGCGTGCCGGGAGCGGCGATCAACCCGTTTTACGCCATGCTGCGCCAACGCGGCTCGATCCGGCACATCCTGGCCCGCCACGTCGAGGGCGCCTCGCACATGGCCGACGGCTACAGCCGCGCGATGCCGGGCAACATCGGTGTGTGCATCGGCACCTCCGGCCCGGCCGGCACCGACATGATCACCGGCCTCTACACCGCGATGGCCGACAGCGTGCCGATCCTGTGCATCACCGGCCAGGCGCCGCGCGCCAAGCTGTACAAGGAGGACTTCCAGGCGGTCGACATCGAGGCGATCGCCAAGCCCGTGACCAAGTGGGCGGTGTGCGTGCGCGAGCCGGCGCTGCTGCCGCGGGTGTTCCAGCAGGCGTTCCACGTCATGCGCTCCGGCCGCCCCGGCCCGGTGCTGATCGACATGCCGATCGACGTGCAGATGGCCGAGATCGAGTTCGACATCGACACCTACGAGCGCCTGCCGGTGTACCAGCCGACCGCGTCGCGGCGGCAGGCGGAGCGGGCGCTGGCGATGCTGAACGAGGCCGAGCGGCCGCTGATCGTCGCCGGCGGCGGCGTCATCAACGCCGACGCCAGCGCGCTGCTGGTCGAGTTCGCCGAGCTCGTCGGCGTGCCGGTGATCCCGACCCTGATGGGCTGGGGCGCGATCCCGGACGACCACGACCTGATGGCCGGCATGGTGGGGCTTCAGACCAGCCACCGCTACGGCAACGCCACGTTCCTCGAGTCCGACTTCGTGTTCGGCATCGGCAACCGCTGGGCCAACCGGCACACCGGCTCGGTCGAGGTCTACACGCGCGGCCGCCGCTTCATCCACGTTGACATCGAGCCGACCCAGATCGGCCGGGTGTTCGGCCCCGATTTCGGCATCGTCTCCGACGCCGGCGCCGCGTTGCGAGAGTTCATCGCGGTCGCGCGCGAGATGAAGGCGGCGGGCACACTGCTCGACCGTTCGGCATGGGCGGCGTCCTGCCTGCACCGCAAGCGGGCCATGCTGCGCCGCAGCCATTTCGACGCGGTGCCGCTGAAGCCGCAGCGGGTCTACCAGGAGATGAACGAGATCCTCGACCGCGACACCTGCTACGTCACCACGATCGGCCTGTCGCAGATCGCCGGCGCCCAGTTCCTGCACGTCTACAAGCCGCGCAACTGGATCAACTGCGGCCAGGCCGGGCCGCTCGGCTGGACCTTGCCGGCGGCGTTGGGCGTGCGCGCGGCGGACCCCTACCGCAAGATCGTGGCGCTGTCCGGCGACTACGACTTCCAGTTCATGCTGGAGGAGCTGGCGGTCGGCGCGCAGCATAAGCTGCCGTACCTGCACGTCGTGGTGAACAACTCGTACCTGGGCCTGATCCGGCAGTCGCAACGCGGCTTCCAGATGGATTTCGAGGTCAGCCTCGCGTTCGACAACATCAACACCGCCCCCGACGGCGACGCGCCGGCGGGCTACGGCGTCGATCACATGGCGGTGGCCGAGGGCCTCGGCTGCAAGGCGATCCGGGTCAAGAGTCCGAACGAGTTCAAGGACGCCTTCGCACGGGCACAGTCGTTGATGGCCGAGTTCCGCGTGCCGGTGGTGCTGGAGTTCATCCTGGAGCGCGTGACCAACATCTCGATGGGGACCGAGGTCGACAGCGTGAACGAGTTCGAGGACATCCTGTGCCTCGACCCGTCGCTGTCGATCCGCAAGGGGCAGGACATGGCGGCCGTGGAGCAGGCCGGCAAGCAACTCGAACCGACCGCCGCGCGCTGAGCGGCGGGGAGGGTACACAGTGAGCAACATCGGCTTCATCGGCCTCGGCATCATGGGCCAGCCCATGGCCGGCCACCTGATCGCGGGCGGCCATACGCTGTTCGTCCACAACCGCTCCGCCCCGGCGCAGAGCCTGCTGGACGCCGGCGCAACCGCCTGCGCCACCGCCGGCGAGGTGGCCGGGCGAGCGGAGGTGGTCATCACCATGCTGCCCGACACGCCGGACGTGGAGGCGGTGCTGTTCGGGCCGGGCGGCGTCGCCGAGGGGTTGTCGGCGGGCAAGACCGTCATCGACATGAGCAGCATCGCCCCGGTCGCGACCAAGCAGTTCGCCCGGCGGATCAACGAGCTGGGCTGCGACTACCTTGACGCCCCGGTCTCCGGCGGCGACGTCGGCGCCAAGGCGGCCAGCCTCACCATCATGGTGGGCGGCCCGGAACGGGCGTTCGACGCCGTGAAGCCGTTGTTCGAACTAATGGGCAAGAACATCACCCTGGTGGGCGGCAACGGCGACGGCCAGACCACCAAGGTCGCCAACCAGATCATCGTGGCGCTGACCATCGAGGCGGTGGGCGAAGCGCTGCTGTTCGCCTCCAAGGCCGGGGCGGACCCGGCGCGGGTGCGCCAAGCATTGATGGGCGGCTTCGCCAACTCGCGCGTCCTGGAAGTGCATGGCGAACGCATGGTCAAGCGGAACTTCGAGCCGGGCTTCCGCATCGAGCTGCACCAGAAGGACTTGAACCTGGCGTTACAGTCTGCCCGCGCGCTGAGCGTGAGCCTACCCAACACCGCGACCTGCCAGGAGCTGTTCAACGCCGCCGTCGCCGGCGGCGGCAAGGCGTGGGACCATTCCGGCATGGTGCGGGCGCTGGAGCGCCTGGCGTGCCACCAGATCGGGCAGGCTGCCGAGTAGGTGGGCGAACGGGCGCTCCTGCTGCGGATGTTCGAGGCCGCGGTGGCGGCGGCGGCCGCCTCGGCCTGTGTTCCAAAGCTGCTGCCGCCTCCTCCGGCCGGCCGCACCGTGGTGGTCGGCGCCGGCAAGGCGGCCGCCGCGATGGCGCAGGCGGTGGCGGCGCATTGGCCGCCCAACCGGCCGTTGTCGGGCCTGGTCGTGACCCGCTACGGCCACGGCGTCGCCGCACTCGACCGCATCGAGGTGGTTGAGGCCAGCCATCCGGTGCCGGACGTCGCCGGGCAGGGGGCAGCGGCGCGCATCCTCGACATGGTGCGGGGGCTGGGCGCCGACGACCTGGTGCTGTGCCTGATCTCCGGCGGCGGCTCGGCGCTGCTGGCGCTGCCGGCGCCGGGCGTGTCGCTCGCCGACAAGCAGGCGGTGAACCGGGCGCTGCTGCGCAGCGGGGCAGGCATCCACGACATGAACTGCGTGCGCAAGCACCTGTCCGCGATCAAGGGCGGCCGCCTCGCCGCCGCAGCCGCGCCGGCGCTGGTAGTCACGCTGCTGATCTCCGATGTGCCTGGCGACGATCCCTCGGTGATCGCCTCCGGCCCCACGGTGCCCGATCCGAGCACCCGCGCGCATGCCCGGGCGGTGCTGGCGCGCCACGGCATCGTGCCGCCGCCTTCGGTCGCGGCGCGGCTGCTGGACCCCGCGGCCGAGACGCCGAAGCCGGGCGACGCCGCCTTCGCCCGCAGCCGGACGGTGATCGCGGCGACGCCGCAGGCTTCGCTCGAAGCCGCCGCCGATGTCGCGCGTGGAGCCGGGATGCTGCCGCTGATCCTGGGCGACGCGATCGAGGGGGAGGCCGTCGAAGTGGCACGGGTGATGGCCGGCATCGCCCGGCACTGCGCGCGGCACAGCCAGCCAGCACCGCCACCTTGCGTGCTGATCTCGGGCGGCGAGACCACGGTGACGGTGCGCGGCCAAGGCCGCGGCGGGCGCAACGCCGAGTTCCTGCTGGGCCTGGCGGTGGCGCTGGACGGCCATCCCGGCATCCACGCCATCGCCTGCGACACCGACGGCATCGACGGCACCGAGGACAACGCGGGCGCGCTGCTGGCGCCGGACAGCCTGGCGCGCGCCGCCGCCGCAGGCCTGGACGCCCGCGCGAGGCTTGCCGACAATGACGGGTATGGTTTCTTCGAAGCGCTGGGCGATCTCGTTACCACCGGCCCGACCCGCACCAACATCAACGACTTCCGGGCGATCCTGGTCGCCTCGGTATAGGACGATCATGCAGACCAACTTCACCCTGGAGCAACTGGCCGACCCCGACGTGAAGGTGTCGGAGAAGATCCTGCGCAGTTGCGTGCATTGCGGCTTCTGCACCGCGACCTGCCCGACCTACGTGCTGCTGGGCGACGAGCTCGACAGCCCGCGCGGGCGCATCTACCTCATCAAGGACATGCTGGAGAGCGGCCGCGCCGCCGATGCCACCGTCGTCAAGCACGTCGACCGCTGCCTGTCCTGCCTGTCGTGCATGACCACCTGCCCATCGGGCGTGGACTACATGCACCTGGTCGACCACGCGCGGCAGCACATCGAGCGCACCTATGTCCGCCCGCCGTTCGAGCGGCTGCTGCGCCGGGTGCTGAACCTGGTGCTGCCGCGCCCGGCGCTGTTCCGCGCGTCGCTGTACGCCACCGTGCTGACCCGCCCGCTGGTCCGGCCGGTGGCCAAGCTGCTGCCGGCGCGGCTGCGGGCGATGGTGAGCCTGGCGCCGGCGCGGGTGCCGCCCGCCTCGGCCGGCGACCGGCCGCAGGTGTTCGCGGCCGAAGGCGCGCGGCGGATGCGGGTGGCGCTGCTGACCGGCTGCGCGCAGCAGGTGCTGGCGCCGCAGATCAACGCCGCCACCATCCGCCTGCTGACCCGTCACGGCTGCGAGGTGGTGGTGGCGCAGGGTGCGGGCTGCTGCGGCGCGCTCACGCACCATTTGGGCGGCGACGCGCACGGCTACGCCCGGGCCAACATCGACGCCTGGACCCGCGAGATCGACGGCCCTGGGCTCGACGCGGTGGTGATCAACGCCTCGGGCTGCGGCACCACGGTCAAGGATTACGGCCACATGTTCCGCGCCGACCCGGCCTATGCCAACAAGGCGGCCGCGATCTCGAAGCGCACCCGCGACGTGACCGAGCTGGTGAGCGAACTCGGCCTGCGTCCGCCCGCCCAGCCGACCGGGCAACGAGTCGCCTACCACAGCGCCTGCTCGCTGCAGCACGGCCAGCGGGTGACGCGCCAGCCCAAGACGCTGCTGGTTGCAGCGGGGTTCGAGGTGGTGGACATCCCCGAGGGCCATTTGTGCTGCGGTTCGGCCGGCACCTACAACCTGCTGCAGCCGGAGCTGGCCGGGCAACTGGGCGCCCGCAAGGCGGCGAACATCGCCCGCGTCGAACCGGAGCTGGTCGCCGCCGGCAACATCGGCTGCATCACCCAGATCGCGTCGGCCAGCCCGATCCCGGTCGTCCACACCGTCGAGCTGCTCGACTACGCGACCGGCGGGCCGAGGCCGACCAACATGCCAACCTGAGGCGACACGCCGCAGCCAAGAACAATCCGGGGAAACAATGTTCCATCAGTTGCTGACGCCCATCGCCGGCAGCCTGCCGCTGTCGTTCCTGGTGGCGGCGCTGCCGATCGCCGTGGTGCTGGTGATGCTCGGCGTGCTGCGCCGCCCGGCCTGGCAGGCCTCGCTCGGCGGCCTGGTGGTGGCGCTGGTGGTGGCGGTGCTGGGCTGGCGACTCCCGGCGGGCCTGGCGCTCGACAGCGCCGCGGACGGCGCGGTGTTCGCGCTGTGGCCGGTGATGTGGATCGTGTTCACGGCGCTGCTGCTGTACAACATCGCCGTCGTCTCCGGCCGGTTCGACGCCTTCCGCGACTGGATATTGGAGCACCTGCCGAACGACCGGCGCATCGTTCTGGTGGTGATCGGGTTCTGCTTCGGCTGCCTGCTGGAGGGCATCTCCGGGTTCGGCACGCCGGTCGCGATCACCAGCGCGCTGCTGATCCTGGTCGGCTTCCCGCCACTCGAAGCCCTCACCTTCACGCTGATCTTCAACACCGCCCCGGTGGCGTTCGGGGCGTTGGGCGCGCCGGTCACGGTGCTGGGCCAAGTCACCGGCCTGTCGCCGGTGACGCTGGGCGCCATGATCGGGCGGCAGTTGCCGTTCATGGCGATGCTGCTGCCGTTCTACGTCATGGCGATCTATGGCGGGATGCGCTCGGTGCGGGCGCTGTGGCCGGTGCTGCTGGTGGCCGGCGGCAGCTTCGCCTTGGGGCAGTTCGTCTCCTCGAACCTGCTCGACTACGCGCTGACCGACGTGCTCTCGTCGCTGACCGCGCTGGTGGCGACGCTGCTGTTCCTGCGGGTCTGGACGCCGGCCGCCGACCCGGCGTTCTCGGTCGCGCGCCCGGCGGTGGCGCGCGCGGTCGGCGCCGACGTGGTGGCGCGGCCGGTGGCGGGCCAGGGCGTCGCCGGCTGGCAGGGCTGGCTGCCGTGGATCGTCGTCTCCGCGGTGGTGATCCTGTGGACCCACTTCAAGGTGAACACCATCGGGCAGCGGGCGATGCCGTGGCCGGGGCTGCACAACCAGGTCGCGATCACGCTGTACAAGGACAAGCCGTACGCCGCGCTCTACACCTTCCAGCCGCTCGCGACCGGGACCGCGATCCTGCTGTCGACGCTCATCACCGCTTCGCTGGTGGGCGTCGGTCCGGCGCGCTTCCTGCAATGCGTGGGCCGCACCTGGCGGCAGAGCCGGCTCGCCATCCTGACCGTGGCACTGATCGTGGCGCTGGCCTACCTGATGAACTACTCGGGCATGACCTACACTCTGGGCCTCGGCGTCTCGAAGACCGGCTTGATCTTCCCGCTGCTGTCGCCGTTCCTGGGCTGGGTCGCGGTGTTCCTGTCCGGCAGCGACACGTCGGGCAACGCGCTGTTCGGCAACCTGCAAGTGGTGGCGGCGAACCAGCTCGGCCTCAACCCGGTGCTGATCGCGGCGACAAACTCCTCGGGCGGGGTGATGGGCAAGATGATCTCGCCGCAGAACATCGCCACCGGCGTCTCCGTGACCAACCTCAAGGGGCAGGAGGGCCTGGTGTTCGCGCGCACCTTCAAGCACAGCATCGCACTTACGCTGCTGCTCGGCCTGCTGGTGCTGGCGCAGCAGTACTTGGTGCCCTGGATGATCCCGTGACGCCTCCTGCTGGCACGATTTCTGCTCCAATATAGACATGACGCAACTCGACTCGCAGACTCCCGAGCAGCACCGGCAGCGCTACGTGGCGCTGCGCAGCCAGGCCCGCGCGCGCGCAACCGAGCTGCCGGCGCTGCCGCCGCCGGCGCTGGAAGCCGCTGCCATCGAGCACCTCGCGGCGATCCCGGGCGGCTGGTATGACAGCTTCCGGGTGCGTCGCGGGCAGGCGCTGCGGCTGGTCAACACGCACGGCAATCCCGGCGTCTCGGTGCTGCTGTGGAACGCCGACGACACCTCCGAGCGCTACAACCTCGGCGACACGCTGAAGCTGCAATGGACGGCGCGGCTGGCGGGCGGGCGGGTGCTGTTCTCCGACATGGGCCGGGTGCTGGCCTCGATCGTCGCCGACAGCGGCGCGCGGCACGACGCGCTGGTGGGCGGCAGCACGGCGGCCAGCAACCAGCGCCAGTACGGCGATGCCGACCTGCGCAACACCGTCGCGAACTTCCGCCTCGCCGCCGGCAAGCTCGGCATGGGCGTGCGCGACGTGCCGCCCTGCCTCACCTTCTTCGCCGGCGTGTCGGTCGATGCCGAGGGCCGGTTCGCCTGGCAGGAGGGCGCCACCCGGCCGGGCGACGCCGTGGACCTGCGCGCCGAGATGAACCTATTGGTCGCGGTGTCGAACTGCCCGCACCCGCTGGCGCCGGGGCCGTGGACGCCCGGCCCGATCGAGGTCGTCGTCTGGACGCCGCCTCCGGCCGATCCCGACGATCCCTGCCGCACCTTCGGCGAGGAGGCGGCGCGCGGCTTCGAGAACACAGACGCGCTGTTCCGCTGATGTCGGAGCGCCAGACGCCGATCTTCGACCAGCACGTGCCCGCTCGCGCCGGCTGGTCCGCCGTGCTTGCCCGCGGCCAGGTGCTGCGCATCGTCGACCTCGAAGGCCAGCAGGCGGTCGACGCGCTGTTCTACGCAGCGCACGACACCGCCGAGCGCTACAGCGCGCAGGACACGCTGCTCGAGCAGGGCTCCGCCTATGTCGGCATCGGCACGCGGCTGCTGTCCAACGCCGGGCGGGCGCTGTTGACCGTGGTGGCCGACACCTGCGGCCGGCACGACACCTCGGCCGGGGCGTGCAGTTGCGAGGCCAACACGGTGCGGTTCGGCCACCACACCCGCTACATGCACGCCTGCCGCGAGAACTTCCTGCTGGAGCTGGGCCGGCACGGCATGACCAAGCGCGACTTGGTGAGCAACGTGAACTTCTTCATGAACGTGCCGATCGGCCCGGACGGCGAGCTGGCGATCGTCGACGGCCTGTCCGAGCCGGGCGGCTATGTCGAGCTGCGCGCCGAGATGGACGTGCTGGTGGTGCTGTCGAACTGCCCGCAGGTGAACAACCCGTGCAACGGCTTCGACCCGACGCCGATCCGGGTCGTCGCCTGGGACGGGCCGCGCTGGAACGACCCGACACCCGACGCCTGACGCGATGTTCAACAAAGTCCTGATCGCCAACCGCGGCGAGATCGCGCGCCGGGTCGGCCGCACGCTGCGTCGGATGGGTGTCGCCTCGGTCGCGGTCCACTCCGACCCCGACCGCTTCACGCTGCCGGTTCTGGAAGCGGACGAGGCGGTGCGGATCGGGCCGGCACCTGCCGCGGAAAGTTACCTGCGCATCGACGCCATCGTCGACGCCTGCCGCGCCACCGGGGCCGAGGCGGTGCATCCGGGCTACGGCTTCCTCAGCGAGCGCGCCGAGTTCGTGGACGCGCTGGACGAAGCCGGCATCCGCTTCATCGGCCCGCGCGCCGAGCACCTGCGCGCGTTCGGGCGGAAGCACTCGGCCCGCGCCTTGGCCGAGCGCGCCGGGGTGCCGTTGCTGCCCGGCAGCGGACTGCTCGACGACGCGGCGCGGGCGCTCGCTGCGGCGGTGGCGATCGGCTTCCCGGTGATGCTCAAGAGCACCGCCGGCGGCGGCGGCATCGGGATGCGGCTGTGCCGCGACGCGGACGAGCTGGCGGCGCGGTTCGAGGACGTCCGCCGCCAGGGCGCCAACAGCTTCGGCGACGCGCGGCTGTACTTGGAGAAGTTCGTGGCCCGCGCCCGGCATGTCGAGGTGCAGGTGTTCGGCGACGGGCGCGGCGGAGTGGTGACGCTGGGCGAGCGCGACTGCTCGTTGCAACGCCGCAACCAGAAGGTGATCGAGGAGACCCCCGCGCCCGACCTGCCCAACGCGGTTCGAGGGACGCTGCACGAGGCGAGCCGGACGCTGGCAGCCTCGGTCGGCTACGAATCGGCCGGCACGGTCGAGTTCGTCTACGACGCCGAGGCCGGGCAGGCGTATTTCCTGGAGGTCAACACCCGCCTGCAGGTCGAGCATTGCGTCACCGAGGCGGTGTTCGGCGTCGATCTGGTCGAGTGGATGCTGCGCCAAGCCGCCGGCGAGTTCACGCTCCCGCAGCAGCGGGAACTGCGACCAAGCGGGGCGGCGATCGAGGCACGGGTCTACGCCGAGAACGCGGCGCAGGGGTTCCGCCCCAGCACCGGGCGGCTGACCGAGGCGCGCTGGGCGCCCGGCGTGCGGGTCGACACCTGGATCGAGACCGGGACCGAGGTGACGCCGCACTACGACCCGCTGCTGGCCAAGCTCGTGGCCCATGCCGAGGACCGCCCGGCCGCCATCGCGCGGCTCGCCGAGGCGGCGGCGGGCAGCGCGGTCTACGGGCTGCAAAGCAACCTCGATTACCTGTCCGCGGTGCTGGCGACCCCCGCCTTGCGCGACGCGACCATGACGACCGCGACCCTGGCCGGCTTGGCGTTCGCGCCGCGCAGCATCGAGGTGCTGGCCGCCGGCACCCAGTCGACGGTGCAGGACTGGCCGGGGCGGGTCGGCTATTGGGACGTGGGCGTGCCGCCGAGCGGGCCGATGGACTCCCGCAGTCACCGCCTCGCCAACCGCCTGGTCGGCAATTCCGAGCGGGCGGCGACGCTGGAGATGACGCTGACCGGGGCCACGCTGCGCTTCAACGCGCCGGCCGTGGTGGCCCTGGCCGGTGCCACGATGGCGGCCGAACTGGACGACGTGGCGGTGCCCATGCACCGGGCGGTGCCCGTCGGAGCGGGCCAGACGCTGCACGTCGGCGGCATCGCGGGGCCGGGGATGCGCTGCTACCTCGCGGTGCGCGGCGGCATCGACGCGCCGCTGTTCCTGGGCTCGCGCGCCACCTTCGCGCTGGGCGGCTTCGGCGGCCACGCCACCGGGGCGCTGCGCACCGGCGACACGCTGCGCGTCGGCGACGACGCCCCCGAAGCCGGCGACGTGCCGGAGCCGGTCGCGCTGGCCTCGGACTGGCGGCTCGGCGTGCTGTACGGCCCGCACGGCGCACCCGATTTCTTCGACCCCGCCGACATCGACGACCTGTTCGCGGCCAGCTACGAGGTGCATTACAACTCGGCCCGCACCGGCGTGCGGCTGATCGGTCCGGCGCCGCGCTGGGCGCGCCCGGACGGCGGCGAGGCCGGGCTGCACCCGTCCAACATCCACGACAACGCCTACGCGATCGGCTCGATCGACTTCACCGGCGACATGCCGATCCTGCTCGGGCCGGACGGTCCGAGCCTGGGCGGCTTCGTCTGCCCCGCCGTGGTCGCCAGCGACGAGCTGTGGAAGCTCGGCCAGTTGCGGCCGGGCGACCGCGTGCGCTTCCAGCGCCGGACGCCGCGAGAGGACGCGGTGGCGCGGCGCCTGGACGGCGAGGTGCCGGTGGCCTACCGCCGCGCCGGCGACGCCAACCTGCTGGTCGAGTACGGCCCGATGGCGCTCGATTTCCGGCTGCGCCTGCGGGTGCAATCGTTGCTGGCGGCGGTGCGCGCGGCGCGGCTGCCCGGGTTGATCGACCTCACGCCCGGCATCCGCTCGCTGCAGGTCCATTACGATCCGGCGGCGCTGCCGCTGCCCCGCCTGCTGGACACGCTGCGTGGCCTGGAACGCGACCTGCCGCGCGACGACGAAATGCGGGTGCCGAGCCGCATCGTCCACCTGCCGCTGTCCTGGGCCGACGACCAGGTGCTGCTGGCGATGTCGCGCTACCAGGAGCTGGTGCGCGCCGACGCGCCGTGGTGCCCGTCCAACATCGAGTTCATCCGCCGCATTAACGGGCTGGGTTCGGTCGACGACGTGCGCCGGATCGTGTTCGACGCCAGCTACCTCGTGCTGGGCCTGGGCGACGTCTACCTGGGCGCCCCGGTCGCGACGCCGATCGACCCGCGGCATCGCCTGGTGACGACCAAGTACAACCCGGCGCGGACCTGGACGCCGGAGAACGCGGTCGGCATCGGCGGCTCGTACCTGTGCGTCTACGGCATGGAGGGGCCGGGCGGCTACCAGTTGTTCGGCCGCACCGTGCAGGTCTGGAACGCGTGGCGCAGCACGCCCGAGTTCGCGCCGGGCAAGCCCTGGCTGCTGCGCTTCTTCGACCAGATCCGTTTCTACCCGGTCAGCCCGGCCGAGCTGCTGGAGGCGCGGGCCGCGTTCCCGCACGGCCGGTATCCGTTGCGCATCGAGGAGAGCAGCTTCAGCCTCGCCGAGTACAACCGCTTCGAGCAGGCGAACGCGCCGAGCATCGCCGCGGCGCGCACCCGCCAGCGGGCGGCGTTCGAGGCCGAGCGGCAGGACTGGGTGGCGCGCGGGCTCGACAGCTTCGTCGAGGATGCCGGCGGCGAGGCGCTGCAGCAGGTGTCGTTGCCCACCGGCTGCGTGGCACTGGAGAGCCCGATGCCGGGTAACGTCTGGAAGCTGCTGGTGGCCGAGGGGGACATCGTGGCACGCGGCGACCCGGTGGTGGTGATCGAGTCGATGAAGACCGAAATCCAGCTCGCCAGCCCAGCGTCGGGCACGGTGCGCGAACTGCTGTGCCGCCCCGGCCGCGAGGTGCGCGGCGGCCAACGCATCCTGGTGGTCCAGACATGAGCGCGACACCGACCGAAGCCATGCGCGCCGCCATCGCCGCCGACCATGCCCATGACGACCCGGCGCTATGGATCAGCCGGGTGCCGGACCGGGCACTCTTGGAACGCGCGGAGGAACTGGAGCGCCAAGGCCCGCTCGGCCGCGCGCTCTGGGGCGTGCCGGTCGCGATCAAGGACAACATCGACCTGGCCGGGCTGCCGACCACCGCCGGCTGCCCCGACTATGCCTATCGCCCCGCCAGCGACGCCGCCTGCGTGCGGCGCCTGCTCGACGCCGGGGCGGTGGTCATGGGCAAGACCAACCTCGACCAGTTCGCGACCGGGCTGGTCGGCGTGCGCAGCCCATACGGCGTGCCGCGCAACGCCTTCGATCCGACGCGGGTGCCGGGCGGCTCGTCGTCCGGCTCGGCGGCCGCGGTGGCGGCCGGCATCGTGCCGCTGGCGCTCGGCACCGATACCGCGGGTTCCGGCCGGGTGCCGGCGATGTTCGGCAACATCGTGGGCCTGAAGCCCACCATCGGCAGCGTGTCGGCGAGCGGCGTGGTGCCGGCGTGCCGCTCGGTCGATACCGTCTCGGTGTTCGCGGGCAGCGTCGACGCGGCGCTGGCGGCGCTGCGGGTCATCGCGGCCCCGGACGGCCGCGACCCGTATTCCCGTGCCGCCCCGTTCGCCCACCTGCGTCGTGGCGCGCTGCCGGACGCCGCACGTGTCGCGACCGTCGCCGTGCCGGGTGGCATGGCCGGCCCGTATGCCCGCGCAGCCGGGCTGTTCGTCTCGACCGAAGCGGTCGATATCACCACGTTCCTGGACGTGGCGCGGCTGCTCTACGACGGCCCCTGGGTGGCCGAGCGCACCGCGGCGCTGCGCGAGGTGGTCGAGACCCGGCCCGGCATCCTGCATCCAGTGACCCGCGCCATCCTGGCCGGCGGCCTCGACCGCCTCACCGTCGACGCGTTCGACGCCTTTCACGCGCTGGCGCTGGCGCGGCGCGAGGCGGCGGCGCTGTTCGCCCGCTGCGACGCGCTGCTGGTGCCGACCACGCTGCCCTGCCCGACGCTGGCCGAGGTCGGGGCCGACCCGCTGGGCGTCAACACGCGGCTCGGCACCTGGACCAACTTCGTCAACCTGTGCGACCTCGCGGCCATCGCGGTGCCGGCCGGGATCGGCGGCGACGGGTTGCCGTTCGGCGTCACGCTGATCGGGCCGGCCTGGTCGGAGGGCCGCCTGGCGGCGCTGGCGGACCATGTGCATCGGGCGCTGACGCGGACCGTGGGCGCCACCGGGGCGGCGTTGCCGGACACGGCCATGCCCGATCCTCTGGCCGCCGACGAGACCGCGCTGTTCTGCGTCGGCGGCCACATGGCGGGGCTGCCGCTGAACCATCAAGTCACAGCGCTGGGCGGCCGCTTCGTGCGCGAGGCGCACACCGCCGCCGAGTACCGGCTCTACGCCCTGGGCAACCGGCCGGGCCTGCTGCGGGCGGCGGTCGGCAGCGCCATCGCCGGCGAGGTCTGGGGGCTGCCGACCGCGAACATCGGCGCGTTGCTCGCCCAGGTGCCGCCCCCGCTCGGCTTCGGCACGGTGACGCTTGACGACGGCCCATACCTCGGCTTCCTGGCCGAAGTCTCGGGTATTGCGGACGCGCCCGAGATCACAGCGAGCGGCGGCTGGCGGATGTGGCTGGCGGAAAAGTAGGGCGGACAAGCGCAGCGCATTCCGCCTCATCGGAGTGCTCGGAGCGGCGGAAGGCGCTACGCTTTTCCGCCCTACTTCGCGAACTACGAATCCGCGAACTCGTTCACCGCCTTGCGCTTGAACGGGTTCTCGGCGTGGATCGGGAAGCCGGGCTTCAGCTCGCCCGACAGCACCCGGCGGCGCAGGTGCTTGGCGCCGTTGAGGCTGAAGCCGGCCAGGTGGTCGCCGGCGACGATGCGGCCGTAGCCGGCCGGGCGCTCGGGCGAGACGAACTGCGGCAGCGGCTCGACGACGGTGTGGTAGTCGACCGCGAAGAACAGCGGCATCGAGAACCGCTCGCGCCCGGTGTTGACGACGCGGTGCTGCGTCGCCTTGAACAGCCCGTTGGTCCAGCCTTCCAGCAGGTCGCCGATGTTGACGATGAAGCTGCCGGGGAGCGGCGGCGCCTCGACCCATTCGTCGGCGGCGTTCATGACCTGCAGGCCGGGCGCCTGCTGGTTCAGGATGGTGAAGCACTCGAAGTCGGAGTGCGGGAAGATGCCGGGGTTGGCGTTGTCCATCGGCCGGTCGTTCGGCGGGTAGCGCAACAGGCGCAACTGCGACGGGGGCTTGCGCGCCTGGTCGACGAAGAACCGCTCCGGCAGGCCCAGCGCCAGGGCGAAGGCACGGAACAGCCGGTCGCCGACGGCTTTCACGGCGTCGTAGTACTCGGTGATCGTCTCGCGAAAGCCGGGAATCCAGTCCGGCCACTGGTTCGGCACCAGCATGATGTTGCCGGCCAGGAAGTCGGGGTCGTCGTCAGCAATCTCCAGCGACAGGTCGAACGCCGCGTGCAGCGTCGGCGTGGTCAGGAAATCGAGCTTCTCGCGCTTCGGCGTCAGGCGGTACAGCTCGGGGTCGGGGTCGGTCCATTCGGCGGTCGCGGGGCACCAGCCGCGCGTGCCCGGCGAGCGGTCCACCAGCACGCGCTCGCGCTGCTCGACCGGCGAGGTGTGGAACGCGCGCGACATGGCGTAGGCGCGGTCGATCAGCTCCTGCGGGATGCCGTGGCCCGCGATGTAGAAGAACCCGACCTCCTGGCACGCCTGCCCGATCCCGCGCGCCGTCGCCAGCCGCGCGTCCTGGTCGGAGCCGGCGAGCGGGCCGATGTCGATCACCGGGATCTCGGTGAACGCCAGCAACTTGGCGCCCATGGCGCCGACCGGCGGTTGAAAGTCCATGGGCAATCCTCTTCGCGAACGTGCTCAAGCTATCGCCGGGCGTCTGCGAAATCCATGCCGGCTGGGTGGCACGACGGTTGCTGACGTCAACCAGATCGGCCGCAGCAGGGAAACGCCAGCATGACCAAGCCTCTCCTTCCGACCACACGGCGCGGCGTGCTGCGCGGTGCCGCGGCGGCGGGGGCCGCGCTGCTGCCGATGCCGTACATCCGTCCCGCCTCGGCCGCCGACCGCAGCCTCAAGGTCTCGGCCTATGGCGGCTTCTTCGAGCAGAGCCTATCGCAGCACGTCTATCCCGCCTTCACCAAGGCGACCGGCATCGCCGTGCAATCCTTGCCGCAGGCCGAGGGCGCGCAGTTCCTGATCCAGTTGGCCCAGGCCAACAAGGGCGGCACAGCGCCGATGGACCTCTGCCTGAACGGCCAGGAGGACGTGTTGCGCGGCCGCGCCCAAGGCATCTGGCGCGGCTTCAGCCCGGCCAAACTGACCCAGGCCGCGCCCATTCCCGACAACTTCAAGTTCATGGACAAGGACAGCTTCGACGGCGTCGGCGCCATGGCCTGGTACCTGACCTTCGTGGTCAACGCCGACGAGATGAAGCCGGCGCCGGACAGTTGGAAGGTGCTGTGGGAGCGGCCGAGCAAGAAGCCGGTCTGGGGCCTGTCCGGCGGCGGCACGTCGTCGATGTTCGAAATCGCGGCAACTGTCTATTTCGGCGGCATCGGCGTGCTCGACACGCACGAGGGCGTCGACCACGTCGCGGCCAAGATGGCCGAGCTGAAGCCCGCCACCAAGCTGTGGTGGGACGACGAGGGCACCATGCAGACGGCGTTGCAGAACGACGAGATCCTGGGCGGCACCTACTACCACGACGTCGCCGGCACGATGATCAAGGCCGGCACGCCGGTACGCTCGATCTTCCCGAAGGAGGGCGCCTACCAGGGCTTCAGCTCGTGGTGCCAGCCCAGCGCCTCCACCAAGTCCGCCGAGGCGGCCGAGTTCATCCAGTTCAGCTCGACGCCCGAGGCGCAGGAGCTGATCGCGCGCTTCGTCGGCTCCGCCCCGGTGCTGCCGCGCAAGATGCTGTCGCTCACTGACGCCGAGTTCAACAGCGTCTCGACCGACATCCCCTCGATCCAGGGCGCCACGGCGGCGCGGGTGCGCGACACCGCGTATTTCGAGACCGCGTTCACCCGCATGGTGACTGGATAAGCCCTAGCGATGATGGGGCTTGAGCTGCAAGGCGTCGCCAAGAGCTACGGCGGCGCCGTCGCGGTCGAGCAGGTGTCGCTGTCGGTGCCGCAGGGCCAGTTCGTCTGCTTCCTCGGCCCGTCGGGCTGCGGCAAGACCACGCTGCTGCGCATCATCGCGGGGCTCGAGACGCCCAGCACCGGGCGGGTGCTGTTCAACGGCCGCGACGTCACCGCGACGCCGGTCCACGAGCGCAACTTTGCCATGGTGTTCCAGTCGCTCGCCCTGTTCCCGCATCTGAGCGTGGCCGAGAACATCGCCTATAGCCTGCGCCTGCGCGGCATGGACGCGCGGCTGCGGGCCGAGCGGGTGGCGGAGCTGCTCGCGCTGATCCGCCTGCCCGACATCGGCCGCCGCGCCGTCTCGCAGCTCTCCGGCGGGCAGCGGCAGCGGGTGGCGTTGGCGCGGGCGTTGGCGCAGGAGCCGGCGCTGTTCCTGATGGACGAGCCGCTTTCGGCGCTGGACGCAAGGCTGCGCGACCACATGCAGGTCGAGCTGCGGCAGTTGCAGCAGCAGCTCCACATCACCGCGATCCTGGTCACGCACGACCAGCGCGAGGCGATGACGATGGCCGACCTCGTGGTGGTGATGGGCCAGGGCCGGGTGCAGCAGGTCGGGCCACCATTGGAAATCTACCGCAACCCGGCCAACCGCTTCGTGGCCGAGTTCATCGGCCAGAGCAACCTGATGGACGCCGAGGTCGCGGGCGACAGCCATGTGGCGCTGGGCGGCCAGCGCGTGCATGTCGGCACGATGCCGCGCTCCGCCCGGCACGGCGACCGGATCACGCTCTCGGTGCGGCCGGAGAACGTGCAGGTCAGCCATGGCGACGCGGCGCCGGACGGCAGCCTGGCCGGGCGCGTCACCTTCGTGCGCGACGTGGGCTCGGCGGTCGAGCTGCACATCGACTGCGCCGGGCGGGAAATCCTTTGCACCACCGGGGCCGGCCAGTCGGGCTGGATGGCGGACGCGCCGGTGACGGTTCGCCTGCCGCCCGATGCCTGCCATGTGCTGACGCAGTGAGCGAACAGGCCGTCCCGCGCATCGCGGTCGCGGTCGCGGGCACGTCGCAAGCTGCCGCCCGTCCGGTCTCGCGAACCCGGCTGCTGCTGGCCTGGCCGACGCTGGTGCTCGCGGTGTTCCTCGTCGTCCCGTTCGCCCTGCTGTTGCGGGTCAGCCTGGCGCCGCACGACCAGAGCGGGCTTTGGCTCGGCGGCGTCACGCTGGCGCCGTTCATCGCCCTGGCCGACCCGCTGCTGCTGCGCTCGCTGGCGTTCTCGATAGTGTTGTCGCTGGGGGTCGGCGCGCTGAGCGTGGCGCTCGGCTTCCCGCTGGCGTGGCTGATCACCGGGATGCGGCGGCGGCGACAGGTGCTGTGGCTGATCCTGCTGCTGGCCACGCTGTCGCTGTCGGAGGTGCTGATCGTGTTCTCCTGGCAGGTGATGCTGTCCAAGCGCATCGGCCTGTCGAACATCCTGGTCGCGGTCGGGCTGATGGACGAGCCGGACAGCCTGGCGCCCAGCATCGGCGCGGTGGTCGCCTGCCTGCTCTATTTGATCGTGCCGTTCGTGGTGCTGACGCTGTACCCGCCGCTGTCGCGGCTGGACCGCGGGCTGGTCGAGGCGGCGCGCACGCTGGGCGCCAGCGGGCGGCAGGCGTTCGTGACCGTGGTGCTGCCGCTGGTGCGCGGGCCGCTGGCCTCGGCGTTCGCGCTGGCGGCGGTGCTGACGCTGGGCTCCTACGTGACGCCGATCGTGCTGGGCGAGCCGCAGTACTGGACCGTCGCCATCCTTATCAGCAAGACCGCGCTGGGGGCGCGTGACCTGCCAGGCGCTTCCGCCATGGCGCTGCTGCTGCTCGCGGTGTCGCTGCTGCTGCTGACTGGCCTGTCGCGGCTTGGGCGCCGCCGGGGCGTGGCCTGATGCTGGGCCGCATCCCGGCACAATTGTTCCTGACGCTGGCGGCGCTGTTCCTGGCGGCACCGCTCGCGGTCGTGACCGGCGTCAGCTTCAACGGCAGTGCCCGGATGAGTTTCCCGCCGCAGAACCCCGGCCTGCGCTGGTACGGCGTGTTCTTCAATGACCCGGCCTGGGTCGGCTCGGTCGAGTGGTCGCTGCTGATCGCCGCCTGCGCCGCCGTGCTGGCGACGACGCTGGCGCTGCCGCTGTGCTACGCCGCGTGGCGGCACGGCTCGCGCCTGGCGCAAGGGTTGAGCATGGCCGCCATCGTCCCGTTCACCATGCCTGCGGTGGTGATGGCGATCCTGTTCCTGGTGTTCTGGAGCTGGCTGCACCATGTCGGCCACCCCGAGAACACGGTGATGGCGCACGCCGTGGTGTTCGTGGCTGCCCCCCTGGTCACGATCGGCCTCGGCCTGCGTTCGGTCGACCCGGCGCTGCTGGAGGTGGCGCGCACCATGGGCGCCCGCGAGGGCGATGTGTTCCGCACCGTGGTGCTGCCGATCATCCTGCCCTACGTCGTCTGCGGGCTGGTGTTCGTGTTCATCCTGAGCCTGAACGAGTACATCATCGCCTACATGTGCGCGGGCTTCTCGGTGGAGACGCTGCCGATCAAGGTGTTCAACAACCTGCGCATGGGCTTCCAGCCGACCATGTGCGTGGGCGCCGTGCTGTTCATGCTGGTGGGCGTCGCGGGCTTCGGCCTGATCGCCGCCCTCGGCGACCTGCCGAAGCTGCTCGGCGCCAGCGAGTGAGGGAGACGCCATGACCGCCCTACCCATGATCGTGGGCCAGCCGGTGCTGCTGGCCATCGACATCCAGCAGGGCGGCGTGATGCCGAGCGGCAGCTTCGGCATCCCGTTGATGCCCGATTACGCGCAGCGGATGCGCCGCTCCCGCCCGGTGATCGACGCCGCCCGCGCCGCCGGCATCCCGGTGGTGTTCTTCCAGGAGGCGCACCGCCGCAGCATGGTCGATTTCGGCCGCGAGCTGGACGGCACGGAGGACGTGCACTGCCTGGAAGGCAACCCCGCCACCGAGATCGCCGCCGAGCTGGTGGGCCTGCGCCCGGACGACATGGTGATCCGCAAGCGCCGCTACTCGTGCTTCTTCGGCACCGAGTTGGAAATCCTGCTGAAGGGGCTGCGGGCGCGGACGCTGGTGATGATCGGCGGGCTGACCGACGTGTGCGTGCACTACACCTTCGTCGACGGCCACCAGCACGACTACCATTGCCGTGTGGTCGAGGATTGCGTCGGCGGCTCGGGCGAGGCGGCGCACGACGCCTCGCTGCGGGCCATGGAGTACCTGCAGACCGGGGCGCGGCGAAGCTCGCAGGCGGTGATTGCGGAGTTCGCCGCTTGGGGCAACGCCGCACAGGCGCTGCGGGCGTGATCCCCGACCTTCCCGTCGCGGCGGCATGGTTCCGTCGCGAGCAGGTCGAGCCGGGTGTCACCAAGCTGATCGAGCCGCATGTCGACCGGCTGATGCAGGCGAATTTGTGGCATGTGCGCGGGCGCGACCGTGACCTGCTGATCGACGGCGGCATGGGTGTGGCGCCGCTGCGCCCCGCCTTCCCCGACCTGTTCGACGCCGGCCCGGTGCTGGCGGTGGCGACGCACACGCATCTCGACCACATCGGCGCCATGCACGAATTCCCGGAGCGGTGGGTGCACGCGATCGAGGCCGACGGGTTGGCCGACCCGCGCCAGTCCAGCCTGGTGCCGGACGACCTCGACCCGAAGCTGCGGCGGATGTTCGTGGATGCGGGTTACGCGCCGTTCGGGCAGTACCTGATCGATGCCCTGCCCCATGCCGGCTACGACCTGGCGAGCTACCGATTGCTGCCCGCGCCGGCGACCCGGTTGCTGCGGGAGGGCGACTTGGTCGACCTCGGCGACCGGGCATTCGAGGTGCTGCTGCTGCCCGGCCACTCGCCCGGCGGCATCGCGCTGTGGGAGGCGGCCACCGGCACGCTGTTCGCGGGCGACGTGATCTACGACGGCCCGCTGCTCTACGAGGGCGGCAACATGGAGGTGCGGGACTACATCGCCTCGTTCCAACGGCTGCGCGAGCTGCCGGTCCGCGTGGTCCACGCCGGCCACGACCCGAGCTTCGGCCCGGACCGGATGCGCGCGATCATCGACGACTACCTGCGGCGCTGGGGGGTCGAATAGGTCAATTGGCCGACGATGCAGCTTTGTCATCACCGGGCTTGACCCGGTGATCCACGCGGTGCCGCCACCCAGGACCGCCGGCATGGCGCACGATCTGGCGACGTCCGGTGCAGCGTCACCGCGTGGATGGTCGGGTCAAGCCCGACCATGACGTAGGGTGTTGATCCACTACGTAATTTATGCGTGCGTGGCGAGTGCCGCCACGTCGCCGTCGGCGTCCACGATCTCCCAAGCCGGTCCGTCGCCGAGCCATCGCTGACCGCCGACCAGACGCGGGCGCGTGACGCCCCTCCTCCACCAGCGTCGCTCCCTCGAACCACAGCCGCGCGCTGTCCGGGCTGCCGGATGGCGGCTGGAAGTCGAGTGCCCGCCGCCACTCGACGAACTCGCCGTCCTGCACCAGTTCGCCGGCGAAGCCTTCCTGCCGCGCCAGCCAGGCGAGTTGCGGCGCGGTCAGGTTGTCGGGTCCGTCGAAACGCGGCCGGTCGGCGGGCTGGCGCAGGTCGACGAAGTGCCGCGTGCCCTGCATCCAGACCACGAACCCGGTGGTGTCGCGCGTGCCGTCCGGCCGCAACAGCAGCGAGCGTCGCCAGACGCCGCGCACCTCGTGGACCTGCGTCATGCGGCAACCTTCCTGGGCCAGACCTCGATGTCGTGGGTGATACGCGACCCCGCCGAGGGGGACGGGCGTTCCAGCGCCACCACGCGGGTCGCCAGCCGGAACGCCTCGCTGAGGTCGTGCGTCACCATGACGACCGTGGTGCCGCACTCGCGCCAGAGCTGCGCCATCAGGCCGTGTATGTCGGCGCGGATGCCGGGGTCGAGAGCCCCGAACGGCTCATCGAGCAGCAGCACCTTCGGCCGCCGGATCAACGCCTGCGCCAGCGCCAGGCGTTGCTGCATCCCGCCGGAGAGCTGCGCCGGGTAGCGCTGCGACGCATCGGCCAGCCCGACCTCGGCCAGCATGGCGCGGGCCTCGGCGACCGCCCGCCGCCGCTTTGCGCCAAACAGCCGGCCGGTCCAGGGGGCGGCGAAGTCGCGGCCGAGCAGCACGTTGCCGAGCGCCGTCAGGTGCGGGAACACCGAATAGCGCTGGAACACCACGCCGCGTTCCGGCGACGGTTCCGGCGGCAGGACGGCGCCGTCGATCAGGATGCGCCCACGGCTCGGCCGCTCCTCGCCCAGAAGCATCCGCAGCAAGGTGGTCTTGCCGCAGCCCGACGGTCCGACCAGCGCCACGAACGCGCCGGTCGCGATCTCGAGACTGACGCGCTCCAGCACGGCGCGGCCGTCGTACTCCTTCCACAAATCGACCAGGCTGATGGCGCTCATGCCGGCGAGACTGGCAGGAACCACGGAAATGCCGCGCGGCGCAGCGCCAGCAACGCCAGGTCCATCAGGAACGCTAGCAGCGTGATGCAGGCGACGTAGGGCAGGATCACGTCCATGGCGAAGTAGCGTCGCACCAGGAAGATGCGGTAGCCGAGCCCGCTCTCAGCAGCGATCGCCTCGGCCGAGATCAGGAACAGCCAGGCCGGCCCCAGCGCCAGGCGCAACGACTCAAGCAAGCGCGGCAGTAGCTGCGGCACGGTGACGCGCAACGCCACCTGCCAGGTGTTTGCCCCCAGCGTCTGCGCCTTGACCAGTTGCTCGCCCGGCAATTCTAGCACCCGCGCCGCGAGATCGCGCACCAGCATCGGCGCGGTGCCGATGGCGACCAGCAGGAACTTGGACGTTTCGCCTAGCCCCACCGCGATGAACAGGATCGGCAGCACGGCCAGCGGCGGCCCCAGCGCCGCCGCCGCCCCGCAGCCGCCCCGCGCCGAGCGCGCCAGCGGCAGCAGCCCGATCAGCAGCGCCAGCGCGAACGCCAGCGAGGCCGACAAGGCGAGGCCGGTCAGCAGCCGCTGCAGGCTGGCCGCCATGTCCCACCACAGCAGGACATGCCCAGTGCGCGGGTCGGCCTCGAACGCCATGCGCCCGAACGCCGCCCACAACTTCGCGGGACCGGGAAGCAGCTTGTCATCTGGGTTGACCGCCAGCCGCTGCGCCGAGAACAGCAGGTACGTCGCGACCACGGCGAGGAACGGCAGCGCCGGCAACAGCAGCCTTGCCGCCGGACCCGGACGGCGGTTCAGCAGGCGCACGCACTCAGAGCTTCCCGTCCGCCGCCATCTGCATGTAGCTGTCGGTGAAGCGGAACTTCACGCGCCCCATGTCGCCCTCGACCGCGCCGCCGGGGAACTGGATGCCCACCACGTCGGCGGACTTCGCGTCTTGGCCGAGCAACTGGTGGCCGAACAGGAAGTCACGCACCAACTGCATGGTCTTGGGCAGCGTCGCTCCGCGCGCGAACGCGGCCGCCTCGGACGGTGCGTAGAACATCCGCGTGGTCTTGAGCTGCGCCTCGAACCCCGGCAGGTCGGTGCCGCTCTCCTTGCCCATGTCGGCCTTGGCGGCCTTCGCGGCGGCGGTGTCGGCCGACATCAGCGCCATCGTCTCGTACCAGGCGCCGGTCAATGCCTTCGCGAAGTTCGGGTTGTCGGCCAGCGTCTTGGTGTTGATCACGGCGAGGTCCATGATCTCGCCGGGGATCTGCGACGAGTTGAACACGCTGTGTGCGCTCGGCTCCTGCATGATCTGCTGCACGATCGGGTTCCAGGTCACGACGGCGCTGACGTCGCGGGTCTTGTAGGCGGCGGCCATGTCGGCGTCGGAGGTGTTGACCACGGTGAGGTCGCGCTCGGTCAGGCCCGCCGTGCTGAGCGCGCGGTCGAGCAGGTACTGCGACACCGAGTACTGCACCAGGTTGACCTTCTGGCCGCGCAGGTCGGACAGCGTTGTCTTGTCCTTGAGGATGACGGCGTCGTTGCCGTTGGAGAAATCGCCCACGATCACAGCCGTGGTGTCGACACCGCCCACCGCTGGCACCGCCAGCGCGTCCATGTTGGTGACGGTCAGCGCGTCGAACGCCCCGGCGGTGTACTGGTTGATCGATTCCGCGTAGTCGTTGATCTGCACCACATCGATGGCGATGCCGTACTTGTCGGCCCATTTCTTGACGATGCCGTGCTCGGCCGCGTACGGCCACGGCATCCACCCGGCGTAGATCGTCCACGCCAGCTTGAACTGCGTCTTGGCCGCCGCCGGCAGCGGGGCCGCCATGGCCAGCAGCGCCGCGGCGGCGATGAGCGAGCGACGAACGCGCATGGCAATCCCTTCGATGAATGACGAAAAGCATTTTCCCGGCATTGCGGTGGCCGTGCAAGCCTACTCACCGCGAGCGCGGGTCGAGCGCGTCGCGCAGGCCGTCGCCCATCAGGTTGAACGCCAGCACCGCGAGGAACACCGCGAGGCCGGGGAACAGCGCCAGCCACGGCGCCTGCGTCATGAAGCGCTGCGCCGAGTTCAGCATCGAGCCCCAGCTCGCCGCCGGCGGCTGCTGGCCCAGGCCCAGGAACGACAGGCTGGCTTCGGCCACGATGGCAACCGCGATCGCCAGCGTCGCCTGCACCAGCACCGGCGGCACGATGTTGGGCAGCACGTGGCGCACCGCGACGCGCCAGGGCGGGTTGCCGAGCGCCCGCGCCGCCTCGACGTAGTCGTTGGTCGCGGTGTCGATCGCGGCCCCGCGCGCGACACGCACAAAGGCCGGGGCGGCGGCGATGCCGATTGCGATCATGGCGTTCTGCAGGCTCGGCCCAAGGAATGCCGCAAGCGCGATCGCCAGGATCAGGAACGGCACGGCCAGCATGGCGTCGGTCAGCCGCCCGATCACCGCGTCGATGAGCCCGCGCGACAGGCCGGCGACCAGGCCCAGCGGCACGCCGATCGCCGCCGCGATCAGCGCCGAGAGCACGCCGGCGGTCATGCTGGCGCGGGTGCCGTAGATGACGCGCGAGAGCACGTCTCGGCCGTTCTCGTCGGTGCCCATCCAGTGCAACGGCGACGGCGCGCGGCGGATCGCGGTCCAGCTGGTCGCGTTCGGCTGGTATGGCGCCAGCAACGGCGCGGCGGCTGCCATCACGACGAACAGCACCACCACGGCGATGCCGACCACCGCCGCCGGCCGGCGGCCGAACCGCGCCATCGCGAGCCGGGCCGGGCTGCGCCTCATCCGACCCGCAACCTTGGGTTGATGACGACGTAGAGCGCGTCGGCCAGCAGGTTCAGCGCGATGTAGAGCGCCGCCGTGACCAGCACGACGCCTTGCACCACCGGGTAGTCGCGGTCGAACACGCTATCGACGATCAGCTTGCCGAAACCGGGGATGCTGAACACTTGCTCGATCAGCACCGCGCCGGACAGCAGCGTGCCCAGTTCCAAAGCGCCGAGCGTGACCACCGGGATCAGCGCGTTGCGCAGCGCGTGGCGCACGATCACCGTCCACTCGCCGAGGCCCTTGGCGCGCGCGGTGCGGATGTAGTCCTGGTCGAGCGCCGTCAGCATGGCGCTGCGGGTGTGGCGCATGATGGTGGAGGCGATGTTGTTGCCCAGGATGAAGGACGGCAGGATCGTCGTCGCGAGCGACATGCGCCAGTCCTGCGCCAGCGAGACGTAGCCCGACGGCGGCAGCCAGCCGAGATGCACGCAGACCAGCAAGATGAGCAGGATACCGAGCCAGAAGTTCGGCACCGAGATGCCGATCAGGCCCACGACGTTGACCGTCCAGTCCCACACCGTGTCGCGCTTGACCGCCGAGATCACCCCGGCGGGGATCCCGATCAGCAGCGCGAACGCGAACCCCATCAGCGAAAGCTGCAGCGTCACCGGCAGCTTCTGCGCAATCAAATGCAGCACCGGCTGACGGATGCGCCAACTGAAGCCGAGGTCGCCCTGCGCCAACTGGCCGAGCCAGTGCAGGTACTGCACCGGCAACGGCCGGTCGAGCAGCAACTGGCTGCGAATCTGCGCCACCACCACCGGGTTGCGGTCCTCGCCGGCCAGCACCACGGCGGGGTCGCCCGGCATCAACTGCTGCAGGCCGAACACCAGCACGCTGACCAGCAGCAGGGTCGCGACCACCTGGCCGAGCCGGTTCATGAGCACGCCGCGCGTCATGCTGGCACCTGTCGCAGGTTGTTGATTTGCATACTCGACCCTGCAAGCCCGGGTCAGCCCGCTGGCTGGCTGCCGCAGGCGCGGGTGCAGGTGTCCTCACCTACTCCTGAACCGTCCTTTACCTCCCAGGCAGGCGAGTGGCGCAAAGGCGATGACTTGCTCACGTTCACGACCGGGCAAGAGAGCAAACCGTCCGTGCATGGTCATGCCTTCTGGCCGGGGCGGGACATTTTTCCGATGCACACCGGAGAACTTTCGGGAACGGCACAACCACAAGGCAATAAAGTCGTCTTTTCGGAAAGAACCGACGCTCTGTCAGGCAAAGTTTGAACTGCTCAGCTACAATCTTCTTGCAGGCAACGACAATGGACAGTGCGGCGGCGCTAACGTCAGGTTTGGCGGAGTATATGCTCGTAAGCGGTAATTAAACCGTTCGCCTTTTGTGTATCAACGATACGGCGGGGGCGAAAAAGGTCGCCCCTGGAACTGGTAAACCTCTGCGGCACGGCGGCCAGCAATCATCGGAGGGTTATCCCGGTTCATCTCGTCAGGTACAGCATTGATTTGACTTGTGTTTAATAACCGTAAAACATCACTGTTCCGAAAACCGGCACTTTCCCGATTGTAGTCATAGGAGACAAGAGCATCATATTGATCTTGTGTCAGCGGCACAGTGACAGTGTTGCGGACGTTTTGCTCGTAGCTGGGAATCACACGAGCAAACAGCGCCCGTTGCTGGTCGTCGGTCAAAGAAATATCGTTTCGGTGAGCATCAGTAAAATTCTGGGCTTCCGAGTCGTGTAGGCCAGCACTAGGTCATTCTCAATATCCTGTTGCGACCGGAACCGCATGTCATAGCCGGGACCAAGAATCACGCCGCTCGCCGCGCCTGGAAAATGTGTGTGGTCCGAAACACCTTTTTGCGCCTCTCGTCTATACAGCGCGTCTTGACCCGCTGGAGAAAGCGACATGGCGGCGTTCGGCGGAGTAGGCGGGGCTGGCGACCTCGCGGCTGTGCCCGCACCGTTCTGCACGAAACGCACATCCTCCAGGATTCCAGACCTGGCTTCATCGTCGGGGCCGCCCGGCGCAAAGGCCATTGCGGTTGAAACTGGGAGGACGTCGCCGTATGCAGCTTTGAAGAAGGTGGATGGCATATCCGAGAATTGTCGGGTGCCAGTGGCAACCTCCTGATAGCCTCCAAAGCGCCTCCTAGAAAGCCGCCTGCTTTGCGGCCGAAGCCAAACGAAGGGGATTACGACCGTATCAGCCCCGTAGGGAAGATTACGAGCCACAACGCACGTCCTCAATCGTATCTATATTGACGCCGTAACTTATAATAGGAAAAAAAGCAAGAACAGCATGTAATCAGCCCAGCGCCAACGCCACCTTCTCCGCCGTACCCCGGCTCAGCCCCGCCGCGTCGCGCACCCGTTCGAGCTGGACCCGCATCAGCCCACCGCGCGCCTCGCCCTGCCGCCGCCAGGCGCCGAGCGACCCCACCAGCCGCGCCGCCGTGGCGCCATTGAGCGGGTCGATCGCCAGCACCGCGTCGGCCAGGAAGGCGTAGCCGGCGCCGTCCTCGGCGTGGAAGCGCACCGGGTTGCCGGAGGCGAACGCGCCGACCAGGGCGCGGAAGCGGTTGGGGTTGCGCAGGCTGAAATCCGGGTGCCGGTACAGCGCCCGCACGTCGTCCAGCGCCTGCTTCCGGGGGCTGCCGGCCTGGATTGAGAACCACTTGTCCAGCACCAGCGGGTCGCCTTGCCAGCGCGCGTGGAACGCCGCCAGCGCCGCGTCGCGGTCCGGCCCGTCGGTCGCCGCCAGCAGCGAGAGCGCCGCGAGCACGTCGGTCATGTTGGCCTGCGCGTCGAACTGCGCCCGCGCCAGCGCCACGTCGCCGGCGACGGCCAGATACGAGAGGCAGCCGTTGCGCAGCGTGCGGGCGCCGATCGCCGCCCCGTCGATGCGGTACGGGCCGGTATCGGTCAGCCGATCATAGGTCGCGCGCAGCGCCGCCGTGTGACGCCGGCCCAGCGCCGCGCGCAGGAACTCGCGCGCGGCGTGGACGCCGGCGTGGTCGGCCACCGCCATCTGGTCGGTCACGTAGGAGACGCTCGGCAGCGCCAGCGCCTGCGCCGCGAAGGCGTGGTCGGCGTCGGCCCGCGCCAGCGTCGCCGCCATCGCGTCTTCGAGGCCCGGATCGAGCGCCCATGTCGCCGCATCCTCCCCCGCCATCGCGAGCAGCACGCCGGTCGCGTATTGCTGCAGGCTGTCCCAGCGCACGCACGGGTCGCTGTCGTGCGCCGCGAGGAAACGCAGCCGCTCCGGCGACAGGCCCGCGAGCCGCACCGGGGCGGAGAAGCCGCGCAACAGGCTCGGCGTCGGCATAGCCGCCACGTCGTCGAACACGAAGTCCTGCTCGGCCTGGTCCAGCAGCAGGTCGCGCGCCGCGACCTCGCTTCCGTTGTCGCCCAGCAGCGCCACCGCCACCGGGATCGGCAGCGGCCGCTTGTCGGGTTGGCCCGGCGTCCGCTTGGTCTCCTGCGAGAGCGTCAGCGTGTAACGCCGCGTGGCCGGGTCGTAGGCGTCGCTCGCGCGCAGCGTCGGCGTGCCGGCCTGGGCGTACCAGGCCAGGAACGGCGACAGGTCGACCCCGCCGCCATCCGACAGCGCCGACACGAAATCCTCGATGGTGACGGCCTGGTTGTCGTGGCGGGCGAAGTACAGGTCCATGCCGCGGCGGAAGCCCTCCGCGCCGAGCCGGCCGCGCAGCATCCGCACCACCTCGGCGCCCTTCTCGTACACCGTCGCGGTGTAGAAGTTGTCGATCGCGACGTAGCTGTCCGGGCGCACCGGATGCGCCATCGGCCCATCGTCCTCGGGGAACTGCGACGCCCGCAGCCGGCGCACATCCCCGAGACGCTTGGTCGCCGCGCTGCCCATGTCGGCGGAGAACTGCTGGTCGCGGAACACCGTCAGACCTTCCTTCAGGCTCAACTGGAACCAGTCGCGGCAGGTGACGCGGTTGCCGGTCCAGTTGTGGAAGTATTCGTGCGCTACGACACTCTCAATGCCCTCGTAGTCGCCGTCGGTGGCGGTGTCCGGCCGGGCCAGGATGTATTTGGTGTTGAAGACGTTAAGCCCCTTGTTCTCCATCGCCCCCATGTTGAAGTCCGACACGGCGGCGATGTTGAACATTTCGAGGTCGTATTCGAGGCCGTACGTCTCCTCGTCCCACCGCATCGACGCCTTGAGGCTGCGCATCGCGTGCCCGCAGCCGTCCTCGTCGCCGGCACGAACGTAGATGCCGAGCGAGACCTCGCGCCCGGAGCGGGTGACGAAGCGGTCGCGCACCGCGACCAGGCTGCCCGCCACCAGCGCGAACAGGTAGCAAGGCTTGGGGTGCGGGTCGTCCCAGCGCGCCCAGTGGCGGCCGTCCTCGCCCTCGCCGCTGGCCACCAGGTTGCCGTTGGACAGCAGCACCGGGACCGTGGCGCGCTCGGCGGTCACGGTCACGCTGTAGCGCGCCATCACGTCCGGCCGGTCGGGGAAGAAGGTGATGCGACGGAAGCCTTCCGCCTCGCACTGGGTGAAGTAGTTGCCGCCGGACAAATAGAGCCCGCTCAGCTCGGTGTTCGCGGTGGGGTCGATGCGGGTCGTGATGTCGAGCGTGCCCCGGTCCGGCATGGCGGGCAGCACGAGGCTGTCGCCGTCGCGGTCATGGCCGAGCGGCGCGCCGTCGCGCTCGATCGAGACCAGCTCCAGCGCCTCGCCGTCGAGCCGCAACGGGGCCGACGGGTCGGGATGCGCCGGGTTGCGCCGGAACGTGAGGCGCGAGCGCACCAGCGTCGCGCGCGGGTCGAGCTCGAACCGCAGCTCGACCATATCGATCAGGAACGGCGGCGGCAGATAGTCGCCCCGCAGCGTGGGACGAGGCGGCTGGGCTTCGGCGTCGGCCATCAAGGCTGCTCCGTGTTGTGCGGCGTGACCTGGCGCTCGGTCATCGCCGGTTGCTCCGGCAGGCCGGCCAGCGCGTCGCCGGCGCCGCGCCGCTGGCGTTGCGGCAGCCAGACCAAGAAAGTACTGCCGCGCCCCTCCTCGCTGTCGATGGCGAGCTGGCCGCGATGACGGTTGACGATGTGCTTGACGATGGCAAGCCCCAGGCCGGTGCCGCCGGCGCCACGGCTGCGCCCCTTGTCGACGCGGTAGAACCGCTCGGTCAGCCGCGGTACGTGCGCGCGTGGGATGCCGGGGCCGTCGTCGGCGACCGACAGCACGATCCCGGGCTGCGGCGGCCAGCGCCCGTCGGCGACCGCCAGCGCGATCTCGACCCGCACGCCGCCGCCGTCGCGGCCATACTTGACCGCGTTCTCGATCAGGTTCTGCAGCACCTGCTCGACCTGGTCGGGATCGGCCACGATGCGCGGCAGGCCCGGTTGCAGCCGCAGGTCGAGGCTGATGCCGCGCGCCCGCACCTGCGGCTCGAACGCGGCGGCGATCCGTGCCGCGAGGTCCCCGACATCGACCCGCTCGGCCGGCGGGCGGTGCTCGGTCAGCTCGATGCGCGACAGGCTGAGCAGGTCGTCGATCAGCCGGTTCATCCGCTCCGCCTGCTCGGCCATGATGCCGAGGAAGCGGCGCTGCGCCGGCGCGTCGTCGGCGGCGGGGCCGCGCAGCGTCTCGATGAAGCCGATCAGGCTGGCCAGCGGCGTGCGCAGCTCGTGGCTGGCGTTGGCCACGAAATCGGCGCGCATCCGCTCGACCGCGCGCTCGCGGGTACGGTCGGACAGGATGGCGATGGCGTGCCCCCCATCGGGCAGCGGCGGCTCCAGCAGCAGCACCGTCGCCTGCACGTCGCGCCGCACCGGCACCGGCAGCGTCAGCTCGACGCTCTGGGCGACGCCGGTGGCGTAGGCCTGGTCGATGGCGCCGCGCAGGCCGGGATGGCGCAGCACCGCCGCCATGTCGAAGCCCAGTTCGGCCCGTGCGGCGGCGTTGGCGCGGCGCACCGAGCCGTCGAGGCCCAGGATCAGCAGCAGGTCCGGCAGCCGCTCGACGATCGCCTCGTTGGCGCGCAGCAGCCGTCCCACCCGGTCGGCGCGGTCGGCCAGCGTGCGCGCCAACCGCTCGACGCCGCGCGCGATGCGGGCGACCGGCGGCAGGCTCGGCGGCGGCGGGCGGTCGGTGGGCATCAGTC
>CAXUHK010000020.1:26880-36377 GCA_964250775.1 uncultured Acetobacteraceae bacterium | reverse complement strand
ACGCGCCGTCGCGCGCGAGGCCCGTGGTGACCCGCCGCCCGCCCCCCGGCCCCCAACCGCACCCCGGCGCGTAACCGCTGGAAGTGCGTGAGCGCCCCGCGCAGCACCGCGACCGGGCTCACGTCGGCGCTCCAGGCCGCCTGCAACGCCGCCTCCAGCGCCACCAAGTTGCCCGCCATCATCGCCAGGAAGATGTCGTCCAGCCGCGAAGCGCCGCCGTCGCCGGCGCTGGCGCGCATGTCCGCGAGGTCGATCCGCCCGCCGGCGCCCGCGTACAGCGCCGCCTTGCCGGCCTCGGCCAGCGCCGCGTCGAGACCGCCGGACACCGACCCGGCCAGCCATCCCACCGCGTCGGCATCGGCCGTGACGCCGCATTGCTTCAGCTCGGCGGCGATGGCGGCCCCCAGCGCGCGGGCTTCCGGCACGTAGCAGCCGATCGCGGCGCCGGCGGCGGACTTCTCCACCGCCGCGCGCAGCTTCGAGGCGGCGCCGAGCTGGCCCGCCTCCAGCACCAGCAGCCCGGCGCAGCCGTCGCGCAGCACTGCCTGCACCTCGGCCGCCAGCCCGTCGGCGGCATCGGGCACGCGCACCACCCGCCTTCCGCCGCCGAACGGCAGGCTGGCCAGCTCGCCCGCCAAGGCCGGGCCGGTGCGCTTGGCGTCGTCGCCCGGCAGCTCGGCCACCCGGAACGGATCGTCGGCGCTGCCGGCGGCAGCCACGACGACCCGCCTGGCACGCTCGCGCACCAGCCCGGCGTCCTCGCCGTATAGCAGCACGGCGGAGAACCGCGCCGCGTCGCGCAGCACGCCCTCGACGTCGCGCGCGTCGACTTTCACGCCGGTTGAGACAGCGAGCGCCGGCGGAAATACGCCGCGAGCTGCAGGCTGATCTGGTCCGCGAGCGCCTCGGTGATGCGCCGCGTCACGGTCTCGCGCTGCAGGTCGGCGTTGAAGAACTCCTGGTCGATGATGTCGAACCCGTCGACGTTGCGGGCCGAGCCGCCGAACAGCGTCGGGCGGGCCGGGTCGTTGCCGATCAGCGTGAAGTCGGCGCTGCCGACCAGCCGCTCCCGGGTGATCGAGTTGTCGCGCTGGATCGCGATGCCTTGGTCGGCCAACGCGAACGCCACGCGCAGGTCGTAGCGGTAGGCGATGCCAGGCCCGCCACGCTCCAGCCGCTCCTGCAGCGCCTCGCGCAGGAGCTGGCCGGAGCGGTCGGGCAGCAGGCCGACATGGATGGCGGCGAGGTCGGCCGACGCAGCGGCGCCGCTGCCGCTGCGGGCGTATGTCGCGTGGAACCCGCACCCGGCGAGCGGCAGCAGCGCCAGCCCGCGCGCCAGCAGCCAGCGCCGGCCGTCAGGCATGGGCCACGAAGTTCACGATCCGGCCCGGGACGTAAATCCGCTTGCGCACCTGCAAGCCCTCCAGCGCCTTGGCCACGTTTCGCTCGGCCAGCGCCGCCGCGACCACGGTCGCCTCGTCGGCATCCGCCGCGACCTCGACCGAGCCGCGCAGCCGGCCCATCACCTGCACGGCGACGGTGATCGTCGACGCCAGCAGCAGGAGCGGATCCGGCGCCGGCCAAGGACGGTCGGCCACCAGCGTCGCCCCAGGCCCGTGCAGCCGCTCGCCCAGCGCCTCGGCCAGATGCGGCATCATCGGCGCCACCAGCAGGCACAACATCTCCGCCGCCTCGCGCCGGGCGAAGGCGGATTCCGGGCCGTCCTTCGCCCGTTCCAGCGCGTTGGCCAGCTCGTGCACGCGCGCCACAGCGACGTTGAACGAGAGCGTCTCCATCGCCTCGGTCACTGCCGCGATGGTGCGGTGGGTGACGCGGCGCAGCTCCGACACAGCGCCATCGGCGGCGGCCGGCGCCACGCCGGTCACGCGCCACAGCCGCTGGATGAAGCGGAACGCCCCGGCGACGCCGCCCTCGGTCCACTCCATGTCGCGCTCGGGCGGGTTGTCCGACAGGATGAACCAGCGGGCGGTGTCGGCGCCGTAGCGGTCGATGATGGCACCGGGGTCGACCGTGTTGCGGCGCGACTTTGACATCGCCTCGACCCGCCCGACCGTGACCGCGGCGCCGGTGCCGCGCTCGACCGCGCCGCCATCGTCGCGGCGGTCCACCTCGGTCGGGTACAGCCATCGTCCGTCCTCGGCGCGATAGCTCTCATGCGTCACCATGCCCTGGGTGAACAGGCCGGCGAACGGCTCCGCGACGTCAATGTGACCGCCGCCTTGCATGCCGCGGGCGAAGAAGCGGGAATACAGCAGGTGCAGGATCGCGTGCTCGATGCCGCCGATGTACTGGTCGACCGGCAGCCACGAGCGCGCCGCCGGCGGATCGACCGGCACGGCGCTGTGCGGGCTGCAGAACCGCGCATAGTACCAGGAACTGTCGACGAACGTGTCGAACGTGTCGGTCTCGCGCCGTGCCGCCGCGCCGCAGCGCGGGCAGGCGGCGTGCTTCCAGCTCGGGTGGTGGTCGAGCGGGTTGCCCGGACGGTCGAACGCCACGTCGCGGGGCAGCAGCAGCGGCAACTGCTCGTCCGGCACCGGCACCACGCCGCAGCGCTCGCAATGGATCACCGGGATGGGGCAGCCCCAGTAGCGTTGGCGGCTGACACCCCAGTCGCGCAGTCGCCAGTTGACCACGCCCTGCCCGGCCCCCGCCGCCTCCAGCGCCGCGATCGCCTGCCGTCGCGCCTCGTCGGTGGCAAGCCCGTCGAGGAAGCCGGAGTTCATCATCGTGCCCGGCCCGACATAGGCCACGTCGCCGGCGAGGACGGTCTCGGACGCCGCCCCGGGCGCCCGCACCACCGGGACCACGGGCAGCTCGTAACGGCGGGCGAAGTCGAGGTCGCGCTGGTCGTGCGCCGGGCAGCCGAACACCGCGCCGGTGCCGTACTCGATCAGCACGAAGTTGGCGATCCAGACGGGGAAGCTGACGCCAGGCAGGAAGGGGTGCGACACCCGCAAGCCGGTGTCGAAGCCGCGCTTCTCGGCGGTCTCGATGGCCGCCTCGCTGGTGCCGAGCCGGCGGCACTCGGCCACGAACCCAGCCGCCGCCGGATCGCGCGCCGCCACCGCAGCGGCAAGCGGGTGGTCGGCCGCGACCGCCAGGAACGCCATGCCGAACAGCGTGTCGGGCCGGGTGGTGTAGACCTCCACCGAGTCGATGCCATCGGCCGAGCGTTCGAGCGCGAAGCGCAGCCGCGCCCCCTCGCTGCGGCCGATCCACTTGGCCTGCATGGTGCGCACCCGCTCCGGCCAGCGCTGCAGCGTGTCGAGCCCGGCCAGCAGGTCGGGCGCGAAATCGGTGATGCGGAAGAACCATTGCGCCAGCCGCCGCTTCTCGACCGGGGCGCCGGAGCGCCAGCCGCGGCCGTCGATGACCTGCTCGTTGGCCAGCACGGTGCCGTCCACCGGGTCCCAGTTGACCCAGCTCTCGCGTCGATCGACCAGGCCGCGCCCCAGCATGTCGAGGAACAGGCGCTGCTGCTGCCCGTAATACTCGGGATCGCAGGTGGCGAACTCGCGCGACCAGTCGATCGACAGCCCCATGCGGCGCAGCTCGGTGCGCATGGTCGCGATGTTGGCACGGGTCCACTCGGCCGGGTGGACGCCGCGCTCGCGCGCCGCATTCTCCGCCGGCAGGCCGAACGCGTCCCAGCCCATCGGGTGCAGCACGGCATGACCACGCGCCCGCTTGTAGCGCGCCACCACGTCGCCCAGCGTGTAGTTGCGCACGTGCCCCATGTGGATCTTGCCGCTAGGGTAGGGAAACATCTCCAGCACGTAGTATTTCGGGCGGTCGCCGTCCGGAACATCGAGGACCGCAAAGCAGCCGGCCCGCTCCCACGCCGCCTGCCAACGCGGCTCTGCGGCGGCGAAGTCGTAGCGCCCCGACTCGGCTGCGGCCGGCGCTGCCTGTTCGGGCACGCGGGCCGTTACCGTTCGGCCGATTGCGAGCGCAGCTCGCGCGCGCGGGCGAGCACCTTGTTCTCGATCTCGCCGGTGGTGGCGGGAGCCACCGCCGCGTCCACCCATTGCCCGTCGGTCAGGGTCTGCCGGAACAGCGTCAGCTTCACCCCGTCGGCGCGGAGCTGACGGCCCAGTATGTAGGCGGTGGCCTTGAACCGCTCGCCGGGCGAGGCCGGCGGCTCGTACCATTCGGTGATGATGACGCCGCCGAACGGATCGGCCGAGGCCAACGGCATGAACGACAGCGTATCGAGCGCGCCGCGCCAGAGATAGGCGTTGACGCCAAGCCCGGCCCCGCCGCCGGCCTCGCCGGAGGGACGCGACTTGGCGGTCGTGAACAGGGTGCCGTTGTCGCCGGACAGGTTGCCGACGCCGGGGCCGCGATAGCGGGGATCGTTGTACGCCGTGGCCGGCAGGTACTTGCTGCCGCTGCAGCCGGTAAGGCCCAGGAGCCCAACCGCGACTGAAACGATACCGGCGTTTCGGAACAACATGATCGGAGGCCGCCTCGCTGAGAGCGCGCCAGCGTCGCGCGCGAGACTGTTTAGCGAACGCCCACCTGCCCGCCAAGGCCCACTCGGAACATCCATGGCCGTCGGTTCCGCCGGCCAAGCAAGGCGGGGGCGATGGTTGCCCACCACCCCCGCCGCCGTCACGCGACGCTGGTCAGCGCGTCACCACTTGAACGCGGTGCCGAGGCCGAAGGCTTGCGAGCGAACCCGGTTGTGGATGGCGGACGAGGTTTCGGTGGTGATGTCGATGTTGTTGGCGTGCTGCTGGCCGAACAGGTACTCGAGGAACACCGACGCGCCAGGTGCCAGGGTATAGGTGCCGCCAGCCGCGACGCCGTAGGCGTGCAGCCCGCCGCCCCTGCCCAAGCCGCCAACCCCCGCCGTCGCCTTGAACTCGCCGGAGTCGTAAGCATAGTAGTTCGCGCCGATCACGATCGGGCCGAACGTGTACTGGCCGCCGGCGATGTAGGCGGTGGTGCCGGTGGCGCCGCGCCGGATGGTGCCGAGGTCGTCGCCGTAGACGCCCGAGTCGATGTGGCCGCCAATCTCGAACCCGCCCAGGGTGGCCGCGATGCCGCCGGCGTACAGCGTGAAGTCGCGGTTGCTCAGCGCGTCGGTGGCGCGGACCACGCCGCCGTACGAGGCCGCGGCGTTGGCCTTGAAGCCGACCGGCCCGAACGCGGCCTGGTAGCGCAGTGCGGCGTCGACGGTGTTGATGCGCTTGCCGATCTGCACGTTCCCGGAGGTGGTCGGGGCGGAGATGGTGCGGGCGTCGCTGCCGCCGAAGTTGTTGATCGAGGAGTTCGGCTCGAACGACGCGCCAAAGTCGAAGCCGGCGACCTGCGGCGAGACGTACACGACCTTTTCGTTGCGGTCGTTGTCGTCGTCGATCATGTACTTCAGGCCGCCACCGTTGAAGAAGCCGGGAATGTCGCCGTCCCAGCCGCCGGTGTTGAACCCGACCTCGTTACCAACTTGGAACAGTTCCGATGGCTGCACCGGGGTGCCGAGCGAGATCTTACCGAACTTGTCGGCGCCGACGTAAACGAACTCGCGCTGCGCGTAGAGGCTCGACAGGGCCGAAGAGGTGGAGGTGGCGCCGAAGCCGGAATACTGCCGGATTTCGACCGAGCCGCCGTACTTGATGCCGTTGGCCAGCACGCCGTCGAACGAGGGATACAGTCGGGTGTAGGACGCGACCGCGTAGTTCTGGCGCTTGACGCCGGAGGGTCCGCCGTTGCTGCCCGAATCGGTGCCGGCGATGCCGAACGCTTCGACCAACGCGTTCAGCGTCACGGTGATGGAGCCGGGAGCCGGGTTGGGAGCGTTCGGGGTCAGCGTGCCTGCGGTGGCGACGCCCGCGATGCCTACCGACGCGCCGAGCAGAGCCGAGGTGGCCAGCAGCAGCTTACGCATTTCATCCTCCTCATAGCGCCGGATAGCCCGGCAGACGTTTTAGATCCCGCCCCATCTCCCCTTCTGCCCTACGCGGAGATGCCGCGAGATCGTGGGTTGGGTGCTGCCGAACCTGTGCCCGAATATGGCCTGGCCGTTCACGATCTCGCAACCTTGCACAGAGACCTGTCATGGCAATTGCGAAACACTGTGACCTCATGGACACGCAGGCGTCACACGGATTTTGGCGCCAAGGCCGAGATCGCCCCGGCTCCGGCGCAGCCCGGCAGGCGCCGCACGGTCGCGCCGTCAAGGCCGCCAAGCGCTGCCGCCCGGCCACCCGCCAGGCGTGCCAGGCGCGCCCAGCGTGCCGGGCCCAAGCCGCGCGCCACCGGGTGACTCGCCGTCACGAACACCGGCGAGATGAACCCCAGCGCGGTATCCGCCCGACGCCCGCGCACGACGTCGGCGCGCCCATGCGCCGAGGCGGTGAGGTGGCGCATCCAGCGCGGCGCGACCGGCGCGTGGCCAGCGCGCAGATGCAGCCCGGCATGGCATCGCGCCGCCAAGCGCCAGTCGCCCGCGACCGCGAGGACAAGCCGACGCTCGCGGCACAGGCGCGCCACCCGCAGCGCCAGCACCGCCCGGCCGGGCGCGCCGTCGTGACGGAACACCACGCCGGCCAGGCCGCGCGGCAGCGCCGCGACCGCCGCGCACGGGTCGGGCAGCCGGCGATCGTCGGTGAACAGCCACAGCGGCGGCGACCGTCGGCCTGCGTCCGTTCCCTTTCGGCGCGCCTTGACCTGGCGCGCCCATGCCACAAGCCTATCGTCCATGTCCGAACCTCTCGCCTCCCCCGCCTCGCCGGAACCCGATGTGGCGGCGGCGCTGGCGATAGTCCCCGCCCCCATAGCCGCCCCCTGCCCCCCCGCCCGGCCCGCCGCCGCCGCCGTGACCCTGGTGGCGGTGTCCAAGACCCATCCCGGCGCCGCCGTCGCGGCGGCGCTGGCGGCCGGGCAGTCGCATTTCGGCGAAAACCGCGTGCAGGAGGCGATGGCCAAGTTCCCGCCGCTGCGCGCCGCCCATCCGTCATTGCGGCTGCACCTGATCGGCCCGCTGCAGACCAACAAGGCGCGCGACGCAATACGGGTCGCCGACGTGGTGGAGAGCCTAGACCGCCCCCGGCTCGCCGAGGCGCTGACCGAGGCGGCGCAGCGCGAGGGACGCTGCCCCACGCTGCTGGTGCAGGTCAATGTCGGCGACGAGCCGCAGAAGGCCGGCATCCCACGCGACCAGGCCGACGCCTTTATCGTCGAGTGCCGGGCGCGGTTCGGCGGAAACCTGGTGGGCGTCATGGGCATCCCGCCGCTCGAAGGCGACCCGGCGCCGCATTTCGCCTGGTTGGCCGCCTGCGCGGCGCGGCACAACCTCGCCACCGTCTCGATGGGGATGTCGGCCGATTTCGCGGCGGCGATCCGCCACGGCGCCACCCATGTGCGGGTCGGCAGCGCCATCTTCGGCCATCGCCCGGCCGGACGACAGGCCAGCTGACTGGCCGGCGGACCGGGGGCTTGCGTGGCTGGCAGGCCCGGCGTATCGGTCCGCCGCCCGCAGCCGCACCCAGGACACCGCCACCATGACGGCTGACGCCATCACAGCAGATGCCATAACCAGCGTCGAACACCGCCGGCCGATCCGCCTCGCCTTGCTGCTCGGCGTGCTCGGCGTGGTCTACGGCGACATCGGCACCAGTCCGCTCTACGCCTTCAAGGCCAGCCTCACGCACTTCATGCGGCCGGGCGTCGGCGCGCTCGAGGTGCTGGGCATCCTGTCGCTGATCTTCTGGTCGCTGGTGCTGATCGTCACCGTCAAATACGTGCTGCTGGTGATGCAGGCGGACAACCGCGGCGAGGGCGGCATCCTGGCTTTGATGGCGCTGGCGCAGCGCTCCGCCACCGGGCCGCGGCTGCGCACCATGCTGGCGGTCGCGGGCGTGACCGGCGCCTGCCTGTTCTTCGGCGACGGGGCGATCACGCCGGCGATCTCGGTGCTCTCGGCGGTCGAGGGGCTGGAGATCGCGGCACCGCCGCTCGCGGAGTTCGTGCTGCCGATCTCGGCGGTGGTGATCGTGCTGCTGTTCGCCGCGCAGTACCGCGGCACCGGCAGCGTCGGCCGGGTGTTCGGCCCGATCATGGTGCTGTGGTTCGCGGCGATCGGCGTGCTGGGCGCGCTGCAGCTCGCCGAGCACCCGTTCGTGCTGCGGGCGCTGTCGCCGACCTATGCCGTGACGTTCTGCCTGCACTACCGGACGCTGGCGTTCGTGGCGCTCGGTTCGGTGGTGCTGGCGGTGACGGGGGCCGAGGCGCTGTACGCCGACATGGGGCATTTCGGGGCGCAGCCGATCCGGATGGCGTGGCTGCTGTTCGTGCTGCCCTGCCTGGCGCTCAACTATTTCGGCCAGGGCGCGCTGGTGCTGTGGGATCCCAGCGCGCTGGCGAACCCGTTCTACCTGCTCGCCCCGCCATGGCTGCGGCTGCCGCTGGTGATCCTCGCCACCGCCGCCACGGTGATCGCCAGCCAGGCGCTGATCTCGGGCGCCTACTCGATGGCGCGGCAATGCATGCAGCTGGGCTTCCTGCCGCGCATGACCGTGACCCACACCAGCGCCACCGAGGAAGGCCAGATCTACGTGCCGCAGATCAACACCGTGCTGATGGTGGGCGTGCTGGTGCTGGTGTTCGCGTTCCGCAGCAGCGACGCGCTGGCGGCGGCATACGGCATCGCCGTCACCGGCACCTTCATCTGTACTTGCATCCTCGCCGCGGTGGTGTTCCGGCGGCAGTTCGGCTGGTCGCGGCCGCTGGCGCTGCTGGTGTTCGGCGGCTTCTTCGCGATCGACCTGGTGTTCTTCGCCGCCAACGCGCTGAAGGTGCCGGAGGGCGGCTGGGTGCCGCTGGTGTTGGGCCTGGCGCTGCTGCTGATGATGACGTCGTGGAAACGTGGGCGCGACCTGCTGTTCGCGCGCTGGAAGCAGGACAGCCTATTGCTGGCTTCGTTCCTGGGCCGGCTACCGCAATCGCGCACCGTGCGGGTGCCGGGCATGGCGATCTTCATGACCGGCAACCCGGACTACGTCCCGGCCGCGCTGCTGCACAACCTCAAGCACAACAAGGTGCTGCACGAACGGGTGTTGTTCGTCACCGTCTCCAACCTCGACGTGCCGGAAGTGCCGGCCAGCGAGCGCAGCGTGGTCACGCAACTGGCTCCGGGCATCCACCGGGTGCTGATCCGCTACGGCTTCATGGAGAGCCCGAACATGCCGCGCGACCTCAACGCGCTGCGCGAGCAGGGCGTCGATTTCGACCCGATGCAGGCGAGCTATTTCCTGGGGCGCGAGACGCTGGTGCCGGCGATGGTGCCGCGGATGCCGGTGTGGCGGCTGTGGCTGTTCCTGCTCATGGCGCGCAACGCCAGCTCGGCGGTGGAATTCCTGCGCATCCCGAGCGACCGCGTGGTCGAACTCGGCGTGCGCGTGGCGATCTGAGGCGACGCCGGCGGGCGGGGGAGGGCCCCGGCGGGGCGGGGTGCTGGGGCCGCGGCGGGG
>CAXUHK010000020.1:20377-26870 GCA_964250775.1 uncultured Acetobacteraceae bacterium | reverse complement strand
CGAAGATGCGCTCGTCCGCGAGCTCGCCGGGGGCCCGGGGCGGTGGGGCCCCCCGGGGCGGGCGGGGCCCGCCCGCGGGCGGGCAGGCTAGATGCGCCGGCGGCCGGCGATCGCGTGATAGATCATCAGCACCACGATGGCGCCGACCACGGCCACGATCAGGCTGTAGACGTTGAAGCCGCTGACCCCGCCGGCGCCGAAGAAGTTGAAGATGAAGCCGCCGACCAAGGCGCCCACGATGCCCAGGATGATGTCGACCATGACACCCTCGCCCTGGTTGTTGACGATCTTGCTGGCGATGAAGCCGGCGATCAGGCCCAGCACGATCCAGCCGATAATCCCTAGTCCCATGTTACCCTCCCAACCGGCACCCTGCCAGCGTGGCTGGGTAACGCCGCGCGGCGAGGCAACGTTGCGCGACGCTTACGGGGTAATGGCGCCGGCGCGCGCCACGGTGACGTCCGCCGTCACCGGCGGCGCGTGGTCGAAGGTGAGCGTCACCGCAAACCGCTGCCCCATGGTCAGCGGATGCGCCAGGTCCATCAGCATGACATGCAGGCCCCCCGGTCGCATCGCGACCGAGCGCCCGGCCGGGAGCGCCAAGCCATCGACATCGCGCATTCGCATGACGCCCCCGACCTCGCGCGACTGGTGCAGCATGGCCATGCCGGCGACCGGGGTGCTGACCGAGGCCAGCCGGTCGGCGGCGGGGGGGCGCCGGTCCTTTAACCGCGCCCGTCCGCGCGCCGCGCCGGGCGTGGCGCGCGCCCAGGCCTGCTCGACCTCGACCTGAGCGGCGGCTTGCGCCGAAGCCGCGCACGGAACCAGCAGCGAGGCCGCGAGCAGCGCGGCGGCGGAGGTCGGAAGGCTCATGTCATGTTCCTCTTGATGTCCTCGGCCATCGCCGTCGGCGTCTGGTCGGCGCGGATCGGCGCCACGAAATGCCCGTCGGGCGCCATGAGGTAGAGCAGCGAGGTATGGTCCATTGTGTAGTCGTTCGGCCCCGGCCCGGTGCGGTGCGGTGCGGCGTAGACGCGATAGGCGCTGGTCGCCGCCGCGACCTGCTCCGGCGTTCCGGTCAAGCCGAGCAGCCGGGGCGAGAACGCGGCCACGTAGTCGCCCACCACCTTCGGGGTGTCGCGCTTGGGGTCGACGGTGACGAACACTGGCGTCAGCCTCGCTTGCGGCCCGAGCAGGTCGACCGCCGCCGCCACCGCGTTCAGCGTGGTCGGGCAGACGTCCGGGCAGAAGGTGTAGCCGAAATAGAGCAACGCGTAGCGGCCGCGCAGGTCGCGATCGGTGACGCTCCGGCCGTCCTTGTCGACCAGGTTGAACGCGCCGCCGATCCCGGCGTCGGGCGGCGCGTCGGGGCGGGCGAACAGCGCCCATCCGGTGACGCCGGCAAGTGTCACCACCAGCGCCGCGACCACCGCCAAGACCGCCAGGCGGGATCGCTCGGGCATCGCCATCGCCTACGGCGCCACGGTGAAGAGGAAGTCGCCTTGCGTCTTGTGGGTGTCGGTCGCGGTGGCGTGCCACACCACCTTGTAGGCGCCCGCAGCCAGCTTCTTCAAAGGCGCCGCGAGGCGGGTGGCGTCGCCGCCGACCAAGTGGGCGGGGCCGGCGGTCACGGCATGACCGCGCCGGTCGAACACCTCGATCTTCGAGAAGCGTGGCTCCAGCTCCTCGGTGAAGCGGATGGCGATCTCGCTCGGCGCCTGCGCCAGCGTGCTACCGGCCGCCGGAACGGCCTCCGCGAGGTGGGCGTGGGCGAAAGCGGCGACCGAAAAGCCACAGGCCAGCGTGGCGGCGAACCCGCCGCGCAGGATGACATGGCGCATGGAAGCACTCCTGAATTGGGTGGATCGGTTGAGGCGGGGCTCAGCCGATCCCAGGAGGCGCCCGCGAGGCGTAAGCGCGACATGCCGTGACTGGCGCGGTGTCGCTGGACACCGAAATCGCGGCGATCACGGCCCATGCCGGCGGGAGTACGCGAGGCACGGGCGGCAGGATCGCCACCAACGGACTGGCCTGGCACAGCGGACAGTGCCGATGATCGTGCCCGATCGGCCCAGGCGTTGTCGGATGCGGCGTCGGATGGCCGCAAAAGGCCGCCAACCCCGCATCGCGCGGCGAGGCCACAGCCTCGGAGGCGGGCATCAAGGCCTGCAGCCACAGGCCCAGCACCGCCGCCAGGGCCACGACCAAGCGCATCAGACGAGGTGCATCCGACAATCCTGCCTACCGCGCCGCGATGGTGGAGCTGAGGGGAATCGAACCCCTGACCTCCTGAATGCCATTCAGGCGCTCTCCCAACTGAGCTACAGCCCCGCTCGGCCTATCGGTGTCCATAGGCGGTCGAAGCGGCGCATATAGCCCCGGCATCCGACGAGGATCAAGGGCGATGGCCCAGAAACCATGGCGCCCGATGGACGAGGCCGAGGCGACCTCCAATCGCGGCGTGTTCATCGAGTGGCTGCGCGCCTCTGGCCGGCAGGAGGATGCGGGGCCGGACGACGTGGCGGCCTGGCGGCGAGACCTCGACTGCTTGGCGCAGTTCGCCGGGTTGTGCCCCGAAGCCGGATGGGCCGGCAATTTGCGCCGGCCGCGCGGGAAGTGCGAGGCACTGGTGCGCCTGGCGCCGCGGCGGAGCTGGAGCCGGGACGTGCTCGCCGACAGCGCCGACGTATGGGCACAGGCGGCGGGCGCCATGGCGCAGCGGCCCTGGGACACGTTGGTGCGGGTCGTGGCGAGCCACCTGTTCGACGCCGAGACGCGGCCGGACGACCGGCTGCTCTGGGGCGGCGATCCGGGCGACCCGTGGCCCTGGGGTGCCTTGGCGATCGGCGCCACGTTGATCCTGAGCGGCGACGAGGCCGACGCGGCTGCCGAGGCGGCGAGCTTCAGGCGGCTTGCGCCAGGTTGGGATGCACGCTGAACGTCGCCTCGGTCTTGGCGCGGACCTCCTCGACGGTCACGTCGGGAGCAAGGTCGACCAACACGACGCTCTGGCCGGGGCCACGCTCGGGAAGGATGTCGAACACGCCGAGGTCGGTGATGAGCAGGCCGACCACGCCCACGCCGGTCAGCGGCAGCGTGCAGCGGTGCAGCAGCTTCGGCTTGCCGCCGGCGGTGTGCTCCATCAGCACCACCACCCGGCGCACGCCCGCGACCAGGTCCATTGCCCCACCCATGCCCTTGACCATCTTGCCGGGGATCATCCAGTTGGCGAGGTCGCCGTTCTCGGCCACCTGCAGCGCGCCCAGGATCGACAGCGCGATGTGGCCGCCGCGCACCATGGCGAAGCTGGTGGCGCTGTCGAAGAAGCTGGTGGTCGGCAGTTGCGTGACCGTCTGCTTGCCGGCGTTGATGAGGTCGGCGTCCTCCTCGCCCGCGTAGGGGAACGGCCCCATGCCGAGCATCCCGTTCTCGCTCTGCAGCACGATCGACATGCCAGGCGGGATGTGGTTGGCAACCAGCGTCGGGATGCCGATGCCGAGGTTGACGTAGAAGCCATCCTGCAACTCGCGCGCCGCGCGCGCCGCCATCTGGTCACGGGTCCAGGCCATGTGCTTCCTCCTCAGGCCCGCTGCCGCACGGTGCGCTGCTCGATGCGTTTCTCGTGATCGGGAACGTGTACGATGCGGCTCACGAAGATGCCGGGAGTGACGATATGGTCGGGGTCGATCTCGCCCGGCTGCACCAGCAGCTCGACCTCGGCCACCGTCGTCGTGGCGGCGGTCGCCATGATCGGGTTGAAGTTGCGCGCGGTCTTGCGGAACACCAGGTTGCCCTCGGCGTCGGCCTTCCAGGCATGGACGATCGCGAGATCGGCGAACAGCGCGCGCTCCATCACGTACTGCTTGCCATCGAAAGCGCGCACGTCCTTGCCTTCGGCGACGTCGGTGCCAACGCCGGTCGCGGTGAAGAAGGCGGGGATGCCGGCGCCGCCGGCGCGGATGCGCTCGGCCAGCGTACCCTGCGGGTTGAACTCGATCTCCAGCTCGCCCGCGAGGTACTGCCGGGCGAAGGTCGCGTTCTCGCCCACGTACGAGCTGACCATCTTGCGGATCTGCCGGGTCGCGAGCAGCAGGCCCAGGCCCACCTCGTCGATGCCGGCATTGTTCGAGATCACGGTCAGGTCGCGCACGCCGGACGCGCGGACCGCCTCGATCAGCGCCGACGGGATGCCGCACAGGCCGAAGCCGCCAGACATCACCGTCATGCCGTCGCGCAACAGGCCGGCCAGGGCGGCGGCCGGGTCGGGGAACACCTTGCTGGCTGCCATCGTTGCCTCCCTTGCACCGTGCCGACGCTGCCATCGCCGGGGGCGACGCGCAACCGTTCAGCCGGCGACCGGCAGGTCGCTGGCGCGGACGCTGCCGTCCTGGGTGGCGAAGCTGAGGTCCTGCGTGCCCGATTGCGACTGCGAGACGCCGTGGATGCGGTGCTCGCCGCTGTCGTAGACCGTGACCCGGCCGGCCTGCTCGATCGCCACGCGGCGGGCGTCGGGGAAGCAGGCGTAGCGCATCCCGTTCTGCGCGCCGGATGCCGAGCGACGCCCCAGCCCGCTCGGCCACCAATCTCCCGAGACGGTGGCGGGCGGGGTTGGCGGCGAGTCGGCGGGCTGTCGCGCCAGCCCGGCCCCCAACTCGGCGCAGAGCGCCGCCACCTTGTCGCGCAGCGCCGTGTTGAACATGTCGCCGATCTGCGTCATGCCGCCGGCCGACCACTGGCCCATGCCGCCGAGGTCGCGATGGCTGAACTGCGCCTGGCTGCCGCCGCCCCGGCGCACCGCGTCCTGCAACGCCTGCACCGCCTCGACGCCCACGCCATGGCGTTCCGCCAATTCCTGTAAGGAGGCCATCAGTGGTCCCCGACCGGCTTCGGCCGATCCGCGACGGGCGGCTCCGGCCGCAGCTTCTCGTAGCCCTCGGTCGCGTTGTCGGCGCCGAACTGGCCATGGTTGCCCGGCAGCGTCTCGGGCGCCGGCTTCTCGTCATCCATCGCGCGTCCTCCATGGCAAGGCCCAGCGCCGCCGCCGGACGGAATGGGTCTCAAGGGTCGCCTTCAGCCGGGCGATCTCGCCGTGGCCGCGGCGACTGCCCGGACGGCGCCCGACATGGCTGCCATTGGCCTGAGCCCAGGCCATCGTGAACTCGGCGCCCAGCAGGAAGATCTGGCTGGAATAGTAAATCCACACCAGGATGATGGCGAGTGCGCCCGCGGCGCCGTAGGTGGTGGCGATCCGGCTGCTGCCGATGTAGAGGCTGATGCCGTACTTGCCGAGGGTGAACAGCAGCGCCGTCACCACGGCGCCGATGCCGACGTCGCGCCAAGCCACGTCGGTGTCCGGCAGGACCTTGTAGATCGCCGCGAACAGCGCCGTGATGAGCCCGAACGACAGCAGCAGGCTCAGCCCGCGCAGCGCCAGATGCACGCCCGGCAGCCGGTTGGCCAGGAAGGTGTCGAGCGCCGTGAGGGCCGCGCTGATCAGCAGCGAGACCATCAGCAGGAACCCGAGCGTCATGACCAGTCCCAAGCTCTGCAGCCGGGCGCGCACGAGCTGCGACACCATCCCTTCCGGCGGCTCGACCTTCCAGATGGCGTTGAGCGCCGTCTGCATCTCGAGGAACACGCCGCTGGCGGCCACCAGCAGGGTGACGGCCCCGATCACGGTGGCGATGATGCCGGAGTTCTTGTTCGAGGCGTTCTGGATCATGCCCTGGATCGCGTCGGCGCTGGAGGCGCCCATCAGGCCGCTGATCTGGTCGCGGATGGCGCCGCGCGCCGCGTCGTCGCCGAACACCAGCCCGGCGATGGCGACCACGATCAGCAGCACCGGCGCCAGCGAGAACACGGTGTAGTAGGCGATCGCCGCCCCGCGGCTCAGGCAGCCGTCGGTGAAGAAGCCGAATCCCGAGGCCTTCAGCGCCTGCCAAATCTTGCTAAGCATTTGGGGCCTTGTCGAGCATGGTCGGGCAACGCAGCCATCGAAGGCTGGTTGCGGCAGCCGACTGACCCGCGCTCAGCGCCGCAGGGCGTCGCGCTCTGCGGCGGTGAGCGGGCGGCCGCGCGACAGCTCGGCGCGTATCTCGGCCGCGAGCGTCGGATTGGCGCGGCGGATCTGCCCGACCCGCAACGCCGCGGCACTGCCCGGCAGCGGGCGCAGTTCCCACCGCTCGAGGAATAGCAAGTCGGCCTGGGAAGTGTGATCGCGCAGGCGTTGCAGCACGCGCCGCACGGCCTCGGTCTGCGGCGTGTTGAAGCGACCGGAGTCCGGCAAGCCTGCGATAATTGGTTCATCCATGGCGTTTCATCCCGCACAGCCGGCAGCTTGCCGCACAACGCGACGGGACATTAGCCGCTTCCGCTCAAATACATTCCGACAAATTCGTGAACAGGCGGTAAATCATTGCGCATCACAAAATACAAATGTGGCGGCCATTGCTGGCCGCCCCACCGCACCGTTGTCCTGCCGGTAACCCCGCGG